>JAZQBS010000205.1:0-28251 GCA_045545875.1 Bacteroidales bacterium
GGTTACAAGGGCAGCGTTTAGGCTGCGTTTCGGTGGAACGATGACGGTCTGCTTTTGGTCATTCCAAAGTGATGGGTTGGCATAGATTCCCGACTTTATGCGGAAACGGGTATGGTGAAGACCCGATACATTAACAAGGATAAGCACCTCTCGACCTCCTTGCAGTTCTTTCTTCGAAAGAGATAGTTTAAGGGATGACATAATAATTGATTTGTGTCGGCAATCCGACATGGTTAAATATGACTGAGCCGGACATTTGTCTGTCCTGCAGGTGCAAAGTTATACACAATTTCTGAAACTTCCAAACTTTTGTGTATAAAATTGTGTATCGAATTGAAATTTTTGTGTATTTTTATGGAAATATTTGAAACTTCAATAAATGGCTTTATCTTTGTAAAGTGCTGAAAATGAGAAAGAAAAAAGGTTGCAAATAGTTTCATCTATTTGCAACCTCGTACCCCAAGCGGGGGTCGAACCCGCACGGCCTTTTGGGCCAAGGGATTTTAAGTCCCTCGTGTCTACCGATTCCACCATCAGGGCAGACCTGTCGATCACGAAGCGTTGCCGCATTTCGTTTTTGACGGGCGCAAAGATACAGTATTTTTTCGAATTATCCAATTATTTCGACGGAAAAATGTAATTTCTGTGTTCAAAAAATAGCAAAATGCCCCTTTTTGATGGCTCTAAATTGGTTTTTCTTGGTTTTTTGCAAAAAGAAACATCCTAAAAATTTGTTTTTTCAAATATATTCATTATCTTTGCACCCACTATAAATAAAAATATTGAAATTATAAGCGAATTATTGTTAGTTTCAACGAAATACTGCAATAATTCTTCTCATAAAGATAACCCAAACCGATGAAGGAAAAGATTATCATCTACCAGGCATTGGTTCGTCTGTTCGGCAATGGTAATACGACCCGTGAGCATAATGGCACGATTGAACAGAACGGATGTGGTAAGATGAGCGATTTTTCGGAGGTGGCACTACGTTCCATTCGAAAACTTGGCTGCAATTATATCTGGTACACAGGTTTGCTGCAGCAGGCTTCTGCTACCGACTATTCAAAATATGGCATTCCCCGTCAGAACCCACAGGTCCTGAAGGGCATTGCTGGTTCTCCCTATGCCATTTCCGATTATTATAGTGTGTCTTGTGATTTGGCTGACGAACCAGATCGTCGCATGGAAGAGTTTGATGCCCTTGTCGAGCGCACCCATAAGGTAGGCCTCAAGATGATTATTGATTTTGTGCCTAATCATGTCGCCCGTCATTACAAGAGTGTAACCAAGCCAAAGAATGTCAGCGACCTTGGTGAGTACGATCACGTGGACCGACCCTTTGATCCCCATAACAACTTTTATTACTGCGAAGAGCCTCTTCATCTCGACAGGGTAGGAGTGGCTCCAAGCGAAGAAATGGGACCTTATGTCGAGAACCCTGCTTGTGCCACGGGCAATGATGTTTTCAGTGCCTGGCCAGACAAATATGATTGGTATGAGACAGTGAAGTTGAACTTCGGCATCGACTATATGGGAGGAGGACGCGACTATTTTACGCCTCTACCCAATACTTGGCTCAAGTTGCGCGACATCCTTGTCTATTGGACTGAAAAGGGCGTCGATGGTTTCCGTTGCGATATGGCTTTTATGGTGCCTGTTGATTTCTGGCATTGGATTATTCCCCAAATCAAGGCAATTAACCCAAATATCATCTTCATCGCTGAAATCTACGAACCTGCGCTCTATTCGAGCTACATCAATTTTGGTGGCTTCGACTACCTTTATGATAAGGTTGGTCTTTATGACACCTTGCGAGGTATCGTCGAATGTCGTGAGTCAGCCAGTGCCATTACTCAGGTTTGGCAGGGGCTCAATGGCGTGCAGGAGCATATGCTCAACTTCCTCGAGAATCACGACGAACAGCGTCTGGCATCTGACTTTTTCGCCGGTGATCCCATCAAAGGACGTCCCGCGCTTATAGTCAGCGTTCTAATGAACACTTGTCCCTTCCTTAATTATTTCGGACAGGAACTTGGCGAACGCGGTATGGATGAGGAAGGGTATTCTGGCCTCGACGGACGAACCACCATCTTCGATTATTGGACTGTCGATACTATCTACCAATGGCGTGGCAAGAAGGGACTTTGGCGCCGTCATATGCTTCCCAAGAGCATGCGTGACCTGCGCGACTATTACAACAAGGTGTTCTCCATCGCCAATTCCTGCGATGCCCTGCGTGAAGGTGATTTTTACGACCTTACTTATTGCAATTACAACAATCCCGAATACAACATCCACCGTACGTTCAGCTTCATTCGCCATTCGCGCCATGACCTAGTGCTCGTGGTAGCCAATTTCCAGGGCGAAGACCAGCAGATTGCTGTTAACGTGCCGCAGGAGGCATGGGATTATGTTGGAATCGTCCCCGGACGCAGACGCCATGTGGAGAACCTGCTTACAGGTGAGTGGGACTTCGGTGTTTTCTCGACTACTGAACCCGTGCGCGTCAAAGTACCTGCCTACGATGCAGTAGTTTTGCGCATAAAAGGCAAGTAGCAATGAATTTTCAATCAAATTGGAGCAGAAATCGCAAATTATTTGCATTTTCTGCCCTTTTTTTTACCGACCTATTGTTTTAAAGTTTATATTTGCACCGTATTATGTACATATAATATAGTATTATGAATAATAACTTCCTTGTTTTCTCGGGTCGAGCTTCACGTTACCTCGCCGAAAAGATTTGTGCCAACTTGGGATGTCCCCTTGGTAATCTGCTGATTCAAACCTTTGCTGATGGAGAGTTCGGCGTATCGTTCGAAGAGTCTATTCGCGGCAAGTATGTATTTCTTGTTCAGAGCACCTTCCCAAGCGCTGACAACCTGATGGAGCTGCTCCTCATGATCGATGCAGCCAAGCGTGCTTCGGCTGCACAGATTGCTGCCGTTATTCCATATTTCGGATGGGCACGTCAGGATCGAAAGGACAAGCCACGTGTTGCCATTGGCGCCAAACTCGTTGCCGATATGTTGGCCACAGCCGGCATCAATCGTCTCATCACCATGGACCTCCATGCTGACCAGATCCAGGGCTTCTTTGACTGCCCTGTCGATCATCTCTACGCTTCGAGTGTCCTCATGCCTTACATTGCCAACGAGGTCGGTCTCGATAATCTTGTCATGGCCTCTCCCGATGCCGGTGGTTCAAAGCGTGCATACACCTATTCGAAGTACTTCAATGTTCCTATGGTGATGTGCGACAAGCATCGCGACAAACCAAACTCGATTGGCGAGATGTTCCTCATTGGCGACGTTACAGGCAAGGATGTTGTCCTCGTCGACGACATGGTAGATACCGCAGGAACCATCACCAAGGCTGCCGATCTCATCATGAAGATGGGAGCACGCAGTGTTCGCGCTTGTGCAAGCCACTGTGTCATGTCAGGCCCAGCCAGCGAACGTGTCGATAACAGCATGCTCAAGGAGATTGTCTTCACCGACTCGATTCCTTATCGTGGCTCCAGTCCCAAGGTAAAGACCATTACCATCTCCAATCTTTTTGCTGAGACAATCCGTCGCGTCATGAACAACGAGCCCATCTCCAGCCAGTTCCTGATTTGATTTAGACATCCCTAATTTCGGTTTTTTGACATTCCGAAATTTCTATATTCAACATTCCCTTTTTATAAACTATGAAGCATTTCTTCTCAACCTTATTGATGGCTTTTGGACTCTGCAGCAGTGTCCTTGTGGCACAGCAGATGCCTCAGATGCCACCTCTGCCGATGGATCCGCAGGTGCGTTACGGCCAGCTGCCCAATGGCCTCACTTACTACATTCGGCACAATGATCTACCCGAGCATCATGCCGAGTTCTTCATTGCCCAGAAAGTTGGCTCGGTCCTCGAAGAAGAGAGCCAGCGCGGTCTTGCTCACTTCCTTGAGCACATGGCCTTCAATGGCACCAAGAACTACCCTGGCAAAGGCTTGCTCGAGTATCTGCAGCGCCATGGCGTCAAGTTCGGCACCAATGTCAATGCCTACACCTCCATCGATGAGACTGTCTATAACATTTCCGACGTTCCCATCGATGAAACGCTTCATCCGGGCATCGTTGATAGCTGTCTGCTCATCCTCCACGATTGGAGCGGTTATCTAACGCTCGATGGAGATGAGATTGATAAGGAGCGCGGTGTGATTCACGAGGAATGGCGTACCCGTACGAGTGCTACACTTCGCATGTACGAAACCATCCTTCCGAAGCTCATTCCCGGCAATCGCTATGCCGAGCGTATGCCTATCGGCCTGATGTCGGTGGTTGATAATTTCGCCTACGATGAACTGCGCAACTACTATCACAAGTGGTATCGTCCCGACCTGCAGGGTATTTTCGTTGTCGGAGATGTTGATGTCGATGCTGTGGAGCAGAAGATTCAGGCTCTTTGGTCGGATATCCACAATCCCGAGAATGAAGCAGAACGCGTTTACTTCCCAGTTGAGGACAACCAGGAGCCCTTGGTGGCTGTAGCCAGTGACCCCGAGCAGAACTACAACGTCCTTGCTGTCATGTACAAGACCGACCCACTGCCCGATGCAGTCAAGCTTACGCAGATCGGCTATATGACCAGCATCCTCGAGAACATCATCACCATGGCTCTCAACCAGCGTTTGGCCGAGCTTACACAGAAAGCCGATGCACCATTCATGCAGGCTGGTGCCGAGTTCGGCAAGTACATCGTATGCAAGACCAAGGAGTGCTTCGAACTTGACATTGTTTTCCGCGAGAATGAGTGGCAGAAAGGTCTCAATGCAGCTCTTGGCGTAGTGCTTTCGGCAGCCAAATATGGCTTCACTGACAGCGAAATTGAGCGTGTGAAGGCAGATATTCTCAGTGGTATGGAGAATGCCTACAACGAGCGCGACAAGCAGAAGAACCGTACCATCGTGCGCGAGATACAGCGTCACTTCCTCAGTGCCGAACCTATGCCTGGCATCGAGATGGAGTGGCAGATGGTACAGCAGATTTTCCCCATGCTCAGCGCTGCTATGATCAATCAGGTGGCTCAGCAGATTATCACACCCAACAATGTGGCTTTGCTTGTAATGGGTCAGCAGAAGGAGGGTAACGTTCTCCCCACTGAAGAGGAATTGCTTGCTGCCTATAATGCTGCACTTCAGCAGGAGGTGTCTGCTTATGAAGAGGCCCTCAGCGGCATTGAGTTGCTGCCCAATGCACCAGCACGTACGGGCAAGGTAGTCAGCGAAGAGGCTGGCGATTGGGGATCAACTGTCTGGACGCTCTCCAACGGTGTTACCGTGGTCTTTAAGCCCACTGATTTCAAGAAGGATCAAGTGCTTATGAGTGCTTACTCGAAGGGAGGTACACGCCTTGACCTGACTCAGCCGAACATCGTCCGTCAGACCATTGAGGATCTGGCTACTGTGGGTGGTCTTGGTCAGTTCAGCGCCACTGATCTTCCAAAGGTTCTTGCCGGTAAGAATGCATCAGTCAGCATGAGCGTAGATGCTCGCAGCGAGAGTCTTAGCGGATCGGCCGCACCCAAGGATTTGCGCACCCTCTTCGAACTCATCTACCTCAACATGACCGATTTGCGTTACGATGAGGAGGCCTATCAGGCTTGGTTCAAGCGTCAACAGACACAGCTCCAGATGATTCAGGACAACCCACAGAAGATCATGAGCGACTCGTTGCAATATACCCTCTATCCAGGAATGCCCGATATGGCACCAACGCAGCTCGCCGATCTTGACCTCATCGATTACCGCAAGGGCTTTGAGCTGGGCAAGAAGCGTTTTGCCAATGCTGCTGACTTCACCTTCTACTTTGTTGGAAACGTAGATGTCGATAGTCTTCGTCAGATGTCGGAGCAGTATCTTGCCAATCTTCCAGCCAGTGCTGACCGTGAGGAGCGTCCCGCAGCTGTCCTTCCCGTAGCAGGCAGTCGTGAAAATCGCTTCGACCTGCCTATGCAACAGGCAAAGACTTCGGTCTATGATATCTTCTATGTATATGATACACCTTATACACTGAAGGATGGTCTGACAGCCAGCATGCTTGGACAGAGTGTCAGCATCATCTTTACCGAAACTATCCGCGAGGAGGAGGGCGCTGTCTATTCGCCTCATGCCCAAGCTACGATGGACGCCACCACCGGCTTGCTCACCATGCTTTACCTGTTTGATACGGGTGCCGACAAGCGTGAGAATGCCGAGGCTGTGGCTTATCGCGAGATTCAGAAGATTGCCGACGAAGGCGTACGTGACGATGTATTCCAGAAGGTTCACGACTACATGGTCAAGAGTCATCAGGAGCAGGTCAAGGAGAACAGCTACTGGCTCAGCAATCTGCAGCAGAAGCGTGAGTTCGGCATTAACGGTGTTGATGGCTGGGAAGAGGTCTTCGACAGCATTACCGCCGACGATGTGAAGACTATGCTCCAGCGCTTCCTTTCTGCTGAAGCTACGCGCATCCAGTTCGTTGCCAATGGCGTAGAAGTGGAGAAATAATAATATCAGATTCATGTCCCCCAAGAAAGAACCCTTGGGGGATATTATATTTTTAAGCGATGAAAAGAACCTATTCCTTGTTAGTATTGTTAGGGCTAAGCTGTATGTTCCTGTTTTCACAAGATTATTTGATCATTTATAGGATAAACGTTGGACAACCCATTACAATTCCTGTATCTGATATCGAATGTATCTTGCATGACAATGATTCGGTTCAGACAATAGTTACAAAGTCGGGGACCATAGAAACGACTATCTCAGAAATTGACAGCTTGGCTTTTGTTTCAATTCATGCTTGTATTGACGAAAACCATCCCCACATAATTGACCTTGGCCTGCCCTCTGGCACAAAGTGGGCATGCTGCAATATTGGGGCAAATGCTCCTGAAGAATATGGCAGTTTTTTTGCTTGGGGAGAGACAGTTAAAAAGAGTCACTATGCTTTGAATAATTACGCATACCTTGATGAGAATGAGAAATATGATTATCTCGGAGAGGATATAGCAGGAACTGCATACGACGTTGCCTATATGAGTTGGGGTGATTCATGGATAATTCCTTCGGATGAACAGATTAAGGAATTATTGGATAACTGTACCTGCAAGTGGATTTTGCTAAACAATGTGTGTGGTTCACTCGTTTCCAGTTCGAATGGTACGACCATCTTCCTTCCTGCTGCGGGATATAGCAGAGACAGCATAAATGGAGGTATAGGTTCAGGAGGTAACTATTGGTCATCTACTGTTCATCCACAAGATAACGACGCCTTTGGCCTCTATTTCGATTCAAAGGGCTGGTATCGAGGTTATAGCAGTCGATATGACGGACGTTCAGTTCGGGCAGTATGCCGGTAGCCATAGAAATTAAAATGCATTTTTGAAATAGATATAGAACAACAAATAGCTTGAGGTGGGATACCATTGAATGGATGTGTACAGCACAACACAACAAGTCCGTTGACATGTGCTGCGTTAACAGCACGGTATCTCGACTTAGGAATAGAAAAAACGTGATTATGTCAAGAATCAAAACCATTACCCTTGCCTTTTCTGCCGCTCTCGGCGCCATTCTGTTATCGGGATGTTCTAAAGATGATGCTTATGACGGCCTCACCGATAGTGATGGCCTCGACCTTACGATGCAGGTGGTCAAAGGTTTAACACTTCCTTTTGGCTCTTCGTCCAAGATTTATCTTACTGAGCTGATGGATACCGCAGCTGTGAGCACTTTGAAAGCCGATGCCGACGGACAATTCTATCTCGAAATGAAGGGAACGCTTACCGAATCGACATTCTTTGTTGAAAAGACACCCGTCTCTTTTTTTCCCGACATTAAGAAGCTCGGCCTCTCTTTCATGATCGACCAGTCGTCGCTGCCACAAGAGGTGAAGCAGTTGATCCCAAACCTCAAGGAGGGTGACGACCTGTCGCGCTTCCAAAGCCTTACCTTAACAATTTTTCGTAAAGAAATCAGTTTAGCTGGAAATGCCAGTTTCGACATTCATCGTGAGGACATCGACCCGGCTCTGCTCTCGGTAAGTGCCGTCTGGCCCCAAGAACCAGTTGTGGTGGATGTAAGTATCAATCTGAGTCATTTGCCCGCCCAACGGAAGAATCTTCAAGCAAAGAACTTTCGTGTGGTATTGCCGAAATATGTAGTCATGCAGCAAGAGAGTGCCCCCGGAGAATTTCTACTTTCGGATGTCACTATGAATGATGTGACGGCAGAGGAAATCGAATGGTCGGAAACCTTTGTTGCCACAGCCTTGGATTTTTCACGTGATGACCAAGGAGCACTCATCGTCGATAATGGTACGGTGGATCGACCGGGCGAAATGGATGTTATTGGAGATGTCTATATCTCTGAATATAATTGCAAGGGTTCGGACCTCTACATCCGACTGGACGAAGATGGCAATAAAATTGTTGCAATGAAACAACCTGTTGAAGTAGAGTTCTTGCCTGTCATCGAAGTGCCCGATCTGATGTTGAACAAGGTGGTAGGAAAGTTCAGACCCAACATCACTGACACTGAGACATGTGTAAACATCGACCTGGGGGAAAAGATGTCATTCTTAAAAGACAGTACTGCTAGTATTGAACTGAAGGATCCGCGTATTGCGCTTGACATAATGGGCAACTGCACTATCGGCTTCTTGGCAGACTTTTCACTAATTGCATCAAATGACAGGGTGGTAGCTTTCGAGAATGTTCTGCTTTGCAATGGTGAGGAACCCCAGCATATTGTTCTTGATGCGAATACCGTAGCGGCAGGCTATGACCTTCATAATTTTTTCTCACCTGTACCCGATAGCTTGATAGTTCGGACAAACCCCTTTGTCGACAGTTCAAAGGATTATACACTCCAGTTGGGTGACAGTATCAAGGTAGGCAGCGAATATCAGGTCATCGTTCCGTACGATTTCAATTGGATTTCGATAGTCTATGAACAAAGAATCGTAAATCTTTGGGGCAATGACCCTGAGGACATCACCGATAGAGTACCTTCAATCAAAGATGCACAGTTTGCCCTTACTGCCATCAATGCGATACCGTTGGATTTGCATCTTGCAATTTTGGCAACCAATCGTTATACGGGCCTTGTGGAGCCTAATCTTGTTGAGTGCGACATTAAGCAGGTAATCAAAGCAGGAAGCATTGATAACCCAGTGAACACAGCTATCTCAGCTACGTTAAATATCCCGAATACAGACCTAATAGGTGATCTGATTTTCCAATTTACCGGAACGGGAACAGACTGTGACCTGAATGCCAAGCAATACATCCAAATAGACGATGCTAAGATATGCCTATCCCAAGGCTTGAACGTGGACCTTAATTGAACAACTTGACTTTGAAGATTATGAAACATGCAAATCTTTTGGTGGCATTCGCAGTAATCTGTACAGCCACATTGTTCGAAGCTTCAGCACAGTCACTTCGTACTGCCTACTTCAGTGATAGCTATATCTATCGTCATCGGCTCAATCCAGCAATGAGCAATGAAGATAGCTACATAAGTCTCTTTGGCCTAGGCAATTTTAACATTGATTATGGGACAAATGAAGGAGTCAATACCTTCATCTTACCCTATCAAAACAGGCTTGTCACCTTCATGCACGAGAGTGTTGCGCCTAGTGATTTCCTTTCAGGACTGAGCGAAAGGTGGAAACTGCAACAGGGGCTCGACCTTACTTTTTTCTCGATTGGAAAGAAAAGTAAAAATGCCTATCAAACTTTTGAACTAAGACTGCATGAGCAGGTGGGTATACAGTTGCCAAAGGACCTCTTTTCTTTCATGAAGGAGTCTGATCCTGACAAAAGATATGACTTTTCCGACATGCGTGTTGTAGCTAAATCTTGGGCAGATTTGTCCTATGGTTATGCATTTTCGATTAAAGAAAAATTGCGTATAGGAGTCAAAGCCAAATTTCTGTTGGGATTGGGAATCGTCGATGCAGACATTGAGCGAGGAACAGCGTTTTTCGGTGAAGAAGAATGGACGATGCAGATGAAGGGGAAGTTCATGGTAGGAGGTGCCAAGGTCACCGAATTCGATCGAGACGAGAAAGATTTTTTCTGTGGAATCGATGATTTCAAATTTGGCATAGCTGGCTATGGTGGCGCTTTCGATTTAGGTGCAACTTACGACTTGAGTGATATCACAGATGGTGTTAAACTTTCGGCATCGGTGTGTGACATAGGGTTTATCCGATGGAGTAATTGTGCCAATGCAAATAACGATGGCAAGACATTCTCCTTTACAGGATTCGACCACTTTACCCTTCATAATGAAGACAACCATATCGAAGGAAGCCGTACAGGAAGTCTGTCGGACCAATGGCATGATATTAGTAATGACCTGGAGGAGATGTATAATCTAAGGGTAGGGGATACCCATGCTGACAGACGGTGGTTGGCAGCGACAATGCATATGGGTGTAGAGTATGAAATCCCATCTTATCGCAATCTATGCTTCGGTCTGCTTTTTGTCCATCGCTTCTCTGATGTTTTTGGTTTCAATGAAGCCCGCCTAAATGTGAATCTTGCAAGTGGACAACAGTTCGACATGGCTTTCTCGTGCGCATACAATACATACGGCACTGCTTTGGGCGCAATGTTCAACATTCATTTGCCGGGGTTCAACATATTTTTCGGTTCCGATCGAATCTATTTCGGCAAGGTCAACAAATACTTCATTCCCCTTGACCAAGGAGGAATGAACCTGCAGTGGGGAATCAATTTCCCATTTGGGAAATAAGTCCTTTTTTCCCACGTTTGCATGACGCGCTAAGACCACAAAGATTACAGGTGTAGTCGCGTCGGCGGACATTGTGCCCGATGCCGATTACACCGCTTACCGATTTGATAGGAATCATCAGGCAGGAATCGGTGAGGTGAATATCGCAAGGAGTGGGAGGGACATTAGAATTTTGTGCAGAGACTTTAGGTCTGAATAATTCAAAGAGGATGGGTTGTTCGCTGACTTTCCATCCGCAATAGCCTGGGCTGTATCGGTTTGTGCGATACAGCCCTTTTGGGGTCAGTTGCTCCTGCAAGAGATCTTCCATCCGATCAGCGGTCTTTTCGGCGATGATGGAGCCTATCTCGTTGGCAAGATAGACACGCACCATGTCATCTTCTTGCGTCAAACGGTGCTGGAAGGCCTCAAATTCCTGTCCGGCAGTAGCAACAAACCAACAAAGAGCCTCGCTGCCTTTCAGCTGATTAGTGATGATTTTCCCTGGATGAAAACGGAGGACGGGTTGAATATCTGTGGTGACGAAAGCGAACTTCGCATGAAGAAATCCCTGAATTTCGTCTATCAATGACAAAACCTCCTGACGCATGGCAGCATCAGAAGGTATGGATGTGAGGATCTCATCGATAGAAAGCCCCAGTTCATCGTATGTCAGCGTTCTTTCGATCATTGAATTCTTGTAGCGCTTCAAAGAAGGCATCGATGTTGGCCAATGGTGTGTTCGGAGGGGTATCGCATCCGCTCGACAAGACGAAATTCGGGTATTTGGCACAGCGTTCCAGCAATTCTGAGACGGCTTGCTTCATTTCTTCCACAGTCCCTTGCTTGAAGACCGAGACAGGATCAAGATTGCCCATGGCGAGTTTGTCTGCTGGAATGTCGCGTAATACTTCTGCCATATCGCATTTGTTCCCGAAATGATAGGCATCGGCTCCGGTAGCAACCATCGCACGGGTGCAATGACCGGTATTTCCACAATTGTGAAGCACGACCATGAACAGTTCGTCCTGAACTGCATCTACAATCTGTTTGATATATTTCGAGCTGAACTCCATGCAGCCATCATTCGACAGCAAACCTGCAGCAGGTTCTGCCATGAGGACTCCATTGACACCTGTCGCTTTAAGAGCCCTACAATAACAGAGTATGAAATCGGTGCATTTTTGTAGCAGTTCGTGTGCCAACAATGGTTCGCTGTAAGCCAGGACCATAATCTCCGACATATCAAATAGTCTTCCTGCCAGAGAGAATGGACCGATACATCCTGCAAAGATGGGACGATCGGTCACTTCACGGGAGGCGATAATGTTGGCTTTCAGATATTCGCGTATGCGGCCACTGTCAAGAGACGGGACTTTCAGACCATGTATGTCGTCGGCGTTCTTAAGTAATCGGCCACTGACTGTAGCTATTTCGTTTTCGGGGAAGAGAATGGGAGCACCGAAGGAGTCGGCTTCGACGGTAAGATCCATGGCAGTGCAGCTCGCACCGGTAGGATAATGATCGGCGAGATAGCGGATGGCCTTGGCATGGATGGTGCCTGTGGTGATGGCTTCGCGTACGGAATGACCCGTAGCATCTATACCCGGATGTGTCATTACGGGTATTGCTATGACTTTGGAATTGGCGATTACGTCATGTCGCCATTGGTACATGTTTATTGTCATTTAGCTCTTGCTGATTTCTAGTCCTTTCTGCGAAAGTGTCATCTCTACAAAACGAGCCTTGTTGTTGGGAGGAGTAGCCAGGAGGGTCTTGCGGATACGAGCGGCAGCCTCGTCGTCCTTGGCGACCATGTAGAGATAACCACCACCTCCTGCACCCGGCAGTTTGTATCCGAGGCAGAGGTCATCGATCAATCGCGTGATGGCCTCGACAGCAGGTGGATTGGTACCGCTGTCGATGCGTTGGTTCTGAATCCAGGTCTTGCGAATAAGGTGTCCCATGGATTCGAAGGCGCCGCGTTGGATGACGTCGTAGAGGTCGAGGGCATGCTGCTTCATCTCGGCTAAGATGTCGAGGCGTTCGGTCTCGTTGAGGAACATGCCACGGACAATCTCGGCGAGGATACCTTTGGCTGTGCGTGTGATGCCGGTATAGTAAAGCAGATGACACTTCGAATATTCAGGTGACGTGAAAAGAGTGTCAGGCAACCAACGAACCAAAGGCTGCTGTTGCCATCCGGGTTGAGTTTGCAGGAGTTTGACGCCATGCAGAACACCACCATACTGGTCCTGCCAGCCACCTCCGGTGGTAAGTAGTTGCTCGAGGACGAGGGTTCGATTGGATATTTCGTACTTGTCCCATCCCAAGCCGCAAAAATCATTCACGGCACCGAGCACGGTAGCTGCAAGCATGGAACTCGTGCCCAGACCTGAACCTGCGGGAATGGCCGAAAGGGTCGTCATTTCGATGCCGCTGCCGAAGGCATCCAACTGTTCCTTCAACGAATTGAATTGATGGGCACTAAACCTGGGAGCAAAGCCCGCCAGGACCAATGCCGCCTTAGGAATAGAGAAGGGTGAGCCCACTTTGTTGAATTGCTGCAGGTCGTCGTATGTCATGACCTCTTCGCTGGCACCTAGGTCAATGCTTCGAAGGATGATTCGCTTCTTTTTGCAGGGTTTGACATAGACTTGCAGAGGCGGCTGTCCGTTGAGTTCGATGGCGATGTTAACCACATTGCCGCCTTGCATCATGGAGTAGGGAGGAGTGTCGGTCCACCCGCCTGCAAGGTCAATGCGCACGGGGCTGCGGCTCCATACAATCTGATCGGCATAAACGCTGAGTGTGGGGTCCTGTTGCTGCATCAGTGTCTCGGTCAGCCCTTCACGCATCAAGCTGAATGCACGATCCTCATATTCTCCACCATCCTTGCCTGCGAGTTGTGCGCGGAACATGGCATCACTGATTTTGGTCATCCTCGAAGCCGTGTCGGGCAAAGGAGCTGGAGCAGGAATGCCGTAGCGCTGGAATTGGTCGGCGGCATCCTTCAGATTGAGCTGATAGAATATCGACTTCTCCCAATTGCTTGCCAGCTGTGGCCAGTTGCTCTTGCGGAATTCGTCACGTTGGTCTGTGAGGCGACGAAGATTGGCGTAAGACGAGATCTCTTCGGCGGTTAGTTTCCTGCTTTCGTCCCAAACGGTCTTTCCCTGAGGATTATCGCCATTGATCATCCAAGCCAGCACATCCTCCATCTTCTTAACATCATTGACGATGGGGTAGAGGCGTGCCTCTTGTTGCGGATTGTTGCAGTTCTTGTAGCCCGATCGCTCCATAAGCCATGCTGGATGTGGGTCGGAAAAACCATAAGGGCGTACAGCCCATTCTTCGTCACCGAATGGGACAATATCGATGCAGACGCCTTTGTCCAGATTGAGTTTCCAGTCATTGACGGGCACGCCTGTGATGATGTTGCTGCCTTGCAACTGCCAATGGGATCCGATGTAAGAGTTCTCGATCCAGGTGTTGACATTTTGTTCGGTGAGCTTGATATGGCATTCTGCATTTTGAATGAAGATGCTAGGATGAGGCTTGAGCCCCTTGCGCAAAATCTCATGCTGATTGATGACTGAGTTCTGTACAGCAAGGGTCGATGAAATCATTTCAGGAGACGTGCCATAATGATGGAATTCGCCGCCTGGCAAAGGCAAGATAATTACTTTGAGATCATTGACTTCCTTGTCGGCAATCTTCGGATTGGCGCCAAGAGCCATGCCGAACTCGGAATACATGTCATAGAAGTCAACATCTTCGGCCTTGAGAGGGGCATCGGAGGGCATGGCTTTCAATGAGCGTTTCATCAGCAGATTCATTGCCTTGTCGGAGAAGAGCCAGATGCCGATGTCCATGAGGAAGAAACTATCGCGCATGAGTTGGCTCAATGTCTCGACCGAAGGCTTCTGAAGCATGTATTCGAGAACATCGGGCGTGGCACGCTTAGAGACAAAAACCCCATGATTGCGTGCCAACGATGAGTCGGCCCAAAGTCCGTAGCAAACGACATCAGCTTCGGGGATGGGCTGCAGTGGCCCCGTGGCACGGATGTAAACGTCGCCGCTCACCACCATCGTAGTCAAGGATTGTGGTGCACGTTGCATGATGCCCTCGAATAGAGGCAGCTGCAGGTCGAGTAGCGTCTGCGAAAGTCGTTGTCCGCGTTTCCACCTGAACACAGGAATGGGTGTAAGAATCTTACCAGATGGAGCGTAAGCTGGCAGACGTCGTGATTGCCCGCCTGCGTGGAGCAGGATGGCACGTTCGCCAGGAAGCAGCCAATGCGCCTCGCGTGCCTTGCTGATGGCCCAAGTGGTGCCACCACCACTTCCGAGTTTGGCTCCTATGGGATCGTTGGTGCAGAACCACTCGTCGTGGCTCTTGCCTGTGATGTCGTGGAAACAACCCACCAGATTGGGTGGAAGGGATAGCAACTTTTTCATATGTTCATGAGGAGGATATGCGTTATGTGTTCATGAGGCTTCAATCTCACAAAAATCGCACAAAGATACCATAAAATCATGAAATGGCAAAGCATTTGTCGTAATATTTGCAAAAAAACGTTCGTTTTCTTGGAAAAGTCGATTCTTTTTACTATTTTTGCAGCCTAATACATGAATTATGATGAAAAAGATTATGTGCAAATCCGTGGCTATCTTTGCCACTTTCTCAGCTATCTCTTTCGAAGCTTATTCGCAGACAGCTATTACACCGGATGTATTACAACAGTTGCAGCAGACCGTGCAGCCACAAGATAAAGTTGTGAGGAATGCCTTGGCAGGAACCAGTATCTCGATTCTCGCTACTGATGCCTCGACGCTCAGTGCCGTCGATGATCACTTTACCTATCGCGTACCCAACAAGGGTATCACTGATCAGGCTTCGTCGGGTCGCTGCTGGCTCTTTACGACGATGAACGTTTTGCGCAGCAAGGCCATCAATAACTATAACCTGAAGGGGTTGGAGTTGTCGTGCAACTATCTGTTCTTCTACGACCAGCTGGAAAAGTCAAACCTCTTCCTGCAGGGTATCATTGACACTCGCCAAAAGGCTGACGATGATCGTATGGTCGATTGGCTCTTCCAGAATCCACTTTCTGATGGCGGTACATTCTGCGGAGGAGCAGACCTCGTGCAGAAATATGGCGTAGTGCCCTACGATGTAATGCCCGACAACTATCAGTCCAACAACACGCGCGACATCGACATGCTGCTGAAATGGAAGTTGCGCGAGATGGGTCTCGAGCTCCGTGCTATGGCCAATCATGCTGAAAAGGGCAAGAAGGCTGCCACAACAGCACAGTTGGAGAAACGCAAGGTTGAGATGCTGGGTACTATCTACCATATCCTCACTCTTGCCTACGGCGTACCGCCTACAACGTTCACTTGGACAGAACGTAAGGCAAACGACAATGTGGTGAGCTGTGAGTCATATACTCCCCAATCTTTTTATGCAAAGTATTGGGACGATGACGCGTTGTACGATAATTACATCATGGTGATGAATGACCCGTTGCGCGAATACTACAAAACCTATCAGATCGACTACGATCGTCATACATATGACGGACACGATTGGGTGTATCTGAACCTTCCTGCCGATGAGATCAAGCCAATGGCTGTTGCTTCGCTAAAAGACTCAACTGCAATGTATTTTTCTTGTGACGTGGCCAAGTTCCTCAATCGCAAGAATGGTACGCTCGATCTCAATAATTTTGACTATGAATCACTCTTGGGTACGGACTTCAAGATGGATAAGCGTCAGCGAGTCTATACCCATGCTTCTGGTTCAAGCCATGCCATGACGATGGTGGCCGTGGATATTGACACTATACAGAGCCCATTGAGCAGTATTTCGCCCGAAATGGATCCTGCGAAGCTTCGCATCAAGAAGTGGATGGTAGAGAACAGTTGGGGCGCTTCCAGCGGCCACAAGGGACATCTGATTATGACCGACGAGTGGTTTGACAACTATATGTTCCGCCTCGTCATCCGCAAGGAATATGTGGCTAAGAAGTACATCGATATGCTTGGACAGAAACCTACTCTGCTGCCGGCTTGGGATCCCATGTTCTTGGGTGAGGAGTAAGTAAGGTTAAGAAGATCTTGTCGGGATTATAGGCCAATCGGCCTGATATAATTTTATACTATGAGAGCATTTTATATTTGCGCGATTTTTGTGTTGGGCTTGACGCTGGCTTCTTGTGACGGTCTTAAGTCCAATTCGGAAGTGAAGGTGGATACTTGGTATTCACCCCAGGGAACGGTGCAGTTGGATTATCTGCTTGGACATGATGTGGGATGCAAGGCTGTAACCATGTGGCTTGACAGCATAAAGACTTCCTTTCGAGAGGAGGATCCGCAGACCTTGTGCAAAGCCTATCTGATATATCAGGATCGTGATTACCTCACTTATTATTTAAATGTGGAGAATCTACCGACTGAAGACTATGAAGGCGACACCAGTTATCGGGTGTTGACATTCGTAAGAGAAGATGGCCATGTGCTGAACGTCGCAGAACTGACGGACGATATTGAGTCTTTGGATCGGCAGATTCTTTCGCATACTCGTCTCGAAAACGCATGGGCAATTGATGCGCTTGGAGGCGAAGAGGAATTCCTGGCGCTGATTCCGAATTTCTCTGTTGGCGTCACAACACGAGGACTTACTTTCTGTTATTCTGTCATTGAAGGTACGTGGCTTTCGTTGTGCAATATTCCATCTGCAAAGGTGCGTCTAAAGTAGTGTAAAATAGCTCCTAAAGATGGCATTTTGCCGATTTTTCAAAAAAAATAAGCGACAATAAAAGTAAAATTATAGATTGTTGAACGGTTAACATTTATTTTTCGTACCTTTGCCACGATTATGAGTACAAATGTGCGATTTTGTCGTTTCTTTATGTTGCTGCTTTTGATGGCTACTGTATCCGTTTGTCGGGCACAGAAGACTGATCGTGCATTTTTGGGACCCGGCAATTGGTTTGTAGGCATTGACGTTGGTACTGGACTTTCGTTAGCTGAAAATGTAAATCATGACAATTTCCACAAGATGAAGCTTCCGAGTGGTAGCATTCAAATCGGTCGAACGCTCACTCCAAAGTGGAACATGCGACTTTCGGCAGGCGTTTCTTCGCAACTTGGTTATCCTCCGACAGCTGCCCGGAAATACCTCCGCGATATGTTCACACCATATCAGTTTGTACTAGGTGTAGGAACATTCGATATTATGCTTAACCTTGCCAACTGCTTTCGCAAATACGATTCGCGCAATTGGTACGATTGTTATTTGGTCGTTGGCGGAGGCGAACTTTATCGTTTCTATGTTGATGACAAAGTCGATGGATGGTATGAAGATATTTATGTGGTCGATCGTTCGAAGGAATGGTACTGGACTGCAAAAATAGGGCATGAGTCGGCTTGGCACATCATGAGGGAGTGTGATTTGACGTTTGAGCTCGACTTTCATATCACTGATAATGCTTACAATGGTGTGAATGGCGGGTCGCAGGAGATTGATTTCTTTGTGACCGCTAAACTTGGAATTGTATACTATATTCCTAATGGGCAACATCGTCAGCGTTTTGCCAATCCGAGGAAATACCATCGTTACTGGACGGAGCTGAACTAATAATAGTTTCTGTCTTGCATACAATATTTACCGCAGTAATTCGATTAATAATCGTTATACATATAAATAAACCAATAATGAAAATGAAATCCATCATCATTCACTCAGCTGCTTTAGCCCTGCTGTTTGCGTCGTTTAGTTTCAATGCCGGCGCTCAAGAGAATAGGGCAAGTATTTGGGGAAATCGCGGCGGTCAATATGCTGGCGATGAGGGGATGAAAACTGAAGAGGAAGCTCTCCTCGAGTCTCTGTACACCGAAGAGGAGGCAGAGCAGATTTCCAAATTGTTCCAAACCGAGGAATATGTTTTCCCAATGGACATCCGCGACAATTGGCATCTTGGTCTTCATGTGGGTGCCATGAATTCGTGGGGAAGTTATGACGATGAGGCAGGTTGGCTCAAACGAACCAATTTTGCCGCAGCCCTTTCTTTCGGTAAGTATCTTACTCCTGTCAATGATTTACGTTTCCAGCTCTTCTATGGCCGTGGAACTGGTGTGCGTGGCGCTGATGAGAAGTATGATGCTCGCTTCTATCCCTACAATCTTGCTCACGAGAAGGCATTGGCTGACTTCCACACTTACCACTGGCACACTGCTGGTATTTCTGCGCAATGGTTGCCCAATTTCACCAATCTTTTCTTGGGATATAACCCCGAGCGTCGTTTCACTTTCAGTGGCTTGGTTGGCATTGGTTTGGAACACACTTGGTCCTACAACGAAAAGGAACTATCAATAGTTAGTGTATGGGCTGAGAAGGCTAAGTCTGCCGCACCACGCAACCTCGTTGATTTGGAGTTTGGCGTGGTTGCAGAATATAAACTCAGCAATCGGTTGTTCCTCAATCTGGATGTAATCGACAGGTTCCTCGATGATACCTTCGATGGCCTTATTTCCGACCAGAAGTGGGACGGACATCTTGATGTCTTGTTGGGCCTTACTTATTTCATCCCAGGTAAACCACGCAAGACTGAACCAATAGGTGAATTCTTCCTGCATCGTCCGATTATCGATATCCCACAGCCGGAAGACAAGTTTGTCGATGTGGACAAGGATGTTATTTATACGCTCATTTCATTTGATGAGAATATGAACGAAGTGCCTCGTCTGCAGCAGAACAATGTCTATCAGACGGCACAAGCATACAAGTCGGCTCCTCAGAGCAATATCTTCATCACTAATAGCAACAAACTGGATGACACTACGTTCCACAAGCGTGCGTGGGCTATTAGCAAATTGCTGCATCAACGCTGGCAGATACCTTATGAGCACATTTGGGTTGACGCTGACGAGGATCATATCCAGAAACTGCAGATGCCTAACGTGAAAACGTATATCATCTTTATCATTAACGAAGAATAAATGCCCGACAAAGATATGAAAAAGATTATCCTTACTTTCAGTTTTACCGTTTTGGGCATGATGACAGGTGCATACGCCCAACAAGATGGTTTGCAGACCGATACGATATATTCAAAAATTGAGCAAGATAGTATCGTCTATCTTACCGATCATGTTTCCAACTGGTTCGTGGGAGGTTCAATAGGCGGCTCTTATTCTATGGGAGAGAATACACGTTTCGGCAATTTCTTCGACATGACTCGTCCCAGTTTCCAGATTCAGGTAGGAAGGAGTTTCTATCCTCAGTTTGGCCTTCGTCTGACCTTGAATTATTTATCACAGAGGGGCCGTGCTGAATGGTCTACTTCTGAGTTTCTTGAGAAATGGGCAGAGCGTGATGGCAACTACGATTTTTCGATGGCTGCAGGGTTCCTTGATGGTGTGTTCGATTTTCACAATATCATTTGGGGCTACAAGGAGGACCGTCGTTTCAGCCTAAAAGGATATTTGGGTCTTGGCGCCTTCTACACTTTCGGATTTGACGATAACAAACTCGATTGGTTGGCCAATCCTACTTGGAGCGATTGCAACTACGGCGGAGTTCATCACAATGCTGGCGACCGTTTGCCAAGTGGTTATGGTTATAAGGTTGATCGAAAGAACAAGTGGTACTATGCCGGACACATCGGACTCATCGGAGAATATCACATCTCCCCAGCTTGGAGCGTTAATCTTGATGTGTCGTTCAATGGAACCGATGATGCCTACAACGGAATGCGTTTCCGTCGTGTCTACGATTCTTATGTTGATGTTATGCTGGGCGCCCTCTATTATATAAAGGATGCTTCAGGATATCGTCATAGCAGACCAAGATACATCTACATCCAAGGTTTCTCTGAGCCTCTCCCGCCCGAACCTAGAATTATTGAAAATGTGCATTACAATGAAATGCTGAAGACAACGGTGTCTTTCTATATCGACAAGACATTCGTGACCGATGCGCAGCGTCGTAATGTTCGTTCGGTGGCTAGATTTATGGAAACTCATCCTAATATCGATGTTGTTGTCACTGGTTATGCTGATGTCCAGACCGCTTACCCCAAGTACAACATGATGCTTTCGCAGAAGCGTGCTCAGGCTGTATATAAAATGCTTGTCGATGAATTTAATGTTGATCCTAAGCGTTTAAGTATGGACTACAAGGGCGACGAGGAACAACCGTTCGAAATTGTCAACGAATGGAACCGAGCAGTTGTTTTCTATATCAAGCCGCATGAATCGAGCTTCACTCCTTCTGTTGAGGATAAGGCCAATGACATCAAGCTTAATACACATGAATCAAGGCGTCTCAATCAGACCGACAATAAGGAGACGCGTTCTGCCTACTGATTACCACTTGAGTTCAGATGACTTAATAAAAGAAAACTTGCATTATGAAAAATATTTCATCTATTCTATTTGCCGTCCTCTGTATGGTGTTCTCGGCAAGTCCAGCATGGGCGCAGACGACGTTTGCCAAAGATGGGCTGCGTTACCATGTGCTCGATGGACAGAATGTTAGTGTCTGTTATGACGATGAGGACTCGCTCTTCCTTTCAGGGCGTGTGGTAATTCCCGAGCAGATTGTTAATCCTGCTGACGAAGTTGCCTATAAGGTCGTTGCTATTGCCGATACTGCCTTTAAAGGGTGTGATCTCATCGAAGTGCTTGTACTTCCTGCTAGCATCCAGTATTTTGGTGCCCATGTCATTGACCACTGTTTCAGCATGGTGAATTACGAGGTTGCTCCTGAATCGCAGTTCTTTAAGACTATCGATGGTGTGCTTTTTTCTGCAGATGGTACAACGCTAGTTAGTTGTCCTACGGGCAAAGGCGGCGAATATGTTTTTCCAGAAGATGTGAAAAAGATGGCTATCGCAGCATTCTCAACCTGCAAAAATTTCAGTAAAGTTACGTTGCCAGAAGGACTCAAGGAGGTGCCTGATTATGCATTCTATGAGTGCTGGGGTTTGGCAGATGTCAAGTTCCCCTCCACACTCGAAACTATTGGTGTATACGCTTTCGATGGTACTATTATTCAGTTCCTGGATTTTAGCAAAAAACTGAAGAGTATTGGTAGCCATGCTTTCAATCGCAGTTCAATGGTAGAATGTATTTGTCGTGGAAGTAAACCCGCTCAGATGGGTGATGATGTGTTCGGTAATGATATGAACTACACTCGTCTTTATGTGCCATCCGATGTAGTGACTAGGTATAAGAAATCAGCTTGGAGCATCTTCCCGACCATCTACCCTGGTACAAGGACTCGTCGTTGGATGGGTAGCTATCGCTGATGAGAGATCCTTTCAATCGATTAAGTGGCATTGAAGAGCTGTTTATGTTCTTCAATGCCCTTTTTCTTTGTTTTTTATGTCGAAAACTGAATTTTTTAATTAAAAAATTATCATTGTATCGAAATAATTTGTATCTTTGCACCTAAATAATACATTTTAAATTATTAAATGATATTACAAGCTACCGCGAATCCAGTTCTTATCCATGAATCGGAGCATTGTGCATTGGCAATGTTGCCTGCTATTTGTTCTTCCGATGTTGTTTTTGCATTGCACCAGCGCTTGTTGGCCCTTGGAGCTGAGTGGGTCGTCCTCCAACTTACTCCAGGTAAGCTGGAATTGACATCACAAGAGTTAATGCGAATGATTGTTGTGCTGAAAGATACAGGACGACGTATGCTTTACGCTGATTTTCGACAGAATACTGAGCGATGTGAGTGCATTGATTATCAAGAAGGATCATTGCGCGATGACTTTGATTTCGGCCCAGTTGTGTTACTCAAGGCTGATGCTTTCGATTGTGTCGATAACTTGACACAGTACAAATTTGCAGCTTTCTACGACCTTCGTCTTCAAAGCTGTGGAACCACACCTTTTCTTCCGTTCCATTTGAACGAATATCTCTACACATTTTATCCCGAGAACGAGGGCGTAGGTTCGCAGTTTGATTACGTCAATCCGCGTAACCGTGATGTTCAGATAGAATACGAAAGAGTGCTGACTCATTGGCTGTCCATCAACGGTGGCCTGATTGCTCCCGAGATGCTGAAACCAGCTGAACCATTGTCGATAGGCGAGGACCGCCCATTGGCAAGCGTGGTCATCCCTGTCTTCAATCGCGTACGTACCATTTGCGATGCTGTACATTCTGCTCTTCAGCAGAATACCAACTTCGACTACAATGTCATCGTTGTGGATAATTACAGTACCGACGGAACTTCAGAGGCCCTTTCCCGACTTGCAGAGAGTGATAAGCGTGTCATTCACCTCATTCCCGAAGAGAAGTCGCTCCTCATTGGAGGATGTTGGAATAAAGCCATCAGTTCGCCCCATTGTGGTCAGTATGTGGTTCAACTTGATAGTGACGACATGTATTCCAGTCCAACGACATTGCAACGGATGGTCGATGCTTTCGTCCAGCAGAACTGCATGGCTGTGGTCGGCAGTTATCGCCTCACCGATTTCGAGCTTAACGAACTACCTCCGGGCATCATCGACCATTGTGAATGGACCTCCGAAAACGGAATGAATAATGCCCTTCGCATCAATGGCTTTGGCGCTCCTCGGGCTTTCCGCCGTGATTTGTTGTTGCAGTATCCTTTACCCAACACAAGTTATGGCGAGGATTATGCTGCCATGCTGCGTATTACACGTGAGTATCGTTTAGGACGCATCTTCGACTCTTTGTATGATTGTCGGCGCTGGAGCGGTAATAGTGATGCTGCTTTGAGCCGTGAAAAGATCAATCGCAACAATCTTTACAAGGATCGCATTCGTACCATCGAACTCATGGCTCGTCGTTGTCTTTATCCTAAGACCTTATAACCTCACCTTCATGCTTGACTTGAATTCTCTTTTTGAACAACAGATGGCTCAATGGCCTGAATGCCGTGCTCGCTATGAACAGTTGTCGAGTGCCGGACGTCGCAGTATTACCCTCGATGGCCGTGAATACGTCTTGGCGTATAACCCAGGTCGTTCGACGAGTGCCAAGGCTATTATCGTGAACGGTAAGCCTGTGGCATTGGGAGAGGGGAAGGCTGGCGAGGAACGCACGTGTTTCCTTTGCGAACATGCCTTGCCCGTACAGCAGCTACGAGTGGAAGTCGATACTTTGCCTTTGCATCATCAGTATCTTGTAGCTGTCAATCCGTTTCCTATCGTCGACCATCATTTTACGATAATCTGTAAGGAGCATGTGCGCCAGGAATTCAAGGGTAGAATGTGGGACATGGCTTTTTTCGCCGACCTTTTTCCTGATTATCTTATCTTTTTCAATGGCGCTTGTTCGGGGGCCAGTGCTCCCGACCACATGCATTTTCAAGCTGTGCCTAAGAGTGCGGTGCCGCTTATTGGGTGGAGTGAGGACATCAGAACAGAGTTGGGAGTAACTCAACACGTTCCTCACATTGAGGATTCCGATCATAAGAACATCGTGACATGGACCGAGGGCAGCGTAGCCTATTGGCTGGTGATCGATCGCAAGGCTCATCGCCCATCGCAGTATTTCCTCCCCGATGACGATACGGACAAGGTGATTTACAGTCCTGCATGTCTTGAGTTCTGTGGACTGATTCCACTTTGCCGCGAAGAGGATTATTTCAAACTTACTCCTGAAATACTTCGCGACATGATGCACCAATGCTACAAGATGGAACCAATGCTGCATGTTGGAGTGATGGAAGGCAAGGAGATTCGATTCTCAGCCGACGAACGTGTCCATGCGATGCATTACTTGGGAGAGAATCGAATGAAGGATGTGCTCGACTATAGTTCTAATCGTGCAGAGGTTCAGGAAATGCAGGAATATTGGACGCATGCCGAACCTTTCACCCTCGAAGGTGTCACCATTGGTAAACAGTTCCATTGGCAACAACGCGAGGACCAGGTGTTCCGAGGTTCGTTGCATATCATCGCTAGCGAAGGGCAACTCCATGCCATCAATGTTGTCCCGGTTGAGCAATATTTGGCCAGTGTGATTTCGTCAGAGATGGCGGCCACCAACAGTTTGGAGCTCCTTAAGGCTCATGCCATCATCAGTCGCAGTTGGGTGCTGAGGCAAATACATTCCCCAAAACAAAATCTAAAAAACGATTCTTCCTCTCTTCTTAAAAAGAGCGAGGCTGGGGACAAGATCTACATAAAGTTTTGGGATCACACCGACCATCATCTCTACGATGTATGTGCCGACGATCATTGTCAACGCTATCAAGGCATTACCCGACAGATGTCTCCTCTTGTCGAAGAGGCCATCCAAGCAACACGAGGTATTGTATTGACTGATGCCGATGGAAGGATTTGTGATGCTCGTTTCAGCAAATGTTGCGGTGGTCGAACTGAACTATTCAGCACATGCTGGCAGGATGTGGACTTCGATTACTTGCGTGCAGTTGACGACCCCTACTGCTCTCCCGACTATATCGAGACCCTTCCTGGAGGAATGAATTCGGTGCTTCTGCAGGTGCTGAACAATTATGATCAGCAGACCGTCGATTTCCACGATTGGCAGGTGGAATATGCTCAGGAAGAGTTGTCTGCCTTGGTCGAAAAGAAATTATCCTTACAATTGGGCACAATTCAGCATCTGATGCCCGTCGAAAGGGGCGCTTCGGGAAGAATCAAGATGCTGAAGATTGTTGGCAGCGAGAAGACTGTTGTGATAGGGAAGGAGCTACTCATCCGTAAGGCCTTCTCCAAGAGCCACCTCTACAGTTCGTGGTTCGATGTTGAAGAGTCTTTGAGCCCCGAAGATGGTTCTTTGCATTTCCTCTTTAAGGGACATGGATGGGGACATGGTGTCGGTCTATGCCAAATCGGTGCCGCAGCTATGGCCTTGAAGGGCTTCACAGCCGAAGAGATTCTTTCCTATTACTATCCTGGTGCCAATTTTACCACCCTTTACTAGTTTTAATATTATGACACTCTCCGACAAATGGTTCACTGCAATCTCGCAGAATGAAGACAATACTATCACCTACATCTCCGGTCGTTCCGACATCGACGCTTGGATCCAGCAAGGTAAGATGAAGGAGCGCATTGAGGTGACTTGGCATTATGAAAAAGATGAACAGGGACTCCCCGCGAACGACAAGGAGGCTCAGATTATGGAAGCTGTGCAGGATCGTCTGCAGGCGGCTATGGAGAAGGATAAACTCGCCATCATGACAGGAGTCTATACGGGGCAGGGAAAACGCGACATGATCTTCATCTGTCGCAACAACAAGGCTTTTGGCGAACGACTCAATGATGCTTTGGCTGGACTCCCTGAACTACCCATCACCATCTACGCAGAACTCGACCCAGAAAATGAGGAGTATAAATTACTCCTTGACATCAAAGGGGAAGAGGATTGATCTAATGAAATTAAGTACATGAAGGTAACAATCTTGGGAAGCGGCACAAGTATTGGAGTGCCTATGCCAACTTGCAAATGCGAAGTCTGTACAAGTAAGGATCCGCATGACAACCGCTTGCGTTGCAGTGCGTTGGTTCATACTGATGATGATAATGACATCCTCGTCGACTGCGGTCCGGATTTTCGACTACAAGCCTTACGTGCCGACATAAAGAAACTCGATGCACTCTTGCTCACACACAATCATTTCGACCATTGCTATGGCCTCGATGATTTGCGCCCATGGGCATATTGGACACCGCTTCCTACCTATGCCGACAAGGGAATGAGTCAGTCGTTGCTAACTCGTTGGGATTATATCTTTGTGCACCAATATCCTGGTGTGCCTAAACTTATTCTTCACACGGTACATCCAAGTCAAGGTGATGTCCTTAAGGTAGGGGAGACGGAAGTGACACCCATACGATGCTATCATGGCGAACTGCCAATCTTGGGCTATCGTATAGGCTCATTAGGTTACATTACTGATTGTACAAAGATTCACGAACGAGACCTGCCAAAGCTCAAAGGAATAGATACGTTGATCATCGATGCCCTTCGTTGGACCGAACATCCAACGCATTACAGCGTAGCGCAGGCAATGGTTATCGTGGAGCATCTTAAGCCGCGTCAGACATTCTTCACCCACATGAGCCACGACATGGGTCTTCATGCTGATTTCGAACGTCGATTGAGCCAAGAACTCTCGAAACTTTTCCCACAAGAACTGCTTGACACCGTTCATCTTGCCTACGACCAGCAGGAAATCATTGTTAATTGTTAATTACTTTTTGTTAATTGCCCCATGATTACCATCGTAGGACCTACCGCCAGCGGCAAGACCCGATTGGCAGTCGATGTTGCCCTTGCATACGATACAGAGGTCATTTCTGCCGACTCACGTCAGGTCTATTGCGACATGACGTTGGGCACGGGAAAGGACTTGGAGGATTACCTTGTGCGTGACAATGCAGGAAACATCATCAAGCAGGTGAAGTGTCATCTCATAGATATTCGTGAGCCAGGATACAAATATTCCATCTACGAATTTCAGCGCGACTTCCATCGTGTCTATGACGATATGCTTAGCCGAGGCCTGTTGCCTGTGATGTGTGGTGGTTCAGGTCTTTATGTCGAATCGATATTAAAGGGATACGAGATGCACGAGGTGCCTGAAAACCCCGAACTACGAAAGCGCCTTGAAGACAAATCATTAGAAGAACTCACCGAAATTCTCAAGACTTACAAGACACTCCACAATCAAACCGATACCGATACCCGAAAACGTGCCATCCGCGAAATTGAGATACGTGAGTATTATCGCTCTCATGCCGAACAACTCACTGGATATCCTGCAGTCAAAAGTCTGGTAGTGGGCACCGAAGTCAATCGTGATGTGCGTCGTGAGCGTATCTCTCGTCGCTTGCGTGAACGTCTTGATGCAGGTATGGTTGATGAGGTTCGTCGCCTGTTGGACGAACGTCATATTCCACCACAGGACCTGATTTATTACGGTCTCGAATACAAATATCTCACACTTTACATCATCGGCGAACTCACGTACGAAGAGATGGTTCGTCAACTTGAAATTGCCATTCACCAGTTCGCCAAACGACAGATGACATGGTTCCGAGGCATGGAGCGTCGCGGCATTACCATCCACTGGATTCCTGCAGAACTTTCACGCGAAGAGAAAGTTGCTCGTGTACGGGAATTGTATGAAGATTATACACGATAATCTATGCAAATATATAAAAAACTGCACGTTTTTCGTGCAGTTTTTTATATAAGTAAATGAGCAAAATTAATTATATCAATTTTGCCTTGGAGTTAGCGGGAGTTAACGGGAGTTAGTGCTAACGCACGGGAGTTAACGGACGTTGGTTTTCGTGTCCCCAACTCTACAGGCTAAGGTGCCGTCCGTTAACTCCACAGGCCACGGCTTGTTAACTCCCGCTAACTTCTGTTAACTCCCAATACATATAGATAATTTTGAACAACTACTTACTTAAAAATGTGCTATCTCTACTTATATAGGGATAAAATTCTGCT
>JAZQBS010000206.1:0-4865 GCA_045545875.1 Bacteroidales bacterium
CGTCAGCGTACCGACTGCAACGGCAGCTACCATGTGATTGCCTTCGAACACGACTTCTCGCTCACCGTCGATAGCATTGCGCTGCAGAGCGTCTATTTCATGGGCGGAGAGGTCCGCTACTCGGACTACTGCGTCTATATGACCGCCGACGGCAGCAAGCACACCACGCCTTCGGGCCAGACGGGCATCGCAGCCATCACCAGCGACAACCGCCAGGCTACGGCAGTGAAGTACTTCGACCTCAGCGGCCGACAGCTCGCCGAGCCTAGCAAGGGCATCTGCATCAAGCAGACTTCGTTCAAGGACGGCACAGTGCAGCATGAGACCATCTTCAGATGATAACTTTTCTAATCATTCATACACCAACAACATGAAAAAACTTTTCTTCTCAGCAATCCTTGGCGCCATGGCACTTTCGGCCAGCGCACAAGATGCCACCAACGAGATGTGGTGGGGTTATTATTCGGATCAGGCCCAGAGCATCACGGGCAACTACAAGCTCGGTACCTACGAGGCTGCTACCTTCGTGGATGGTGCAGGCGACCTGAAGGGTGTGAACCTGACGGGTGTGCGTTTCCGTTCGCGCATCTATTCGGCCAATGTTGTCGATGCCAAGGTGTGGGTACGTGCCACCCTCGACGGCGAGAACCTGGCAGAGGCCGCTTTGACGACACTGGGCGGTTCGGCCACCACCTGGTCGGAGGGCGCATTTGACGCCGTGGCTCTTCCCGAGGAAGGCTGCTATGTGGGCTACAGCTTCACTTTGAACAACTGGTACAGCGACTATGACTATACTCCCGTGGTCTATGCAAAGAAGGACGTCGCCAAGAGCTTCTTCCTGAAGCAGCCCGAGGAGACCGAATTCGCTGACAAGAGCGGCACGGGCTGTCTGGCCCTGCAGGTAAAGATCAGCGGCGACAACATCAAGACCAACGCTGCCAGCATCAACGATGACCTCGACGACGTGGTTGCCCTGGTAGGCAACGAGGTGATTGTCACCCCAACCCTCAAGAACCTCGGTACTGCCGGCATCAGCAGCATCGACTTCACCTGCGACCTGAACGGCGAGACCAAGGAAGGACACGCCGACCTGGAGACTCCCATCGAGAACATGTACCAGACGCAGGGCACCGTGACCCTCAACCTCGGCACCCTCGCCAAGGCCGGTGAGCAGGAGGTGACCATCAAGGTGACCAAGGTGAACGGACAGGAGAACGAGAACACCAGCAAGGTGAAGGCCACCGTCTTCGTGGTCGGTCTTGAAGAAAGTGCTACCCGCAAGAGCCTCGTGGAGGTCTATGTAGGTTCGGGCAAGTACTATTCGGGCCGCGGCTATGTGGGCGTGGAGCGTATGATCGAGACCTTGGGCGAACAGGTTATCCCGATCACCATCCATATGGGCGACTCTCTGACCCTCGATGCCTACAAGACACGCACCGAGGACAGCAAGTACTACAACGCTCCTTTGGCCGACGTCGATCGCTGCTTCCTCACCGATCCCTACTATGGCGACAACAATACGGCTCCCTATTCGTTCCAGGCCGACCAGGTGGTAACCAGGAACCTCACCAAGGTTTCGGAGGCCGATGTAGAGGCTGTTGCCGAGTGGACCACCGAGGCACAGGACAGCGTCAGCATCACTGCCACCACGACGTTCAAGATGACGAGCAACGAGGCCTACTATCGTCTGGTATTTGCCGTCATCAAGGACTCCATCACCTTGATGCAGAACAACTACATCACCTACTACAAGAGCAGCTATCCCGAGGACGACATGGCCTACTGGCGTGACCAACCTTGGACAGGCACTTCGATCAACATGAACCTTGTAGTGGCTGCCAGCGACTGCAATGGCGTAGCCAACAGCGTACCGCGCAAGGTGACTGCCAACGAGGCTTTGACCTACGAATACGGTCTCAACGTGCCTGTTGTCGAGGATAAGGTGGGCGTCAATCCACGTCTCGTTGTCTTCCTGGTGAACACCAATACCCGCGAGGTTGTCAACGCCAACATCGTTGCCATTCCCGACTATGGCACCACGACTGGCGTGAAGGGCATCGAGGAGAACCAGAATGCCGGTGTTGAGGTATTCAACATCAAGGGCCAGAAGGTGGGCGAGAACGCCAGCCAGCTGACACCTGGTCTCTACATCATCCGCGAGGGCGGTGTGGCCAAGAAGGTGATCGTGAAGTAAAGTCTATCGTTACATTTCTGTAACTTTATCCCTAAAATATTGAGCCTCCCAATCGATTGAGAGGCTCTTGTTTTGTTATTTCGTGAAAAGTTCGTATCTTTGCGGCGGATTTCAAGATACAGAAATAATGAAGAAGATGTTGATAGCAATCATTTGCATTCTTGTGGCTATTCCCATTGGAGTATATGCCTTTGTGCACAGCAAGCCTTTCGGATCTTTGCCAAAAGGAGAAAGACTGGAACGTGTGCTCAATTCGCCCAACTATCGTGATGGATCGTTCCAGAACGAAGAGCCTACGACACTTATTGTACAGAACGATGAAGGCGCACGCCAGGGGCGGTTCAAGACGATGTGGAACTTCGTCTTTGGCAAGAAACCCGAGGGACGCGTGCCAGAAGAAGGCGAAGTGACGGTAGTGAAAAGCGACCTTCGGGGGCTTGACCCGCAGGAAGATGTGTATGTGTGGCTGGGACATAGCAGCTACCTGCTGCAACTGTCGGGCAAGACGTTCCTGGTGGATCCCGTGTTCTATCAGGGTTCGCCCGTGTCGTTTGTCAACAGGATGTTCCCGGGTACGGACTACTACAAGCCCGAACACATGCCCGAAGTCCTCGACTACCTTGTCATCACGCACGACCATTGGGACCACCTCGACTATCGGGTGGTGAAGGAACTGAGGACGCGCGTTCGCCATGTGGTGTGCGGACTGGGTGTAGGTGCGCACTTCGAACGTTGGGGGTATGCTCCCGAACAGCTCATCGAACTGGATTGGAACGAGGAGGCTCCACTCGGCGAATATCAGGCATTGACACCCGACAGCACGGAGGCACGCGTCGTCTGTCTGCCTACGCGGCATTTCTCGGGCCGAGGACTCAAATCGAATCAGTCGCTTTGGGCATCGTTCATGCTCGAGACACCTTCGCTCCGCGTGTTTGTCGGGGGAGATGGTGGATATGACGGACGTTTCAAGCGAATCGGGGAACGGTTCCCGGTCATCGACCTGGCTATACTCGAAAATGGTCAGTACGACAAGCGATGGGCACAGATACACACGCTGCCCGAACAACTTGGCAAGGAGATGACCGAGATGGGTGCACGCCGATATATTACTGTGCATCATTCGAAGTTCTGCCTCGCCAACCATCCGTGGAAGGAGCCGCTCGAGAATGAGAAGAATGCGGCCGAGGAATCGGGCAAGGAATTGGTGGTTTGTCAGATAGGTGAAATTGTAAAACTCTAAGGTTTGATGAAGACAAAGAAGATACTTTTCGTTTGCCACGGCAACATCTGCCGCAGCCCGATGGCCGAGTTTGTGATGAAATGGCTGGTGAAGGAAGCGGGCAGGGAAGGGGAGTTCGAAATCGCTTCGGCTGCCACGAGCACCGAGGAGATCGGCAATCCCGTCTATCCGCCTGCTCGGCGCAAACTGGCGGAACATGGCATCGCGTCGGATGGCAAGTATGCGCGGCAGATCACGCGTCGCGACTATCAATACTATGACCTGATTGTGGGTATGGACGAGTGGAACCTCCGCAACATGCGTCGTATGCTGGGAGGCGATCCTGAGGGCAAGATCTGTCTGCTGATGGATTTCACCGAAAGGCCCGGGGAGGTGGCTGACCCGTGGTACACGGGGGATTTCGAGGCCACGTGGCGCGATGTGCTGGAGGGGTGCCGGGGGATATTAAGGGATATTTGTTAAAGGATATTTAGGGATATTTGGGGATATTTGTTAAGGGATATTTGGGGATATTAAGGGATATTTAGGGATATTTAGGGACGTTACCTTCGCCCTATCGATTTTGGACTAACCAACAATTGTTAATTGTTAATTATTAATTGTTAATTGAACATACGTCCCTTAGAATCCCTTAATATCCCTTAGAATCCCTTAATATCCCTAAGAATCATTTCTCCGCCTCGATCTTGGTGAGCGTGTCGTGGAGGATCGCTTGGCGCAGGGAGGTGAGCCAGGGGGAGAAGGCGACGGTGTCGAAGGCGTAGGTCTTGTTGAGGTCGTACTCGTTGGCTGACCAGGTGTCGATGGGAGATTCGTTGTGCTGGATGAGGGCCTCGAGTTTGTCGAGCGACTTGTAGAGCCTGGCTTCGAGCGTCTTTTGCTCATCCATCTCGGCATAGAGCGCAAGCATCGTTTCTGCGATATTCGCGGGCAGGGATTTCACCCACTGGGTGAGCAGAGAATCCTCGGTCTCGCGGTCGCTGTTGGTTTTCAGGAAGGTGGGGATGTCGCCTGTGAAGCATTCGCCCAGGTCGTGGATGAGGCACATCGAGACGACCTTGTTGATGTCGGCTTCGGGGAACTCGTCCTTCAACAGAAAGGCCATCAGCGAGATGCGCCAGCTGTGTTCGGCCACACTTTCGACACGACGCTTTGACGTGGTGCAATGGCGTGGGGTGTCCTTGAGACGTTCGGCAACGTGCAGGATGGAGAGATATTCTCTGGCGGTCATTGACAATTACAATTAACAATTAATAATTAACAATTAACAATTGCTGTGGGGCTAATGATATTATAAAGCGAGCTTGTAGATCTGCATTGTTGTTTCGGCATCGAGGGGGAAGTAACCGGGCATTACGGCACCCTTGTTCTGATGGAGACGCTGGTTGAGCAGTTCGAGGTTCGGCTTGGGAATGCCCAATTGCGCGAAGG
>JAZQBS010000207.1:0-10166 GCA_045545875.1 Bacteroidales bacterium
CTCCGACTTACCCTCGTCGTTCGGGCCCATGAAACCGGAAGTGGTGACGAAAGCGATGAGGATCAGCGCAACGACTACGCCAGCTGCAATGAGCACATTGCGTGACAGGTCCTTGATCACGGCAGAGCCATCATACTGCTCCGCCGAATCGCCGGCAGCCTCAAAAACCGCCTGCTTCGCCTCGGTGATTCGCTTGAGGGCAAGGAAACCGAGCAACGGCATAGTGACTTCGGCGATGACCAGGATGGACGAAACGGCGCGGAACTTGTTGTACATCGGCACGGTTTCGAAGAAGAAGCGCGTCAGACCCATCCAATGGTTGCCCCACGAAAGCGCGATGCTGAGCAGAGTGACAGCCAGCAGACACCACTTGTAGGGACCTTTGACAATGAGCAGACCAAGGACGAAGAGCAGGCAGATGATGGCACCCATATAGACGGGACCTGCGGTGAAAGGCTGATCGCCCCAGTAGAGGGGCACACTCTGGCAGAACTGTTCGGCCGTCTTGCGCGGCACACCCTTCGAGACCATATCCTTGTAGAGGTCGGACTCCTTGCCCAACGTGTAGTTGGACGAACCACCCATATAATTCGGAATCAGGAACGTCCACGACTCACTGATGCCATAGCTCCACGCCGTGGCATAGTCGAGGTCGAGACCCTTGGTCTTGTTTTCGGTGTCGGCAGACTTCTCGAGGTCGGAGTGTCCACCGCGCATGGTCTCTTCGGCATATTCGAGGTTGGTGAAGATGGTTGCCGTACCCGTTCCCAAGCCAATGCCAAAGGCAGCGGCAAAAAGCAACGTCGAGAGTCCGAATGCCTTCCAAGCCTTGGACGTGATGGCCAAGCAGAGTTCAGCCACCCAGAAGGCTCCGATGATGAAGCACATATAGTACGACATCTGGGGATGCGGGAAGAAACCGATGGCCGAGCACAAGAGAGTGAGGACGATGCCCGTCTTCCGATGCCCGTGGAAGATGAGATAGAAGCCCGCCACGACAGCCGACATGAGTGCCAGCGTAGAGGTCTTGGAATGGTGATTGGCCCCAATGATGATGAAGAAATAACTGGAGAAGGCTATCGCCAGAGCTCCCACGATGGAGAGCCACTTATCGACCTTCATCGAACGCAGCAAGGCAAAGAAACCCAGACAATAGAACAGCACGATGGCTATCACGTTGCGATGGCCCCAAAGCAGGACATCCTTGACGGGCTTCAACCAAAGGTCCTTCAGGTATTTTCCACCACCAATCTGATAGTTTGGCATGCCCGAGAACATCGAGCCTGTCCACCAGGTGCGGTTTCCGGTCTGCTCGTAATACTCGACAGCCTCGTGCACAGCGGCACGTCCCTGCACGCCATCGCTGGTGGCAATGACCTTGCCATCGAGCACAGGCGACATATAGACGCAAGCCACCACGGCAAAGATGATTATGGCCAGTAGAGAGGGCCACAGTTTCTTGATTGTATCCATTTTATAGATTGTTTTTTATATAGTCCTTTATACTTTGCGCCAACCCCTTCTTGAGCCAGATGATGCGCATCACGCCATCGTACCGATTGAGATGAAGGTCGGCATATCGGGGATCGTGCTTCATTTCGCCGAACGTCCGCATCAGCTTGTTGAGTGCCGACAGACGGGACTTGTAGCGTTGCTTATCGTGACCCGTACTGAGCGAGGCCTCGCGGATGCAATAGACGTAGAGCGGCTCATCGACGCAGGCGATGCGTCGTGACACGAGCAGACAGCGTGTCAGGAAGTTGGTGTCCTCGCTGTTCCGTTCGCTGGGGAAACGAAGCCCGTTGTCGATCAGGAACTCGCGACGGAAGAGGAAGCAGACCGAGAACGTGACGAAATGGAGCAGGAAGTGACGCTTCGCGGAGGTCGTGAATTCGTCTGCCTTGACCACCGGATTGCGAAAGACCTTTCCATCCCTTGCTCCACCGCGATACCTGAGCTGGCAAAAGGCGAGATCGGCCCTTGACGATTCGGCAGCACGAAGCAACCTTTCGACGAAGGTGGGTTCGCAGACATCGTCGGCGTCGATGAACGCCACGTATTCGCCCTTCGCAGCCTCGATGCCGATGTTGCGAGCGATGCCGGGGCCGCTGTTGCAAGGAGTCTGAAGGAAGCGGAACTTCTCCCCCATCCCCTGCTGCCCGACGAAGGCACGTGCCACCGGGATGCTGTCGTCGGTCCCGTGGTCATCGACCAACAGAACCTCGAAGTCCTGGCAGGTTTGCGCCAGGAGACTCCGCATGCACTCGACAATGTAGGGAGCACAATTATAGACAGGAGAAATGATGCTAACCTTCATGGGTCACTTGCCAAATTTACGACGGATCTTATTGGGCCATCCTGCAATGCGCTGGGGCACCTTGATGGACCAGCGACACATCTCGTCGACCTTGAATCCAAGGCGGTGCACGATGGAGAATGACGGACGACAAAGGCCACTGCAAGCATATGCCTCGTCGATGATGGCGTTGATGCGGCGCCGATGATCGACTTCCTTCACATCATTTCCTTCAAAGAGGCGAGTCAGCAGGCCCGTTTTGTACTGACGCGCGAACCAGGTGTGGAGACAAAAGTCGAGACGCGTGGTGATGCCATCGGCGTGATGCTCATTGTCGAGATACAAGGTCCTTCCGGGGAATGTTCGCACCAGCCAATGGAAGAAGTTATAATAGGGTTCGATGCCCTTGTAACTGTCGCGCTTGAGTTCGGGGATGAGACGATAGGCATTCCAGGATCGGCGAATATCGTGCAGGTTGAAGACGTTGAAGAACGGATTGGTCACCTCGGGGTCTCCCTTACGCGGCACACCTTTTCCCGCATCCGAACAACCGATGTTGATCCAACCTTCAGTCTGCGCCTTTTTTGCCAAAGCCAAAACCGCATCGAGGTCGGTGATGAAGCAATCTTCATCCACATTGATGGCGATGTCGCAAGTCTCGTCCTCCAGCATCTTGAAGAAATAGCCATCAGCCGTCTGGTCGGTGAGACGAATGCAGGGATATCCTGCCTGCTCATACAGTCCGCGGCTGAGCAGGTAGAGTTCCTTATTGAAACTACGGCAATAGAACTTGATGCGAGGTGAATTATTCATAGACGGTGTGAATCACTTGCTGGATGCGTTGCTCGAATGTATGATTGTCGACGATAATCCGGTGTGCGGCCTTGGCCTGAGGACCCATATCGTGGCCAAGCGCGTAGTCAATCCTACTGAAGAGTTCATCGAAACGATGCTGAAGGTCCTTCGTCTCGTCGAAATGATAGAAGCCGACCTCGCCGCCCGGAAAGATTTGTTCGACATAGGGATTGGCATCGCAAATCTGATAAGCGCCAGAAGCCGCGATCTCGTAAACCTTGGGATTAGCGCCATTGCGCTGTTGCTCAATGTGAATGTTGAGGACGATGCGTGCACGGTTATAATCGGCATTAAGCTGCTTCCCGCTGGCGTTACGATTCATATAGACATCCTTGCGCTCGCGTGTCAGCCACTTCAAGGGATTCTTGTACCAGGGCTTATATTCTCCCCAAATCCTCATCCGAAGATCGGGATAATGTGCCACGACAGCCTGGAGGATGTCCCTGCGCTTTTGAGAATGGAAGATATCTCCAGCAAAGACAAGGTCGTAACACTTCCCGACGTCCTCTTCGTGATAGATGGAGGTATCGACCGCCTGTGGGAGGAAATATGCCTGGACGCCATACTTCTCGAAGATAAGCGGGATGTCGGTCTGCTCATAGCAGAAGACGGCATCGACAGCGGGGATGTTCTCTTCGCAGAAAGGGATGTGCATAAAGCTGTCGAAGAGCCACAATGCCACTTTGGCAGATTTCTGCGGAGGTTGGGGATCGTCTTCCAATTTGCCTCGCCAATGCCTGAGCGTGTCGGGCAGCAGCATATCTCCGTTCATCAGGAAGACGAAATCCGGCTCAAACTCCTCAAATGCCAATTCAGCTTCCAAGTGGAACAGCGCGCGAGACTCTTCCTTCATCCGAAGCTTGTCGCTGCAGAACTTGTAGCGCAGTTTGTTGGCGACGTTGTAAGGATGCACCGGATTGTCGTAGGCCAGCACCCGAGTCTCATACCCCAAAGCACGAAAAGCCCTTTCAACGCTGTGGTTGAAATAATGGAAATCGGGTCCTATGATCAATGCTCTGGGCATACTTGATGAGATTTAATTGCCTGAAATCTGCTGTCGCACCTTTTCGACCACACGCCTACAGGCATTATTGTCGAGATAAGTGTTCATCAGACGTATGGTCTGCTCGCTTGGCACATAGTAATCGTCATTGCCGAGGGCTTCTGCGAGTTCCTGCCACGAAAAGACCCGCTTCCCCTCCATCAGGCTATAGTCGAAATAGAACGGACGACTGTAAGCCACGTAATCCTCCATGTCGAAGGGGAAAAGGATGATGGGCTTGCGGCAGAGCAGGAAGTCGAAGTAGATGCTCGAATAGTCGGTCAACAAGATATCGACATCCTTGATGAAGGTATAGATGTCGTCGTAGTCGTCATCGGTGACCGTAATGATACGGCTTGCAGATTGCAGTCCCTGGTTGGCGCTGTCGAAGAAGTGGCCTTTGTAAAGCAGGACGATATTCTTCTCTTCGAGAACCTCCTCGAGCCTAGCAAGATCGAATCCTGCCTGCTGAAACGGGTCGAACGTGTGGCCTTCGCGCGTTGCCTTATCGCGGTGGGTTGGCATATAGAGCAGGAGTTTCACGAGCTCTGTCTTGCCCGCAGCATCCTTTCTGTCGAACCTGCTGTGCAAATCGGAAATGATCCTTTCGGTGACATCCGTCTTGAAGAAGTGGTCGTTGCGAGGGTAGCCGACTTCCCAAACCATATCGGCAGGCAAACCAAAGGCTGACTGCAGGAAAGGCGTGAAAAAGGGAGCCGAACTAAGCGTCTCTCCACTCAGGAACTGCCAGGGCACAATCTGCTTGCGGATGGCTGTCTTGACACGCTTCCACAAGGTGTTCCTGCGAAGGAACGCCATCGAATCGCGACCAATCTGCTTCAGCGGCATACCGTGCCAAAGCCAGACGAGGTGGCAGCCTCGCATCTGCAAGGGGTCGCCATCGTCAGGGCCCTTGGTCAGAAAGAAATAGCCTGCCTTTCGCTGTACGGCTTTTCCCGATTCAGAATAGCACAGTTCGACAGGCAGCCCTTTTGAGTGAAGCCGCTCATACACCTTTGGACTCTTCGTCATCCACACGGCCCGTATCTCCGGGCAGTTCGCAAGGGTGTATTCGAAGAGTGCCCGCGAATTATCGCTATAGCGCAAGCCATCCCAGGCACCGAAGGTCCAAAGATGCTTGTCGCGTGCAGCTGCAGACTGTGTAAACCACTGCGGTGAGCGCTTCAACCCCTCGAGGGCTTCACCAACTATTCCCATCGACTATTTTTTGACGTGCTGGCGACCGTTCTTCTTATACCAATAGGAACTGATGCCGTACTGATGCGGATTGTCCTGATAACGCTGCAATACACCCTTGAACACCTCGTCGTACTGAGGGATAAAGAGTTGCTGACGCTGTACCGAACGATCGACAATCTCACCGGCCAGGGCTGTGTTCTGGGCGGGGTCGGACTGTCCGCCATTGAACGAAGTGCCCTTGAGCGAACCGGGAGATACCTCCATGATGCGATTCTCGGAACCCTGCACTTCGAGCTCCACGTTGGCAGCCTCGATGAACATACGCACGGCAGCCTTCGTAGCACTGTAATAGGCGAAGAGTGGCGACGAGAGATGGGCGGCGATGCTCACCATCACTGCACAATAGAACGGCTTCTGCTCCAACATTCTCGGATAGAAGTGACGGAGGATGCGAATCGGGCCTTCGGCATTCACGGCAAAGATGGAGCGGATATACTTGTCGTCGAAGTCCTCAACCATGCCCAGATGTCCGTAGCCTGCCGTGATGTAGAGTGCATCCACATCGGCATAGTTGTCGAGCAAGGAATAATCCTCACTGGTCACGTCGAAGACTCCTGCCGAAATCTTATCCTGCTTGTATTGCTCATCAAAAGGTTTCTTGTCGAGCACATAGACGTGCTCAACCTCGTCCTGATTTGCCAAATAAAGGGACAAGGACAGGCCAATGCCTGATGCCCCACCTATAACAAGTACACGTTTCATATTATTGCAATATACTAAAATTCTATTTTGTGACAAAGTTTCTACCATTCATAATGATGAAACATTCGCTCTGTCATCTGCCACTTCTCATCGCTCTTCGCATTGGGATCACAACCCTGATAGGCAGCGACGAAGGCTTCCCATTCGGCTTGGCGTGGCAATGTGGCAAGTTTGGCCATGGCCTTGTCCCAATCGAAATCGGCTACCGTCTCGACAATCATAATCAGGTGATTATCCTTGCGATAGATCTCCATCTCGAGGATGCCTACCTGCTTCTGTCCTTCCTGAATCTCGGGCCAGAACACCTCCTGAGAATGGCAGTGGCAATACTTGCGGATGAGTTCGGCATCGTTGGTGATGTCGAGAATCTGAACGTAACGCTTGGTCGGTTGATCGAATTTCTTGACGGGTGTTCCTTGTTTCATATCAGTTTACATTATTATAGAATCACACACAAGCGAAATAGTCGATGATGCCGCAGAAACGATCGTTCTTGTCCAGCACAATCAAGGCATGGATAGAATTGCTGAGCATCAGGTCGGCAGCCTGCGACAACTTGGCATCCAGATGAATCCGTTTGGGATTGCGCGTCATCACATCCCCCACCTTGAGACTGAAGAATGCCTCGCGATGACGCTGCATGGCACGACGCACATCGCCGTCGGTGATGATGCCCACAACATCCTGATTCGCATTCAAGGCGACAACAAGACCCTTGCGTCCCTGGCTGATCTTGGTGATGACATCCGAAAGCATATCGTCAGGACTAACCGTCCAGATATCAAGCGCATCGGTGGCCATGAAGTCACGCACTTTCGACAGCAGACGTTTGCCAAGGCTACCTCCCGGATGGAAACGCGCGAAGTCGGCATCCTTGAAGTGACGCACCTTGACCAAAGCGCAGGCCAAGGCATCGCCCATAGCCAAAGTTGCCGTGGTAGAAGATGTCGGCGCAAGATTAAGCGGGTCGGCTTCATGGCGCACGGCGATGTTCAGATGCACCGTACTGTATCGTGCCAACAGGGAATCGGGATTGCCCGTGATGCCGATGATGGGGATCTCGCGCTCAAGAATCAGAGGGATGAATCGTAGCAGTTCGTCGGTATTGCCCGAATAAGAGATGGCCATCACCACATCACCGGGTGCTATCATTCCCAAGTCGCCGTGATAGGCGTCGAGGGGATTCAGATAGAACGAGGGCGTACCTGTAGAGGCCAGCGTGGCTGCAATCTTCGAGCCGACATGACCCGACTTGCCCACACCGGTCACTATGACCTTGCCTCGGCAGTTCAATATCAAGTCAACCGACTGCTCAAACTCGGTTCCCATCCGTGGAATCAGATCGAGAATCGCCTGTGCCTCATCGGACAAACATTGTATGCCAGTATCTATTATCTCACTCATTCGTCTAAAGGAAGTAAAAGAGTAGTAAAAAGGGAGTAAAAGGGACGATACTAACTCTTGTAGGAACTAACCGAGCTTAGAGCAATGATGTCACTACCTGCTCAAGGTCTTTGAGATAGAGCATGTTTGGTCCATCGCTCAAAGCACGTTCCGGGTCGGGATGCGTCTCAAAGAAATATCCTGTGGCACCAAAGGCCTTTGCAGCCAATGCCATAGCAGGAACGAACTCGCGATTGCCTCCCGTCTTCCCTCCTGCTGCACCTGGGCGTTGTACGGAATGCGTACAATCCATGATGACACGGGGAACAATCTTGAGCATATCGGGAATATTGCGGAAGTCAACCACCAGGTTATTATACCCGAAACTATTGCCACGTTCCGTCAGCCACACTTCCTTGCCGCCCGATTCGAGGACCTTCTGCACAGGATACTGCATATCTGCACCCGACAGGAACTGTGCCTTCTTGATGTTGACACGCTTCCCCGTCCTGGCTGCAGCAACGAGCAGATCGGTCTGACGACACAGGAATGCAGGAATCTGCAACACATCGACGACCTCGGCAACTGGTGCAGCCTGATAGGCTTCGTGTATATCTGTCAGCAACTGCAAGCCGTACTTTGCCTTGATGTCGGCAAGCATCTGCAAGCCTTTCTCCATTCCAGGCCCACGATAGGAAGTGATGGAAGTACGATTAGCCTTGTCGAACGATGCCTTGAAGATAATCTCAAGACCATATCTGGCATTGAGGCGCACTAATTCCTGAGCAACGGTGTCAAGGCATTCCTGTGACTCAATAACACAGGGGCCTGCTATGAATATCGGTTTCATTTATTCAATGATTTAGGATCTTTACGCAAGATCTTGGTGTGGACGAACCAACTGATTTGGGGAGAAATCCTCAGCACATAAACCAGCACTACTGCAATAACACCAATAATCGAAGTGCGGACAGCGATATCGAGCAAAGGAGAAACTCCAAACAATGTCGGGATGAACATGTTGGCCACAAAAAGGAGAACCAGGAAAAGAAGAATCCTCGCATGTGCCCAGCAGAAAGGATTCGTCCTGATCTTAACCTGAACGATGTACTGCTGATAGGCATAACTTACGAGCACCGTGATCAATGAGGCAATTGCCGCACCACTCAATCCCCAGATGGGAATGAAATGAAGGTTGGTGATGATAGAAATGGCTGCAAGAATGAGGGCGATAAAGAGCGTCCAGTAATAGTACTTGGAGAAGGATATCAGCGTATTGCCGAAATTGAGCGTGCCGTAGACGACCTTCGAAAGACCGAGGAAAAGCACAGCCCAACGACCTTCTGCAAACTTATCACCATTGGGAATGATGGCATAGATATTATCCAAGTTGATCCATACGATCAGAAGCAGCAACGACGAAGCGAGCATCTGGTGAACACTGACCTGACGATAGAGCTGCTGGGCACGAGCGATGTTTCCATCCTTCATGGCCTGCGATGCCAAAGGCGTACTGATGGGAGTGATGTTGCGAGATGGCATATTCACAATCTCAGCCATATAGATCACGATAGTGTAGATGCCTGCGCTATAAAGACCCTTCACTCCTGCCAGCATGAACGTATCCATCTGCTGAATGATATTTCCGCTGATGGTGGCCAGCATCAGGAAACCTGCATACTTGAGCACCTTGCTGCGTAAATCGGGCGTGATGAAACTCCAGTCGTGCTTGAGCGTTCGGCTTCCGATGCTCAACGAATAAACGCAGGCAAAGGCCATGCAGATGCCGTAGCAGACGATGAATCCGACAATCAGCCCCGTCACTCCGATATATCCGAATCCGTAGGCAAGATAAATGCACAGCATCATCAGTCGCATACCAATCTCACGAACAGCCTTGGGTACGGCGATGCGCATATTGATGTTGGCATAGTTTTCGGCCCAAACCCAAAACGCCAGCACTATCAGCATCGGGATAACATAATAGAAATGCTGATTGAATAGCGGGCTCTTGGCACCAAAATACGATTCAATCGGGACACGCAGGGCAAGATAAAGCAGGGTGATGGTGATCACACCCGTTATCGGAAAGAGCAGATAGTAATAGAGGAAGCCATGATTGCCCGTCTTCTCGTCCTTGAAGTAAGGAAAGAATCGCATACCCGTGCTTCCCGAGCCGAAAAGGGCCAATGAACTGAGCAGAAACGCAACTTCATAAACCACCTTGCTAAGACCGATGACCTCAGGGTCGAGATACTTGGCAACAATGTAGAACTGGACAAAGATGCCCAGCACCACACCGATGTAATTTACAAAGGTACCTTTCAGAGACTGTCGAACGACTACACCCATTTACGACTTTCCTTTAATTTGTTTTATGCACTTTTTGAGCGAATGTGTCCAATAGGGGATCCGAATGCCGAAAGTCTCCTTGATCTTGGTCTTGTCGAGCACAGAATAAGCAGGACGCTTGACGGGTGAAGGGAACTCGTCGGAATGACATGGCTGGATGTCGCAAGCCTTATTGCCTGCCAGCTCCGCAATCTTCATCGTGAAATCATACCATGAGCAGACGCCTTCGTTCGAATAATGATAGATGCCCGTTCGTCCCTCCCACTTGCGGTTCAC
>JAZQBS010000208.1:0-6271 GCA_045545875.1 Bacteroidales bacterium
CAATCTCGGTGGTAGGAGTGGTGGCAAGACCGATGTTGACAACATCGAAGCCCATGCCGATGAGTGTGCCGCTGACGCACTGGTAGAGCATCTCGCCTGAGAGGCGTGCGTCACGACCTACGACGATCTTGTTCGAAGGATTCTTGGTGGTGCGACGAATCACTGTGGCGTAGGCTGCCGTAAACTTAACGATGTCGAGCGGATTGAGGCCTTCACCGACTTTGCCGCCGATGGTGCCACGTATGCCGGAAATTGATTTGATCAGACTCATATGGGTGGGGTTAAAAGGGGTTCGAAAGGTTAAGAGGGGTTAAGAAGGGTTCGAAAGGGTGCTCCTCCGGCACGCGCGAGTAGAACTCGGAGCGAAAGGTTCGAAGGGTACTGAAAGGTTCTTTACTCCTCGGGTAAATAATTTGGCTTGGAGTATTTCACGTTGCCGTAGTAGAATGTATAATAATAGCTGCTGTATTCGCTTTCGGTGATCGAGAAGGGCACAATAAGCGAAACGCTGCTGTCATACCACAGGTAGCGCAATGGGAAGGCCAGGCCGCCGCTGGTGCAGGCATACGTGGAACTCGATCCCATTGAGTAGGAGTAGTATGACGTGGCGTAATAAGCAGGATTCCAGCCGAAGATGATCTTATAGCTGTAAGGGTTGAGATTGTCGGCCGGCGTGTCGGAATGAATGTCGAGCGAATCGGTCATAAGGAACAGACTGTCGTAACGCACAAGGACGTAGCTGCCGTTCACGATCTTGTTGTCGTAGAATGACACTGAGTCTGGCTTGACACTTGGCGACAGATGGTCAGCGATGCTGTCGTTATAGGCCTTCCATGCCTGCCAGCGATGGAACCCTGTGCCCCAGTCGTTGATGCGGAAATAGAGGCGCTTGAAGTAGCCCTCGGTCACGGTGTACCATTGGCCGAGCTGGATGTAATCGGCTGGGCTGATGCTGTCCTTGAGCACGTAGTTGGTCCAATTCTCCATCGTCTCCTCGTTGATGGAGATGACGTCCAGATTCTCTGTCGTGACGAGGTAGTTGATGCAGTTCTCCTCATTATTGACCAGATCGGCGTAGGTCTGGGTGTCGGAACAAGAAGCATAGACTGCTGCAAACAGCAAGACAGAGAGGGTGTAAAGAAGTTTCTTCATATTATGTCCTTAAATGGGCGGCAAAGATACGGATTTTTTTTCTTTTCACCAAATTTATTGGAGATATTTGTCAAAAAGGGGCAATACTTTGACGAAAATAGCTTCTGCTTGTGACAAACTGCCAAGGAATTCGCCGCCTGCCGCGTTGCGATGACCGCCCCCGTTGTAGAACTTTTCGGCAATCAGATTGACGGGGTATTCTCCCTTGGAACGCAGGCTGACCTTCACGAAGTTCTTCTCTTCGCGGAAGAAAGCACTCACCTGAACACCCTCGATGTCGAGGGGCGCGTTGACGTAGCCTTCGCTGTCGCCCTTCTGATGTCCGTAGCGACGACCTTCACTCAGGCTGAGCGACATGTACGCAGCCTTGTGTTCGCGGACGACGTGCAGTTTCTGGTTGATGAGATAGCCTTCGAGGCGCAGCTTGCGTTCGGGCACGACGTGGCTCTCCTTGATGATGTTCTCGCGATCGACATCCTCCATCATCAGGCGTGCCATGATGAGGTGGAAGTCGGGACGGTTGGAGTTGAAGATGAACCATCCGGTGTCGGTCATCAATCCGCAGAAGAGCGAGGTTGCAATCTGCTTGTTGAGCAGGTGGTCATCGCCCAGTTCGAGGATGAATCGATAGACGAGTTCGCAGGTGGCAGCCAGTTCGGGGTGGGAGATGCAGATGTCGAAATGTTCGAGTTCGGGACCAAGATGATGGTCGAGGAGGAGCTTGGGGGCAGGATGGCTCATCCAAAGGTCCTTCATGCCGCCTAACCTGGAAATAGCGTTGAAGTCGAGACAGATCATTGCATTGCTCTGCTGGATGGCAGCAATGGCTTCGTCGCGTTGCGATGGAGTGCCGTCGTTCTGGTTGTCGAAGACGATGACGTCGCTGCGGTACCCAGGGATGAATGCAAGGTTATTGCCGGGAGCATCGTTGAGCACGACTTTTGCCTCCTTGCCTTTGGCTTCGAGGTATTGCTTCATGCCAAGCACGGAGCCGATTGCATCGCCATCGGGCGAAAAGTGGGCTGTGATGACAAATTTGCTGTGGGTATCAATAAAAGCACGCGCCTGGGCCAATAGCTCAGGTGCGATGATGTGGGGTATATGGTCAATGAATGAGTGCATAATCGTAGGTTAGGGTTTAGCGTCGGCGACCGCCCATGATGTCGCGCAAACCTTCGAGGTCGAAGCCGAGCGAGAAGCGCAGCGTCTGGTCGAGGGCTGATGTCTGCTCGCTGGAAAGGACGTACGAGGCATCGATATGGAAGACGTTGAGTGCAATGCCGGCACCAAAGGTGAAATACTTGCGGCCGCCCTTGTTCTCGTGTTCGAAGTGGTAGCCTGCACGCAGGAAGAAGCGGCGGTCATAGGTGTATTCGGCACCAAGGCCCCAACTGATCTCTTCAAGCTCCTCCTTGCTGCCTCGTGGCGCGTCGTTGAACGACTTGAAGATGCCGGTGAAGCCGTTCATGTCGTAGAAGTCGCGCAGGGCATCCTGGTACTGCTGCTCATCGTTGTAGTAGTCGCGCTTGGGCGCTGAAGGAATCAGATACTTGTCGGCATCGGCATTGATGGTGAAGAGGTTGTAGTCGTCGAGGGGGAAGGTGAACGATGTTCCGAGGCGCATCTTGGTGGGCAGGAACTGTGAGGTGGTTCCGCCGTCGTAGCTCACCTTGCCGCCGATGTTCGAGACGTTGAGGCCCCAGGCCCACTTGCATTCGTTGTAACCGATCTGCGGGTAGGCCTCGTAGTAGGCGGCGATGTCGGCCGAGAAGGTATTGTCGGGCTTGTTGTCGTTGTCGGTATAGGTCATTGCCGAGTGCAGGTAGCGGAAGACGACGCCCATCGAGAAGTTCTCGCTCAGCATACGCGAATAGCCCACGTCAAGTGCCATTTCCATGGGGTTGATGACCTGGACTTCGACACCCTCACTGTTGTATGCAGTCACTTCGCCAAGGCTGAAGTAGGTCAAGGAAGCCGAGACCGCCTGGTTATCGTCATAGCCGAACTTGTAGTATCCTGCAGCATTCATCAGGTTGATGCCGCTCACGATCTTGCGCAGCCACGGAGTGTAGTTGAGCGACAATCCGCAACGACTGTAGGCAAAGGCGTATTTGGCGGGGTTCCAGAACTGGCTCACTTCGTCGGGATCGGTAGCAGCACCCACGTCGCCCATACCGCCACCACGTGCATCGGGGGCGATGCCCAGAGACATCATGGCTGGGTTGAGGGGGTTGTAGGGGTTGGCTTCGGCTCTCTCCTTATCGACTTGGGCAAGGGCCGAGAGTGAAGTGACGGCTGTCAGTGTCAGTGCAATGATTCGCTTCATTTATTGTTGTAGTAAAAGGGGAGTTGAAATTAAGGATTAACCATCAGGAGCTTGCTTTTCGAGATTTCGGTACTGCCGTCGCTCGATAGGAAGACGCGGTAGAGATAGAATCCCGGGCGGAGGTTGGGCGAACTCCATTCGATGGCCGCTGCGCCCATGAAGTTGGAGGTCTCGTCGGCGTTGATGGCGTTGTTGAGCATCGTAGGATTGTCCATGCTGAATGCGTAAACCTTGCTGGCAGAACTCGATGACGCGGTAGTCTCATATACCTTGTAGCCTGTTTGGGTATAAACCTGCAGGGTAATGCTTTGCGCCGATTCGGGGCGGTTGTGGAGCACGCGGAAGGTGACCGTGTCGCCCGTCTTGGCAGGACAGGGATATGCCTGGACTACGACGGCCTCGGGAGGTGTCTCGTTAAGCACAGTGAAGGTAAACTTCCTGGTGGTCGAATTGTTATAAACGTCCCAAACGCGGAAAGTAGCTTCGTAGGTGCCGTCCTCGAGGGCAGGGATGCTGTACTGGACGTTGCCCGTGGTTGGGTCGTTGGTGTAGGTGGTGAAGTAGTTGTTGAGCGTGTGCTGTTCGCTTGCCAGTAGCATATTGCTGGTGCAGCGGATGGTGAGCACGATGTCATGTCCTACGGTATTGCCTGTAGCATTGAATCCACCGTCGTCCTGTACTTCGGCGAAGAAATAGGGCGTCGAATTGACTACGCTGCCATCGGTCCAGGTGTTGTCGTTGAGGAATAGTTGCTTGATGACGGGTCCTTCGGTGTCGGTGATGACATAATCGTCAGCGCTGACGAGATGATAGTTGTCATAGAAGCCCGATGCCTCGTCGCTGTTCTCGCTGGCTGCATAGAAGTTGGCCAGACCAAGATTCTCGCTATAACTGATGTCGATGGGAACGGTGAACGAGAATTCGAACTGTCCGTTGGTAATCTCACTGCGGCCCGAGAATGCTTTCTTCGTACGTGTAGTGAAACTATAGACGGGTGCTTCATCCTGGACGTAACCCTTGTCGGCGGTGAGCGTGTCGAGGGCGTCGTAGAAGGTAGGGTAGAGCAGGCCGTTGAAAGTGGAATCGACTTCTGTCTCGCTGCCAGTCTTCAGTACGTGTCCGCGGACGGTGACATTGTTTAATGTCTTGAGTTGGAACACTTCGCTGGCACCATCGGTCGGCTTGCCATTGATGTGGGTGATCTTGATCTGTTGCTCGGGATAGGCGAGGGTCAATGACGGATCGCCAAGGAGGCAGAAGTTCAGTTTGTTGTAGTCGGATCCAAGTTCGATCTTCGCGGCTTTGATGATATCGCCCAGTCGGTAGCGAGTGCCATCGCTGAAACGGTTGAAGATGTTGTCGATGATGGCGGTGTTGAGCAGAAGATTCTGCTGGGCATAGACCACGCGTACCGTCGAAAGCAAGGCGATGGCACCACCCTTGGGATTGAGGAGCAGACATTCGCCCATCGAGATACCATCCTCGTCCCAACGAGAGACATCACAAGAAGCGGTGACCCATACGGGCAGATACTTGTTGTTGAGTTCCTGGGCGGCAGCCGCAGTCATCATATTCTCGTTGGTGATGGCTGTGGTATTGCCGTGTCCGGCATAATTTACCATGAGCACGCCTTGCTTCAATGTCTCGTTGAATTCCTTTTTTGCATCGGGGTAGTCGGTACCAGAAGCGCTCTCGGTCTGCTTGTAGGCAGGAAGATAGATCTTCTGGAAGACGAATTCGTTGTGATTGGCCTTCTGCAGCGTGTTGACCAGTTGGTCGTTGTGCTTCACGTGGCAGTTGAAGGAGTCACCTGCCTTGTCGTCGTCGCTGAGGAAACAAAGACGGTTCTTCCATGTGCCGAGATAGGCATTGTTGCCGTAGTCGACAATCTTGGCAAGCATATTGTTCGACATCTCCACCGAACTTACTGGCAAACGGCCGATACCGATGTCGAGAGCATCGCGCGAGATGGTGTAGCGCTGATTGTTATCTAATGTGCCACCTTCGCCATCGTCGAGGAATCCGAAGTAATCGTCACAGACGCACGAAGATGTTTCGACGAGCGATGCTTCGGTCTCGTAGCTGGGCAAGTAGTAGTTGCGGTCGATGGCCTGGTTATCGTAGTGTCCATCACCCCAGAGAAGGAGGTAGAGTGGTTCGCGTCGCGTATTGTCGGCGAGGCTGTCGAGCCCGCTGTTGGCCGAACCATGCCAACGGTCATAAAACATCTTCATCAGTAGGCGGATGGCCGTAACATCCTGCTTGCCTGAAGAGAACTCGTTGTAGATGGCATCGGGAGTGACGACGGTGACATGTAGGCCGTCTTTCTCACGACGATATTCGGCGAGTTGCTCGGCTTGGCTAAGGTAGGCGGGAGCCACGACGATGACCATATTGGTCATGGGCAGGGCGTGGAGATTCTGATTGCTGACTGTACCTTCGTTGACAACACCCTTGAAACTGGTAGCGTTCACATTGACCAATGCATATTCGCGAATGCCGGCTTTGTCGGGCGTGAAACTGTTACTGCTCGATACGAGCTGGCGTTTTACGTTGCATGGATGGGTCACATCCCAAAGCTGGATGTCAGCGTCAATCGCATTGCCGAGTTCATAGCGCACAACATTGCTATAGGCATTTTGTGAGCGAAATAGCTCGAAATCGTTGGGCTTGAAGAAGTTGCGTTTGCCTTGAATGCGTATATAGTTGAGTCGCGCGACTGATGGAGTAGAACCTGCGGGAGGATTGTAGGTGACAGAGACGCTAAGCCCAGTGGTATTATCAATCACCAGA
>JAZQBS010000209.1:0-4732 GCA_045545875.1 Bacteroidales bacterium
CACAATATTACTTACGAATCACGTATTATGAAAATCTTTGCCTATTGTTCTTTAAGCATTGTTGGTATACAAGCCATTCCTATTAGGATATGGTTAAGAAGTATCGGGTACAATGCTTCCTTTCCTCTAACACTCTTTTACAGTATTTTTATCATGTTTCTTTGCACATTATTTCATCTTATCGTTGAAAAGCATGCAAAATTTATTCTAGGAAGCAATAAATAGAATAAAGATGATACGACTCACAAACATTATTATCTAAGGGACTGTCAAGTGTATTATTCTTGACAGTCCCTCATATTATTATCTAATATTAAAATATAAAGTCGATTTACAGAATCTTCTTGTAGAGGGCAACGATGTCGTCACGGGTCACCTTGCGAGGATTGCCTGGAGTGCAAACGTCAGCGATGGCCTGATCAGCCAGTGCATCGATGTCCTTCTCGTAGATACCAATCTCGCTGAGGTGCTGAGGAATACCCACTTCGATAGCCAATGCACGAACAGCATCGCATGCAGCCTGTGCAGCCTCAATCTGGGTCATGCCCTTCTTGTATGCGCCCATAGCCTTGGCAATCTCAACATACTTCTCGCGGCAAACAGGAGCATTGAACTCCATAACCGTAGGCAGAAGGATAGCGTTGGCTACGCCGTGAGGAATGTTGTGGAGCGAACCCATTGGGTGAGCCATGCCGTGAACCACACCGAGACCTACGTTCGAGAATGCCATGCCAGCAACGTACTGTGCGAGTGCCATGCCTTCACGTCCCTTAGGATTCTGTGGGTCGAATACGGCGAGACGCAGATACTTGTTGATGAGACGGATGGCCTCAATCTCGAACATATCGCTGAGTTCCCAGGCAGCCTTGGTGATATAGCCTTCGATAGCGTGTGTCAATGCATCGAGACCCGTAGCAGCGGTAGTAGCCTTGGGGAGAGAATACATCAGCTCGGCATCGACAATCGAGCAGCAGGGGATGTCATTAGGATCCACACAAACCATCTTCTTGTGATTCTCCTCGTCGATGATGACATAGTTGATGGTAGTCTCGGCAGCAGTACCTGCAGTCGTTGGGAAGCAGATTACGGGCACGCTCTTATGCTTGGTAGGAGCTACACCTTCGAGGCTGACAACGTCGCTGAACTCAGGATTGTTGGTAACAATACCAATTCCCTTGGCAGTATCCATCGAAGAGCCGCCACCGATGGCAACCATAAAGTCGGCCTTGGCATCAGCAAATGCCTTCACGCCATTCTTCACGTTGGTTACGGTTGGATTGGGCACTACATCCGAGTAGATTTCGTAAGGGATGCCGGCCTCATCCATAACGTCGGTCACCATCTTGCATACACCAAATTTTACCAGACCTTTGTCGGTTACAACGAGGGCTTTCTTGAATCCAAGACGTGCAACCACTGAGGGCAATTCCTTGCGAGCACCAGCTCCGAAGTAGCTAAGTTCATTAAGAATAAAACGGTTTACCATAATAATTTGTTTTAAGATAAAAGGTTGAAAAAAAAGGGTTAGAACTCTAATTGATTATCTCATTATAAGTTGTATTTCTCATAAAAGTCGCGCTCGGAGATGATTTCGACACCTAGTTGACGCGCCTTGTCAAGCTTGTTCTGCCCTGGAGCATCGCCCGTCACCACATAGTTGACCTTGCCGCTCACCGATCCCACATATTTGGCTCCGTGTCCGGTGAAGAATGCCTTGATCTCGTCGCGTTTGAAGCGATAACTGGTACCTGTGAAAATCACCGTCATACCTTCAAGGGCATTGCCAAGTTTCTCTGCGCTCTGATAATCCTGCTGGAACTGATAGTCGGGCGAACCGATGCAAGTATAGTCACTCAGATCGGCATCAAGGATGTTCCTGGCCATGATTTCTCCGATGCCATCGATAAGCAGCAATTCTTCGAACGTCGCAGCGCGGAACTTCGACCAGGAGCCGAAATGTTCGGCAAGGAGCTTGCCGGTGATCTTACCCACGCCATCGATGCCAAGACCCCCGATGATGCGGTCGAGGGTCAGTGTACTGATGCTTTGCGCAATGCCATCGAAAATCAGCGACACCGACTTCTCGGCATACCCCTCTCCCAACTGCTGCTGAATGTAGGTGCGGTAATTGGGACAGAAGACATCGGGTTCCCACGTGCTCTCGTCCTTGACAAAGACACGATAAAGGTCATCGACCGAAGCGATGTCCAGTTTGTCATAGAGGTCAGCAAGGACGTTTGGTCCCAGGCCCTTGATATTCGCGCAATCCTTGCCGCACCAATACTCCAGACGCTGGATGGCCTGTTCACGGCAATGATGATTCGGACAGATCCAATATTCGCCTTTCTTCACCAGCGCAGTCGCGCAACAGGGACACGTCTCGGGGAACTTGATGGCCTTGAGTTGTACCTCCTCGGCAGCATTGCGCAGGGCATCGATGCCGGTCACCTGCGGAATCACCTCGCCCGCCTTTTGCACAAATACATACGAACCGATAGCCAGACGGAGGCTGCGGATATATGACTCGTTATTCAACGTGGCTCGTGCCACCACCGATCCGGAAATGGTCGTTGGTTCAAGTTCGGCAACGGGTGTGATATGACCTGTCATGCCCACCTGGAAGGTCACATCGCGTATTACCGTAGACTGTGCCTCCTGCGGGAACTTGCGCGCCTTGCACCAGTTGGGGAACGTCGTGTTCAGTCCCAGAAATTCCTGGTGCCGACGTTCGTTCACCTTGACAACGACGCCATCGCAATCGTAGGGCAACTTACGACCGATACGTACCTCGTTGAAGGCATTTATGGCATCGGTGAGTTGCTTGAGGTCGCTGAAAGCTTGACGTCCAGGGGTCTTGTAATAGTCAAAGCCCAGCTTACCAAGCAGTTCGAGCGTTTTCTCCTGGCTGCTTAGCACATCGCGCTGGAATGACTCATCAGTCGAATAGGCAGCGTAGGCATTCACCACAAGTCCACGTTTGGCAGTAACCTTCGGGTCGAGTTGCTTCAGGGAGCCACTCGCAGCATTACGCTTGTTGGCAAATGGACGTTCTCCGTTCTTCTCCTTCTCAGCATTGAGTCGATCGAAAGCACCTTGAGGCATCAGCACTTCGCCTCTCACCTCGAAGTAAGATGGCAATTGGAATTGATCTGCTGTTTCGGAACTTTCTTCGGCAAACAGGTCGTCGAACAACGAGGGTTCCTTCGAAACAGCCTTCAATGCTGTCTTCGTGCCACCTTCGACCATCAGTTTCAAAGGCACGTTTCGAATGGTGCGCACGTTGGCGATCACCGATTCGCCCTCGATCTGATTGCCGCGCGTCACAGCATCGACGAGTTCGCCTTCGCGATAGACGAGCGAGATGGATAGGCCGTCATACTTCGGCTCGTAGGTAAACGAAATCTCGTCATTGGGGAAAGCGGCACGAAGTTTCTGGCTAGTCGAAAGCAACCATTCCTGCAGTTCCTCATCGCTATAGACGTTCTCGATACTCTGCATGGGGATGACGTGACGATGCTTCTCGAAGGCACCTTGTATGTCCGAGCCGACACGTTGGGTGGGGCTATCGGGCAAGACTATGCCCGAAGCCGCCTCCAAAGCCTGCAACTGCTTGAATTCCATGTCGAACTCAAAGTCTGTCATCGGTGGGTCATTCTCTATATAATATTTATAGGAAGCCCACGCCAATGCTGCGGTCAAGCTGGCTTGATCGTTAATGTCACGCTTGTTGAATTCCTCAAGTGTCATCGGAGGGCAGTCTTATAGGTAGTCAATCTTGATGACAATCTTGCGTGGAGTGCAAGGCTGCTTGCCAATGCCGGTCGCCTGATGTATATCGTCGGGGAAGAACAGATAGAAATGCTTGGGGTCGGAGTCGATGACAAGGCACTCGTTGGCTGCCGGTATCTTCTTTTTGTCCCAACCGAAGTTCTGCACATCCTTCTTCTCATTGTATTCGTTGCGTGGAACGAGGCATTCGGGCGAATGGGTCACATGGTAGCGCTCTGAACCTGTCACATCCCATTGCAGGTCGATGGTGCGACGATGCTGTTCCCACTGGCAATTCTCAGGAGTGCGCAGTGCCTGATTGAGCACCTTCACGTAAGCGTGGCTCCATTGCATGGCATTGTTGCTGGGCTCCATCTTCACGGGATCGACGCTGGCAAGCCAAGCGAAAATCGAATCCCACATGGCGGGAGCCTTCTGATACTGCTCGTAGAACGTCTGCACATTGATGTGATCGTAGGGTTTCACCTTGAAACCATTCTTCCACTTGCCTTTTTTGAACCAAGCCATGGCCTCGGCAGTTGCCGTAGGTTTAGCGAATGACGCCTCCTGTGCCATAGTTACACAAAGACAAGATAAGGAAAGAACCAGAATGAGAAATATCTTTTTCATCGTACAAAATTGGGTTATAGATAATTTTTCGGAGCAAAGATAAGGAATTTTATTTAAAGTTGTATCGGCAAACGCAAAAAAAATGTTCGATTTTTTGTTTTGTTAGGAAAAACCTATTATCTTTGCAGCGTCCATTTCGAGAAATCGAAAACAAAAGCGGATAATAACAGGAAGGTGCCAGGCATTTGGTCGCAAAAAAAGATCGTTAGCCTTGCGTATTTGGGAAAAAGTGATTAGCTTTGTGCCCGCTAAGCAAGAAATCCACAATAACGAGTAGGTCACGATCCTAATTTGCAGCGTGGAACCGAATGCCTGTAAACAAATAATTGGCCGC
>JAZQBS010000210.1:0-8311 GCA_045545875.1 Bacteroidales bacterium
AGATAGGGATCGGACGTATAAAGGAAGCGGTCGTTGCGATCGCTGGTCTTGTCGTTACCAACGAGGCCGACAGAAGCGCGAAGCTTCATGAAGCCGATGAAGTTCTTGATAGGCTCGAACCATGGCTCCTCACTGATGTTCCATCCAATGGAACCGGCGGGGAAGAAACCATAACGCTTGTCGGGAGCGAAGTTCTCAGAACCATTGTATCCCATATTGAACTCAACCATATAGCGGTTGGCCCAGTCGTAGGTAACACGGCCGACGAAGCCAAGGTAGCCACGCGGAATATCCTGATACTGCGAACCACTGTAGTAGTACATGCGGGACTGGTTATAGAGCGCAAGAGCGGTCACGGTATTCTTGCCGAACGAGCGGTTGTAGTTTAAGCTGGCTTCCACATACCAGTCACGTCCCTTGCCCTGCGAATTGCTATAACTTGGCACCGTCGTCTCACCTGATTTACGGTATTCGATGGTTCCGTCAGGCTGTATCCAAGGATTATAGGAGGCTACGCTTGAATTACCTTGCTTATTGACCGTAAACTGTGAGTTGTAGGAACCTTTTGCCTTAAAGCTGAGACCCTTGCTCCATCCCCAGAACTCCAGTTTCTGGTCAAGTACAATATCCATCTGGATCTTGTTGTTGTTGGTCTGCATGAAACCGTTACCATAGTAGGCCATACCCGATCCACCCGTGAATGGGAGATTCAAGCCATCGGTATAGTCGGTAGTAGTATAAACCATCTTGCCATCGACGATACCAGGGCTGGAGAATGGAGTCGCATAATAGATATTCTTGATCATACCTGCCGAACCCTGACCTGTGTAAGGCTTGTTGGCAGTATTGACGTTGCCGGATACATTGAACGAGATGGTCGAAGACTTTGTGGCCATGAGGTCAAGATTGGCTCGATAGTTGAATCGATCATACTGGTAACCATAATCGTAAGGCATGTCGAACTCCTTGAAGAGACCGCCCTGGGCATAGTAACCTGCCGAAATGAAGTACTTCACCTTGTCGTTGCCACCAGAGATATTGATGTTGTGCTGCTGCTGCATAGTGAAATCCTTCATGATGTAGTCAGCCCACTTGGTGGATGGGAAACGAATGGGGTCGCTGCCGGTGCGGAACTTTTCGAGCACAGCATCAGAGAAAGTGGGAGCAAATACCTCACCAGCTTCAGCACCTACAACCCAGTCATTATAACGCATCTGGTTGTAGAAGACGCCATAGTCATAAGAACTGGCCTGTTCAACCATCTTGGTAGGTGTCAAAGCCGAGAACGAACTGGAGACGCTGATCTTGGCCTTGCCTTCCGTACCACGACGAGTGGTGATGAGCACGACACCGTTGGCGCCACGCACACCGAACACCGCTGTTGCAGAAGCATCCTTGAGGACGGTGATTGATTCGATTTCATTTGGGTCAATGTCATACATGTCGCGTTCCACACCATCGACCTGAATGAGAGGTGCAGCATCGACCCAAGTAGCTTTACCACGCACAAAGATGGAAGCGGCATCGCTACCAGGCTCACCCGAATACTGTACGGTGGTTACACCCGAAAGCTGACCACCGAGCACGTTGTTGACCGAGCCAACGGAAGTGCGAACGAGATCTTCACTCTTGACCGAGGCTACGGCACCTGTCATGGTGACTTTCTTCTGAACACCATAGGCCACGACCTCGACCTCGCCAAGCAATTCAGAGTTCTCGCTGAGCTGGATGGTCATGCCATTCTTGGCCTTGACGGTCTGGGTCTCGTAACCCACAAAGGAGATTCTCAACTCGGTACCCGGCTTGACGTTCAATGAGAAGTTTCCGTCAAAGTCCGTGATGGTACCCGTCGTTGTACCTGCGACCACGACACTGGCGCCGGGAACCGGTTCGCCGAACTCGTCGATGATCGTACCCTTCACAATGGACTGCTGCGCATAGGCAGCAGTTGGAGCCAACCACACTTGTGGCAATGGCGAAACGCCCAACATCGTCAGTAATGCGATGGCGGGAATCTTGGCTCCTTTTCGGAATTGGTTAAAGTTCATTAGTTGTTATAATTGTGTGTACAAATGATTGTCTAAATGTCATTTCACGGGCGCAAAGATAGTGCTTTTCGCTTTTGATTCCAAAATTTTATTCAAATTTCATTAAAAAATATTTCATTTTCCTCCATTTTAACAAAAAAACGTACAAATAGCCCTATTTTTATCTTATAAAAAATACCCCGAACGACAAAAACCGTTCGGGGCATAAAAGTATAATCTTTGATTATTGCAAGGTATCACTTCACCTCCCAGGTGTCGCCTGAAAGGAGCAGTTCGCGAAGAGTGCGGGCCTTCTTCTTGCCCTTCACCTCCTCGATCTGCCCAGCTACGGCCTCATCGTAAGAGATGCCTTCGACATTGCGAATCACACCGAGTGCAATAGGCAGTTCGTCGGTGGCGCCGGCATAGCCATAAGGGCTGTAGCCCATCATGGCAAGCTTGAGGTGGAAGGTAGGATCGACCATCTTCGCATCATGAACGAGCAGATCCTTTTCGGTGATGCCGTTCTCTCCGATGGTGACCGACTTGATGTTCCAGCCGTCGAGTACGAGGCCCTTGTCGCGGTTCTTGCCATAGATCATCGGCTTGCCGTCCTCGAGGAGGATGGTCTTGTCGGCACGTACGGCAGGATCGGTGACGAGCTTGTGGATACCATCGGCGAAGATGACGCAGTTGCAAAGCATCTCGACAACGGATGCGCCCTTATGACCCACGGCGGCTTTCATAGCTACAATGCTGTTCTTGATGTCACCATCAATGGCACGTGCGAAGAATGTACCACGTGCTCCGATGCAAAGCTCTGCCGGGCAGAAAGGATCCTCAACGGTTCCCCAAGGCGATGACTTGGTGACAAGACCACGGTCGGAGGTAGGTGAATACTGTCCCTTGGTCAGGCCATAGATCTTATTGTTGAAAAGGATGATGTTGAGGTCGATGTTACGACGCATCGCATGGATGAAGTGGTTGCCTCCGATGGCGAGGCAGTCGCCGTCGCCCGTCACATTCCAAACGGTGAGGTCGGGACGTGCAACCTTGAGGCCCGTAGCGATAGCCAGGCCACGACCATGGATGGTATGCATGCCGTAGGTGTTCATATAGTATGGCATACGGCTTGAACAACCGATACCCGAAATCACTGCGGTCTGACTGGGAGCAATGCCCAGTTCTGCCATTGCACGCTGCATCGAGGCAGCAACAGCATGATCGCCACAACCAGCACAGAATTTCAGCGGCTGGTCCGACTTGAAGTCAGCTTGAGTATATTGTGTCATAGCTTATATTTTTGGGAGTAAAAAAGGAGTAAAAGGGGAGTAAAAGGGGAGTAAAAGGGACGATGCCTTTTCTTGACTCAAACTAATACTTTTTTTTAATCCTTTATACCGCTATTATTAATTATTCCGTTAATGTACGCATTCAGGTACCAACTTGCACCTTCAATCTTATAATTCAGCAAATCAGCGTCTTCTTTAGAAATATAATGAAGATCTTGAGACAAAATGATGTAGTATCGGCATTCTTCAAGACTGCTTTGGGAGATGTTCAAAAAACGCAGTTTATCAGCCTTGCCTAGTTTCTTATTACCTTCTGCAATGTTTGCAGGAATAGAAACAGCAGCACGAGTAAATTGAGACCATAGCCCATATCTTTCCCATTGAGGAAAATTCTTGCATTTGTCATAAACCGCAAGTACAAAGTCATGAGCCTTTTGCCATGCAATGATATCTCTAAAGCTATAACCCTCCATAACAAACGTCCCTTTTACTACCTTTTTACTACTCTTTTACTACCCTTTTACTACTGAAAGAATAGCTTCTTCGATATCACTGATCTGGAACGGCTGGCCTTTCACTTCATTGAACTCCTTGATCGAAATGCCTTCGACCTTCGAACGCAGATAGGCGGCAAACTGGCCGTTGTTGAGCTCGCAGCAGAGGATGTTCTTGTACTTGCGGAGCACCTCAGCGGTGTTCTTTGGAAGGGGAACGATGTACTCGAAGTGAGCCTGTGCCAACTTCATGCCCTGAGCACGAAGATTCTCGACGGCAGCAGAGATGTGACCGCAGGTGCCACCCCATCCGATGACGAGAGTGTCCGCTTCGGCATCACCCATGACTTCAAGCTCGGGAATGACATTGGCGATGTAGTCGATCTTGGCCTGACGGTTGCGAACCATCTTCTGGTGAACCTCAGGATTGGTCGAGATAGCGCCGTGCTCATCCTTTTCGAGACCACCCAAACGGTGCATGAGGCCCTCGGTGCCAGGGATAGCCTTGAGACGAACGAACGTCTCGGGATCGCGAGCATAAGGCTCGTAGCTGCCTGCCATATCGGGAGTGGCAATGGCGGCCTTGATGTCGGGAAGGTTCTCAGGATCGGGGATGCGAAGCGATGAAGAACCATTGCCCAGGAATGCATCAGTCAGAAGAATGACGGGCGTATTGTGCTCGAGCGCAATCTTCGAAGCATTGTAGGCGGCATAGAAGCAATCGACTGGCGAAGAGGCAGCCATCACAACGCAAGGAGACTCGCCGTTGCGTCCGTAGATGCACTGCATGAGGTCGGTCTGCTCGGTCTTTGTAGGAAGACCGGTCGATGGGCCACCGCGCATCACGTCAATAACAACAAGCGGAAGTTCTGCCATCACGGCCAGTCCGATAGCCTCACTCTTGAGGGCGATGCCAGGACCAGAGGTAGATGTAGCGGCAAGCGCTCCACCGAAGGCTGCACCAAGAGCAGTACAAATACCCGAAATCTCATCTTCGGCCTGAACAGTGGTTACGCCCAGGAACTTCAGCTTTGAGAGTTCGTGCAGGATGTCGGTAGCAGGAGTGATGGGATAAGAGCCCAGGAACAGACGGGTGCCTGCCTTCTCGGCAGCAGCCACAAGACCATAGGCTGTGGCAGCATTGCCCTTCACGTCGCAATAGATACCAGGTTCGGCCTGACGCGACTCCACACGATAAGTGCTCACGCTGGCATGGGTGTTGGCACCATAGTTGAAGCCATCGGTGATGACCTTGAGGTTGGCCTGAAGGATCTCCGGCTTCTTGGCGAACTTGGAGGTGAGGAACTCCTCGGCCTTCTCCAACGGACGGTTGAAGAGCCAGAATACAAAACCGAGTGCAAAAATATTACGGCAGCGAGCCACCGACTTGGCATCCATACCAGTGTCGGCAAGACTTGCCTTGGTGGATTCGGACACCGGAACGCCTACCAGCTGATACTTGTCGGCAATGCCCATCTCAGTGAATGGATCGAGCGTAACAAACTTGGCCTTGGCAAGTTCCGACTGGACGAAAGTGTCCTCATCATAAATCAATACTCCACCCTTCTTGAGGAACTTGACATTCTGCTTCAAGGCAGCAGGATTCATAGCAACGAGCACGTCGCATTGGTCACCAGGAGTATAAACTTTCTTTCCGACATGTACCTGGAACGAAGATACGCCACCCAGCGAACCGCGAGGTGCACGCATTTCAGCAGGATAATCCGGGAAAGTGGAAATCTCATTTCCCAAAATAGCTGCAACCGTTGAGAAAATGGTACCGGCCAGCTGCATACCATCGCCTGAGTCTCCTGAGAAGCGTACCACCACTTCCGAAGCCTCGATGATTTTTGGATTTTCCATATTTTACCTTATTTATCTCAGAATAAACAGTCGAATTAACACAACCTTAAATTTTACAGGGTGCAAAGATAGTGAATGAACGAATACGAACCAAATATTTTTGCAAAATTCTTCAAAAATATTTAATTTTCGAACAATTTTTCAATAAAAATGACATTTATATAAATTATTTCGTTACATTTCTGCAATAATGTCCTTTAATTTTTCGGCACTATGAACGATGTCAGCCTTGTTTTCGAGATGGGAAGATTCGAAGACAATGTTTGCACGCAGATAGTATGGCTCACGCCACGCCAACTGCTCACGAATGAACTGCAGGATCTCATCATCGCTCTTGCTGGCGAGGAGCGGACGCTTGTTCTTCCCTTGGATAAGCCTTCGCAGCAGCACCTCTTCGGTGGGCTTCAAATAAACCGATATGCCCGCCTTGTTGACGATGTCCATATTGTCAAGGAAGCAAGGGGTGCCGCCTCCCAGGGCGATGACGACGTTCTCGTAGTCAGCCACCTCTTCGAGCGAACGATGCTCGATCTGCCGGAAGCCCGCCTCTCCCACCTCGGCAAAGATGTCCTTCACCGTCTTGTGGTAGCGTGCCTCGATAAAATTGTCGAGGTCGATAAATTCCAGGTTCATGACCTTAGAGAACGGACGACCCAGTGTAGTTTTGCCCGCTCCCATATATCCTATCAGAAAGATGCGCTTCATTGATTCGAACGAACAAAATGATTATTTAGCCTGTCCAGGTTCGATGAAAGCAGGCTCAGGGAGATGCATGCCAGCCATCAGCAGATTGTTGTCGGCAGCATATTTCAGGATGCGAATACGCGAGGCTATGGATTGATCCTTGTCCATATCGAAGCGGGCACAAATCTCAGGATGAGGAATCTGAAGGGCAGCTCCATGCATCAAGTCGCCGATGACGAGCAGGTTGCATTTCTGGAAGACCGTATGGCCAGGTGTATGGCCTACTGCATCGATGCAAACGATGCCATGGGTCAGAGTGTCGCCGAACTGGAAGAGATGCAGACGGTCCTTATAGACCTCCATGGCCTCCTGTTGCATGCGGGTGTTTTCCTTCGGCATCTCGTTGATCCAAGCGTCATATTCGCGCTGGCCAGCATAGACCTCGGCATTCGGGAAAACGGGCTTGCCTTCAAAGACCATACCTCCGATATGGTCACCATGGAAATGGGTGATGAAAAGCTCAGAGATGCTGTCGGCTGGCACATCCAGCGAGTCGAGCGTAGCCACAAGTTGTCCACGGCCGATACCAAGACCTGTATCGAAGAGCGCCCACTTGCCATCGGCGTGGAGCAGGAAGCAGCTGATGGTAGAAGCGATGCCGTCCTGCAGACCAAGTTCTGCTATAATCTCGGGAGTAGCATCCGGGAACAGACCGGCGTCACGCATAGCGCCGCCCTGGTTATCCTTGATCCAAGTGACCGTGGTCTTGCCGTCATCGAGCACGTAGGTATAGGGGAAAAGGTTCTCCTCGCCTGTGGCTGCCGTGGCAGGCTTGGATGAGCAAGAATTCAGTACAAGGCTTCCAAGCAGCAGGGAAGCACACAAAAAACCAGAAAAAGCAAAAAGACGACTGCGTTTCATTTCTTTATCTTTAATTATTAATAAAACATTGTGCAAAAATACGGTTTCCCGACGAAATCTCCAACTTTTTGCCCCAGAAAATGTCAGCAAAAGTTGCTAAAACCGCAGAATTATCCGTATTTGACTTTCGAAATGACATTTTTAAGGGTCTGTTAACCCATTATTTGGAAAAAAATGACTATATTTGCATCCTAATTGCAACCAATTGTCACACATGGGCACTAATAAATATTATGTAGTATGGAAGGGGTTTGCTCCTGGAGTGTATGACTCGTGGGAGGAAGCCGAAATGCAGGTGTCGGGTTATCCCGATGCCTCCTATCGCGCATTTAAGACCATGGAAGCTGCCGTCGAGGCCTTCCGAGAGGGTTTCGACAAGGAAAGTCTCATCAAGGAGGTGGCACGCGAGATGGAAAGACTCGAGAAGGAAGGCACCGTCATCGAGTTCGACAAGAAAAAGTCAGGTAAGGCCGACATTCCAAAGGCAGAAGCACCCGCAGAAGCGCCTGCTCCAGCTAAAAAGACTGCAACAACCGAGAAGACAACTCCAACCGAGGCGACTCCTCCTGCAAAAAAGCGTGTCATTGTGCAGGAACCGCCTCCATATTTGGTCGATTCGCTGGCCGTTGATGCCGCTTGTGCCGGCAATCCCGGACCGATGGAATACCGTGGTGTCCTTGTTCGCACGGGACAAGAGATTTTCCACGTAGGTCCCATGGAGGGAGGAACCAACAACATCGGCGAATTCCTCGCCATCGTCCATGGCCTCGCCTTGCAGGAAAAACAGGGCACTCGGCTGCCCATCTATAGTGATTCGGTGAACGCCCAAAAATGGATTCGCATCGGCATCTGCAAAGTCGGAGGCCAAGCGTCTTAGGAAGACAAAGGGCTATGACAACTCCTTGGCTCACAGAACGACATGGCTACGATCCGACTTATGGCCTCGCCTTGCAGGAAAAACAGGGCACTCGGCTGCCCATCTATAGTGATTCGGTGAACGCCCAAAAATGGATTCGCATCGGCATCTGCA
>JAZQBS010000211.1:0-6038 GCA_045545875.1 Bacteroidales bacterium
GTTAATTGTTAATTGTTAATTGTTAATTGAAACTGATTAACCTCCCCAACATAGTAACCTGCGGCAACCTCTATTGCGGTTGCCTCTCCATCTATTTCGGACTCTCCGGACAGATTGGCCTTGCCTGTCTGTTCATCATCGGTGGTGCCATCTTCGACTTCCTCGACGGACTCACCGCACGTGCCATGCACATCTCGGGTCCCATCGGCAAGGAGCTCGATTCGCTGGCTGATGTCGTTTCGTTCGGCATCGCACCCTCGGTGCTTTGCCTCCACATCCTCGGTACCCACACTGTGCCTTTCAGCTGGTTCCCGCTGCTTGCCTTCATCATGGCAGCATTCTCGGCACTTCGTTTGGCAAAGTTCAATATCGACGAGCGTCAGACGCTCTCATTCATCGGACTGCCCACCCCTGCCAATGCCATCTTCTGGATTGGTCTCACCTATCTCAATGAGATTCCTGCCGTACATCAGGCACTGGGCGGCACCGTCTATTTCCTCATTATGCTCATCTGCAGTTTCCTGCTCATCTGCGAACTGCCCATGTTCAGCCTCAAGCTGAAACCCGGTCACAACAGCTTCGGTGAAAACAAGGCACGCTACATCCTGATTGCCTCGTCCGTCATCATCCTTCTGGTCTCCTGGTTCCTCGGCTTCTCCTATTTTGCCGCCTCTCCTGCCCTCATCATTCTCCTTTACCTACTTCTTAGTATAATCTTTTAAAAGGAGTAAACAGGAGTAAACGGGAGTTAGCGCTATTGCGCGAAGTTAACGGACGTATGTACTTTTGATCCCTATATTCTACAAGGCGAATGTATCGTCCGTTAACTCCCATTAACTCCCGATAACTCCAGATAACTCCCGCTAACTCCCGTTAACTGAAATGTACATTTTCGGCTGTCTCCCATTTCTATTGATCGTCTTCGGTCTCTTCGTGGCCGCATTCGTCATCAATACGGTACTGCGTGTCATCAATGGCACGGGAGCAGGCGCTGTGTATTTGTGGGAGTCGTTCCGCAACCTTTTCCGCAAGGAGAAGAAGGAGGTCATCAATCCCTTCAATGGCGAAAGCAACTTCGACAACATACGTCAGTCCGACGATATTAGCTACTCTCCCACCGTGCAGCGCCCCAAGCGCTATGAGCCTTCGGATGGTGAAATCATAGAATTTGAGGAAATATGACTATTTGCGCCCTTTCCACCCCTTCGGGCATTGGCGGAATAGCCGTCGTTCGCATCAGTGGCCCTGATGCGATTTCTGCATGTGCCAAGGTCTTCCAACCTTTCAAGGCCGCTCACACCCTCGACCAACGCGCAACGCACACCCTTACTTTTGGAAGGATCATTCATCCCGACACCCACGAAGTGCTCGACGAAGTCGTCGTGGCACTCTATCGTGCGCCCCATAGTTTCACGGGCGAAGACGTGGTCGAGATCTCCTGCCATGGTTCGGCATATATCCAGCAGGAATTGCTTCATGTCCTCACCTCCAACTGCGGGGTGCGCATGGCACAAGGGGGCGAGTTCACGCGGCGTGCCTTTGCCAACGGGCGTATGGACCTCAGTCAGGCCGAAGCCGTAGCCGACCTCATTTCAGCACAGAATGCTGCCGCCCATCGTCTTGCCTTCAGTCAGATGAAGGGCAGCATCAGCCGCAAGCTCGACACGTTGCACGACCAGTTGCTCCGTCTGTCGTCGCTGCTCGAACTCGAACTCGACTTCAGTGAGGAGGATGTTGAGTTTGCCGATCGATCGGAACTGCTCGACATTGCCCGTCAGATCGATGCCGAGGTTGTGCGTCTGTCCGACACCTTCCGAACGGGTCAGGCCATCCGTAATGGCATTCCTGTGGCAATCATCGGCGAAACCAATGTCGGCAAGTCCACCCTGCTCAACCACCTGCTGGGCGACGAACGTGCTATCGTGAGCGATGTGCACGGCACCACGCGCGACGTCATCGAGGACACCATCCTCCTCGACGGGCAACTCATTCGCTTCATCGACACCGCAGGCATTCGCGACACCAGCGACCAGGTCGAGTCCATGGGCATCGAGCGCACCTATCAGCGCCTCGAGCGAGCTCAGATTGTGCTTTGGCTCATCGATGGAACCCGTCTTGCCGATGCCGCATCCACCCAGCGCTGCATCCAGGACACCCTCGATGTCTATCGTCGCATCCAGCCTTATCTGCACGATCAGCAGCTCCTCCTCGTCATCAACAAGATTGACCTCATCCCCTCCGAAACCCTTCACGCCAATCTTCCCCTCCTCCAGCAAGCTCTGGACGAGGCAGGTCTTCCCCCTAAGCAAACGGGACAATCCGGTCTTCCCCCCTTCAGGGGGGACCGAGGGGGGCTTCTCCTTCTCAGTGCCAAGCACTCCCTCGGCTTCGACCATCTGCGCGACGTCCTCGTCCGAGCCACACGTCTGCCTCAGGCGCAAGGCGATGTCGTTCTTACCAACCAGCGTCATTACGAAGCCATGCAGGAGGCGCATGTTGCTCTCCAGCACGTCATCGACGGACTTGAGTCGCACCTCAGTGGCGACCTCGTTGCCGAAGACCTCCACGCCGTCATCGATGCCCTCAACAGCGTCCTCGGTCGAAGCATCACCAGCCAGGACACCCTCAACAACATCTTCAAGCATTTCTGCATCGGAAAGTAATTATTGCGTAGTTCAAGGAATGACTTCGCTCACGACACAAAAAAAGCAGCCAGTGTAACCAATACACCGGCTGTTTGCATTACTAAGCAATTCAGAATGACATAGGTTAATGCTTGTAATTAGCTGAATTTATTCTTAAACTTTCTTTGTTATAAAAAAGAACTTACCTTTTACGGTGGTGCAAAATTACAAAAAAACAATCATTCCTTATTTGACAATTTTTCTGAAAAGTTTGACGCGTTTTCGGATATAGGAAAAAATGTCAAGAAAAAACTTATTTCTTCGGAAAAAATGTATTATATTTGCGGCGTTCATTCCGACAATTTGTAAACAAAAGCCCATATTGTTAATTTACATGAAGGATAATAATCAGCAAGTAGCACTCCATCCGCTTCTGCAGTTAGGCAATAAAGTGGAGCAGCAGGGGCTGGTAGTGTTGAATGACATTACCGGTTTTCCCATCGTAGATAAGCACTATATCTCACCCTATATGATTATTTCACTTTGCGAATGTGGAACCGCCGAAGTCGAATATGATATGAAACCCGTCGTTTACCACGCCAATGATTTCTGCATTTTGCGTTCGGGACATGTCATCAAGAATTGCAGCTTTACAGATGACTATCTGGTGAGGATGATCGTAGTTTCCGACGATTTTCTCGAAAAATTTAAGATGCGCAATGTGGAGCATTTCAATGCCCACAGCAAATATTATATGTCGCATCCTGCCTGCCGCCTGACCAATGAGCAGTTCCGACAGATGAACCAGGCATTCGACCTGTTGGAGACAGTAAGTAAAATAGAGGGTATTTGCCGCGAGGACATGATGCTCAACGTTTTCCACACCATCATCATGATGCGTTTCGACTTCTCCCCCATCCCCGACGATGTGCTTGAATCTGGCAAGTTCGATCTCTCCGCACGCTTCCAAGAGGCCATTGCCCGGCATTACCAAGAGTCGCACAGCGTGGACTTCTATGCAAAGTTATTCAATCTATCACCCAAGTACTTCTCCTCGATCATCAAGTCGGAGATAGGCATTGGGGCAAGCGAGTGCATCGACCAGTACCTGACGCTGCAGGCCAAGTCTCTGCTTACCGACCGACGTCACTACACCATTCAGCAGATCAGCTATATGTTGGGGTTCAATGAGCAGACCACATTCAGCCGCTTCTTCAAGCTAAGGACCGGGATGCCGCCTTCGGAGTATAGGGAGAGGAAGGGGCCACAGTAAAAATTGTTCGAAAATGAAAAAATGAAAAAACAATTTTACAATTTTACAATTTTACAATTTTTCCAATAAATCCAATAGTCCGATTATTTCAGCTTAAATTCCATGTCGGCCGTTAGAGTATTCCATTCCGTAGCATTGGGTATTTCGACGGCCGATGTAGTATTCCATCGCGTAGCATCAAGTAATTTGTCGGGCGATATAGTTCTTCTTCCCGTCGAGGAAAATACTTGTTGGCCGTCAAGATACTTGTGCAAATTGCGGAAGTACTCTATCAGCCGTGAGAGTATTTCCGCAGTTGTGTTATGTACTCTGATGCTCGTCATAGTATTCCATCTTGCAGTATAAAGAACAATGTTGGCCGTGAGAGTATTCCACTTCGTAGTATCGAGAACTATGTTGGCTGTCATGATACTTGCGCAAAATGAGGAAGCATTCTGACGGGTGTCGGAGTGCTTCCTCTAATGTAGATTAAATTTTGTGCTCTTTGAGTAGCCAATCGCGTGCTGTACACCCGCAATAGCGCTTGAAGACATGCGACATCACTACTTCCGACTTCCATCCGCAGCGTCGGGCTGTCTCTTTGAGCAGATTGACCAGCTCCCGTTTATCCCAGCACTTGGCGCCCATTTCATCGATGTGCTTGCGAAGCCAGTCCTGTGCCTGCAGTACTCGCCAATGGGTGATCACATCCACAAGCCGTGTACCTGTCAGCATATACCAGGCTGCTCGCAGGTCTCGAACCTTGACATCCATCAGCAGCGCCACATCTTCCGGATAGATGAGCTTGTAGTGGCGCAGGATGTTGATGACTTCATCGACTATTACCTCGCCAGTTGGCTGGCGTGCGTGGTACATTTCCTCCACGCTCTCTACGATATGTTTCATTTTCTCTAAGGGATTAGAAGGGATTATAAGGGATATTAAGGGAATTTTAGGACAATAGTTTTTCGGGACCAACGAAGGTGACGTCTCTTAATGTCCCTTCAAATCCCTTAATATCCCCAAATATCCCTAAGCGTTAGCGATATACCTGTACTCTACTGATGCCGGAGGATCGAGACAAGGACAAGCCTTGCGGGGATTCAGCTCACAGTGCCCCACGATGCGAGCTTCGGGATAGATCTCGTGGAGGATGCGCAGCACCTCATCCAATGCAACCATCTGCTCGGCAGTTCGATTGTCCTCGTACTTGGCTTCGGGGTTGTTCGAGTGACCACCTTCGTAGCAGATGCCGATGCTGTTCGTATTGTAGCCCTTCACATGGCAACCACGCTCAGCGACAGGTCGACAATAGAAGAGGGTGCCATCGCGTCGTACATAAATATGATAGCCGGGATAGGACCCGTAGCCCTTGGCACGATGGCTAGTCATCAGCTTCTCGATGGAGAAGTCCTGATCGGGACGCGTGTCCGAGCAGTGGAGCACCAGCAGGTTAATCTTCCTCGTTGAACGACGACAGTCCCATTGCAGCGAGTATAACACCTGCGACCTTGGCAACAGTTTTGAGCAGTTCGACGAATAGGTTGCGCCGACATGATCGGCGGCAATCACGTCGGATTCGCTCCTCATAGTCGCTTGGTTCGAGAGGTTCGAGAGGTTCAGAGGGGTTGCATTTCCTTGCTGATTCGCCGCAGGAGGCTTGTCGTCCATCTCGTCCTTCTTCCTCCGTGGGTGTGGAGGGCACGGATTCTCTTCGGGTGGTGTCACGAGGCGTAGCATCCACAGTATCCTGAGGAATACTTTTACGATCTTTTTCCATTCCATAACAAATTTTTTAATGTCACACAGATTCCACTGAAATCACAGATTTTGTTAGGCCACATTCGCGATGCATTATCTGTGTCTATCCGTGAAATCTGTGTGACCTTTGTTTAGAACGAAACCTCGTCGCCATTTACGACGCCGCCATCAGAGGGCTTGTTCGGGTCGGTGGTGTTGCCTCCTTCGGAGGGGTTCGAAGGGTTCGAGGGGTTCGAAGGGTTCGAAGGGTTGTTCGACCCACCATTGTCCTGAGAGTCCCCTGAGTCCGTAGAGCCTGAGCCACCGCCATTGCCCGACCCGCTGTCATCTGTGGGTTCTGTGGGTTCTGTGTGCCCTTCACCCGAGCCACTGCCCGACCCACTATCATCTGTGGAATCTGA
>JAZQBS010000212.1:0-4748 GCA_045545875.1 Bacteroidales bacterium
CCTCAGGGTCGAGATACTTGGCAACAATGTAGAACTGGACAAAGATGCCCAGCACCACACCGATGTAATTTACAAAGGTTCCATTCAGAGACTGTCGAACGACTACACCCATTTACGACTATCCTTTAATTTGTTTCATGCACTTTTCGAGCGAATGGGTCCAATAGGGGATCCTAATACCGAAAGTCTCCTTGATCTTGGTCTTGTCGAGCACAGAATAAGCAGGACGCTTGACGGGTGAAGGGAACTCGTCGGAATGGCAAGGCTGGATGTCGCAAGCCTTATTGCCTGCCAGCTCCGCAATCTTCATCGTGAAATCATACCACGAGCAGACGCCTTCGTTCGAATAATGATAGATGCCCGTTCGTCCCTCCCACTTGCGGTTCTCAACAATGTCGAATATGACGTCAGCGAGATCGCCGGCAAAGGTTGGCGTACCGACCTGGTCGAAGACGACCTTCAAAGCCGGTTTGGTTGCCGTAAGATTCAGCATGGTCTTGACAAAATTCTTGCCATAGGCGGAATAGAGCCAAGCCGTCCGGATGATGATGTATTGGCAACCCGAGGCAATGATGTTCTGCTCACCATGCAACTTGGTCAGTCCATAGACACCCGAAGGAGTACCTTTCTGGTCTTCCTTGCAGGGCACATTGTAGGGATCGGCACCGAAGACATAATCGGTGGAAATGTGTACAAGCAGGCCTCCTCGCTCCTTCATCACCTCGGCAAGATTCTGGGGAGCCTTGGCATTCAATGTCTCGCAAAACTCCGCATCCGACTCCGCCTTATCGACATTCGTATAAGCTGCACAGTTGACAATGACGTCCACCTGTTCGGCTTCGCATAACGCGCGTACATTATTGATATTAGTAATGTCAAGAATCGTTGTCGCAACGCCTTCGGGCGCTACCACGTCGGTGTAGATATAATGGTCACTCGACTTGGCGCCCAAAAGCCGCATCTGGTTGCCCAACTGGCCATTAGCACCTGTTACAAGAATATTCATCTTCGATTGTTGTTTTACTTCGAAAACTCAGGATAAAGATTGTCGTTAAAGTCAAAATCCAATGGGCCATCCAACAGATTGGCATGACGCAGGTCCTTCTCCGAAAGGATGGCTTTCTCGGCAGGAATACGCCAATCAATACCGAATGACTCATCCTTGATATTGATTCCGGCATCCGATGCAGGATGATAGAATGCATCGCACTTGTACTGGAAAACTGCCGTCTCGGAAAGCACCGAGAATCCGTGAGCAAAGCCACGAGGAACGAAGAACTGCAGATGATTGTCCTCGTTGAGTTCCACGGCAACATGCTGGCCAAAGGTGGGAGAACCTTTGCGGATATCGACAGCCACATCGAGGACAGCACCTTTCACGCAACGCACCAGTTTGGACTGGGTGTAAGGCATCCGCTGATAATGCAGACCACGCATCACACCATAGCTCGACATCGACTCGTTGTCCTGCACAAAGTGAATGGGATGACCAAGGACGGCACAAATCATTTCGTCGAACTCCCTTTGGGAATAACTTTCGAAAAAGTAACCTCTCGCATCCTTGAAGACACGAGGCTCGAGAATCAATACACCTGGTATTTTTGTTTCGATTACGTTCATTTGTTAAGATTTATGGAGACTAGAGAATCGGCTCCCGCCTGACCTTTTTGCCTCGAATGGTATGATGCCACCAAAGGGCTGCCACTATTTGGATAGACTGGTTGGACGACTGCTCGAATTCGTCGGCTTTCGTGTCGGGCCAGATATTGGCAAGGCCATAATAATAGCGTCCCTGCAACTGAAGGCTTACCTTCGGTCCGAACTTGAATTCATAGCCAAGCCCTGCCTGGATACCGTAATCGAATTTTCGACTTACCGGCATCGAATGATGGGCTGTCACCTTGACGTTATATTGCGAACCTTCTTCGCCAAAGTCGGCAGGCAAATTGCTGTCAATCTTGTCGCTCAGATACCATCCAATCTTGGGACCGGCATCAAAGGCAATCTCGTTATGCTTGCCTATCTTGAAATAGACATGCGCCATGACTGGCACCTCGACGTATAGCAACGAGCGTGAGAAGTTGAGCTCAGGATATTCCTCGTAGTAGTCCTTATAGCCACGTTGGGTCAATAAGAATTCAGCCTGTAGTCCGAACAATGTCTCTTCGATATAGCGAATTGCCACGCCGCTCGTCACTCCCTGCATCATCTTCTGTGTAACGGTTGGGAGAAACGAGTATTGACTCAAGTTGGCTCCTCCGATCACACCGAAATGAACCTCTCGGGGGATACGAGTCTGTGCAGTAATCTGCTGCTGAAGACTCAACGACATCATCAGGCAGCAGATTATCAGCAATCGACGGAATATATGTAATCCAGATATCTTCATCCGTGACGCAAGTTCACATTCAAGTGCAAAAAATGAAAATCATTCAACGACAATCTTCTCTACAGTGGACTCAGGCGTGAAATGTACAAGATAGAAGCCACGGTTGAAGAATCCTCGTCCCATGCTCCGATCAAAGCAGAATACGTTCTGGAGCCCATCGGTCAATTGTCCGTCCAACCGCTCTTCAAGATGCTCTCCATAACGGGACAATGCCTCGAAAAAGAACTTGGCGACATCATATCCCAGAATTCCATATTTGGGGACGAGCGACATGGGTTCCTTGCCATACCATTTCTTGAAGTTCGAATAGAAGGTATTCAGTTCCGGATCGAAAGGATTGGCATAAACCTTCGAGAACATATAAACGTTGAGGTCATAGTAGTAGTTGATGAAATCACTTGTGTTGAGTATCCACTCAGGATAGCCTAACATTGCCAGTTTCGGAGGACCAGCAGGACTGGCATTGCCCTTTGTCAAGGCCTCCTGATAACGGGCATCACGAAGAATCTTAACATGCTGGAGCCCACTGAACATACGGCGCATGGCTTCAGCCTGAGGAGTTACCGGGACGAAAACAAGCGGTTCCTCCTTGAGACCAAGAATCGAGTCACATGCCATCAGCCTTGATGGATGGAGATACGAAAGCTCGCGGAAAGGAACATTATGCTCCGTCAGCGCTTCCTTCAGCAAAGCAGGATAGGGATCGATCTTCCGATTGCCCACACTATCGGCAATGAAGACGAAAGTATAGCCCTCGAAACGCTTCAAAAGATCTTCCGTCAACTGAGGATAAAGCATAGCTTTCGACACATTCACCTGGAAGACGTGTTCGTAACTTTCGATAAGACCCGTCGAGACATTGAACGGACTAATGACTGGCGTGCCCATACGTTCGCCCCAATCAGCAACCTGACGCAGTTCATTCTCCTCCATAGGCGCAATGACAACATCAGCCATCATCAACTGGGGATTGGCGAGAATACTGTAAAGCGACTCCGAACCTGTGTCATAGGCCTGAATCGTCACCCTTCGTCCTCTTGACTGAATCTCTTCCACAGCCATCAGTACGCCTTCGTAGAACTCCACGCTGCGCATCTGTGTCTTATTCTCAGCCGCTGTGCCTGCACCAAGATTGAAAGGCATGATGACTGCCATATTCAACGTGCCATCTGTCCAATGGTCAACGTCAGAAAGATCCCACAATGTACGAACACTTCCATTGTCCTGTGTCTGACGTATTGTAGTGGTTGCAGTATCCTTCCTTGGCTCATCACTGATCTGTCCATGGACAACCTCAGGCACCAATGGCATATCGATGGGTTCCGTAGTCGAGTCAGGAATGATAAGTTTCACGCCGGTTGGAATACTAGTGCCTTCGATCTGAGGATTGGCAGCCTTGATGGCCTCAACCGTTACCCCATAGGCACGGGAAATGCTGTAGAGTGTCTGACCAGGCTGAACTGTATGATATCGAACTTCTGCAGTGAGGTTCTGGAGGCTACAGAGCCCCAGAAACATCACCACAGCTAAGCAGAACTTGCGTAAAATCTCCATGTTTATTTTTGACTAATTATCTTCGATTATCTCTATCGCATATACGTATGCGGGTGTATATGCACAAAAAATGCGACGCAAAGGTACGACTTCTTCGCGATATTTCCAAACAATTCGGACAAAAGTTGCTCCGTGCCATGATTTTTTCACTTTTTACTTGGCCATTTGCTAAAAAAAGTGTATCTTTGCGCCGCTATTTTTTGAGTCTTTAAATTATGTCCACAATAATATTAGGTATCGAATCATCGTGTGATGACACTTCGGCTGCCGTGCTTCGCGACGGCGTAATGCTCAGCAATGTCATCGCAAGCCAAGCTGTTCACGAAGCCTTCGGCGGCGTAGTTCCCGAACTTGCCAGTCGAGCACATCAGCAAAATATCGTTCCTGTAGTGAGCGAAGCCATTCGGCGAGCAGGAATCAAAATGGAGGATCTAAACGCCATTGCCTTTACCCGCGGTCCCGGACTGATGGGATCTTTGCTCGTGGGTCTTTCCTTTGCCAAAGGACTAGCCTCTGCGCTCAACATACCAATGATTGATGTCAATCACTTGCAGGGGCATGTCATGGCACATTTTGTCACCGAACCTGACGTGCCGAAAGAAGTCCCCACATTTCCATTCCTCTGTCTGCTTGTCAGTGGTGGAAACAGCCAAATCATCAAGGTCAACAGTTACAAGGACATGGAGGTTATCGGGCAAACCATCGATGACGCCGCAGGCGAAGCATTCGACAAGTGTGCCAAGGTCATGGGATTAGGCTATCCCGGTGGTCCTATCGTAAATCGTTTGGCCAACGAAGGCAATCC
>JAZQBS010000213.1:0-17762 GCA_045545875.1 Bacteroidales bacterium
GAAGGCACAACTCGACCGCAAGATAGCCAATCTCCGTAACAGGTTGAATCGCCTTGAAAATGAGAAGGCAGCTTGCAACTGATTATCACGAATGTAGAGCTAGACAAAAGCCTGGCACCTACATCCTGTTATATAGAAGCGAAATAAACTTGATTTATCGAAATAATCATTAATAAACAATCAAATTTTAATAAGACAATGGCATTCACTGAAACTCGAACCACGGGATATGGTTCACGTCTTAGTAATTCCTGCATGGGAATACCCATGGGCATTATTCTTTTCCTGGTTGCTACCGCCTTGCTGTGGTGGAACGAAGGACGAGCTGTGCGTCGTGCACAGGACATCAAGCTGGTTGCCAAGACCGCACAATCCATCGGCGACATCTCGAACGCCAATGCTTCACTTGACGGGCAGTTGATCCACACTACCGGAACCGCTGCGACCGAAGACATACTAAGTGATGATCTTTTCGGCATCAAAACAAACGCCTTGGCGATTGTCCGTTCGGCAGAGTATTACCAATGGATGCAGCATGAGAAGCATGAAACGAAGAACAAAATGGGTGGAAAGAAGGAAGAAACCATTATCTACACCTACGAAAGAGGTTGGAGCCCTGATCCCATCAACTCCTCGCAGTTCAAGGACCCCGACTACCAGGGTGTCAACAATGTCATCTGGGAAATCGAGGATATGCGCGTCATCGCCTCGAATGTTAGTTTCGGTGCCTACACGTTGCCCGAAATGTTCGTCAGCGACATCGTATCGAAGCAGTCGGGCAATGTTTCGCCTCTGATGATTTCGGCCGACAATCCTGCGCTGAAGCAACTCAACGAAACTGTGATGAAGGCGTTGGGCGAAAATGTTCGTCCGGAAGCTGCACAGGTGAAGGACAGCCTTGCTTACGTGCATGTATTCGGTAATCAGGTCTATATCGGCTTCAATCCGTCGAATCCTTCCATCGGCGACATCCGTCTCACCTTTGAGCAGTTGGCACCGAGCTGCAACATTTCGCTGATTGCCGTTCCCACCAACGGAACGTTCACCACCTTCAAGGCCAAGCATGATGATAGCGAATACGAGCTTCGTACCGGCACCTGGTCGCTCGAACAGATGATCAAGCAGGCCAACGACGACAATACTACCATGACCTGGATTCTCCGCATCATTGGCGTGATTCTTGTCATTGCTGCCCTCAAGATGATATTCAGCATCCTCGTCACGCTGCTCCAACTCGTGCCCTTCCTTGCCAGCATCATGAACCTCGGTGTGGGCCTCGTCTGTGGTGTGCTTGGCTTCGTGTGGTCGCTCATCATCATCGCCATCGCCTGGATCTTCTATCGTCCGATCCTGGGCATATCCCTGCTTGTGATAGCTGCTGGCCTCGTCTATTGGCTGGTAATCAGGGGTAAGAAACAACAGGCTGTCGGATGAAGCTGATCAGCGGTGTAGCAAGTCTGTTGGCCGGAGCCGTGATCTATCTTCTGTTCCGCAGCAAGAACCTGCTTGGTTTCGAGTTGCTCAATAGGATAGGGGTGGGGCCATGGGCCGATAGGATGCGCAGCTATACCGCTGATGTCAGGCTTCCCGACGTGGTTGTCAATTCCTTGCCCGGAGGACTCTGGGCATTGGGATACATCCTTGTCATCGACAGCATTTTCGGCAATCAGTCACGTTCCACGCGCATCGTCTGGGCATCGGTCATCCCGTTACTTGGCGTATGCTCCGAAGTGCTGCAAGGCGTTGGCCTCCTTCCTGGTGTCTTCGACCTGTGGGACCTCGTCTGCTATGCTTTACCATTCATTATTTTCGTTACAAGAATATGAGTAAACTGACCAATTCACAAGTCGTACTTGGTGCCATCATCATCGGTTTCTTCATCGCATCGGCCATCTTTACCGCAACGGTCGATACCGATGATGTTGACAATACGCCTGAAGAACCAGTGCAAGTTGATACCACCACGGTGCAGGCCACCCAGGCACAGATGTCACAAAGCGACAAGCCTGCCGTCAGCCCCCAGCAACCGGTGGTGAAGACCGAAGCCATCGAGGGTGACCCGATGGAGGAACTCAATTCGCTGATCGGTCTCGAGGAAGTGAAGGCCGAAGTACGTTCCCTGGCCAATATCGTCAAGGTGCAGAAGGAACGCGAGGCACAGGGCTTGAAGAACACGCCCATCACTTATCATTGCGTCTTCAGCGGCAGTCCTGGTACAGGCAAAACGACGGTAGCGCGCATCCTTGCTCGTATCTACAAGGACCTTGGCGTGCTCAAATCGGGTCATCTGGTCGAGACTGACCGTTCGGGACTTGTCGGCGAATACGTCGGCCAGACGGCTCCCAAGACCAATGCGCTGATCGATTCGGCATTGGGCGGTGTGCTCTTCATTGACGAGGCATACGCCCTGACCGAAAACAAGGGTAACGATTATGGTAGTGAAGCTATTGCTACGTTGCTCAAGCGCATGGAGGACAATCGCGACAACCTGGTGGTCATCGTGGCCGGATATAAGGACGAGATGAAGCGCTTCGTCGATTCGAATCCCGGTTTGCGTTCACGCTTCACCCGCTTCATTGACTTCCCCGATTACACGGGCGAAGAACTGTACAAGATCTATCTGATGCGTTCGAACAAATACGGCTACAAACTCGATGCCGATGCCGATGCCCTCCTGCAGGAGCAGCTCAACAAGGCTGTGGAGCACAAGAACCGTTATTTCGGCAACGGACGCTATGTGCGCAATCTTTTCGAAAGTTGCGTCACCCATCAGGCCACTCGCTTGAGCGCTATCAGCAATCCCTCGGTCGAGCAGTTGCAGCAACTGACGAAGGAGGATGTCGAGAAGGCTTACGAATCGGTATTACAGTAATATTGATATTAATGCGACCCGCAAATTATCCCCCTTTAAGGGAGACCGAGAGGGTCTTTAAATTTTGAAAGATAATGAAAAAGAGAATTTCGCTGCTATTCACGAGCATGTTCTTTGCAGCAACGGCAAGTGCCAATGATGCTGCATATTTCACTTCTGGCAATCAACTCATTCCCGTCAAGGAAACCGACATCAGCATCCGGAAGGAAATCCTTACCATCGGTCTGCAGGATGATGGCAAGGCCGACGTAACCGTCTACTACGAGTTCTTCAACCCAGGCACGACCGACAAGACGATTCTGATGGGCTTCGAGGCCGATCCTTCGTACAACGATGACTATGAATTTCATGCCGATGGTGTACATCCGCACATCTTCGATTTCACCGTCGAGATGAATGGTGAAAAACTCTCGTACAAGAATGCCGTCTGCCTAGAGGGTCTGCCCGATGGCTTGCAGCCGCTTGACATGAATAAATACGAGATAACTGAAGAGACCGTTACCTCGGTGCGTCCCGTCGGCAACGACACACTCTTTATCCCCTTCGCTTACGTCTATTATTTCGAAGCCACCTTCAAGCCTGGTATCAACAAGATACAGCATACCTATAAATATACAGCATCCAATGGTGTGGGCTTCTCTTACCAGATTGACTACAAATTGTCGCCTGCCATCCGTTGGGCAAATCACCAGATCGACGACTTCACACTCGTCATCCGTGCCGACAACACAGCAAAGCACTTCTTCCTCGACGAACAAGCCTTCAACATGGCACCCTGGGTGCTGTCAGAAGGGGAGGGCAAGCAGCGTGTCACCAACCATTATGATGAATCCTTGCGCGAGTTCTCGCTCCGCAATGGTGCATTTACCTGGCACAAGACCAACTATTGCCCGCGTCAAGAATTAACTATCACTTCCGCTGACGAGATTTACCTGTTCAACGATGATGCTCCATTCGGCTCGTTCTACGACCGCGGTTCTACACTGGAATTGTATTATGGAGAAGGTAGGACCCAATACACGATGGAAGAAGGTCTGCGACGCCGCGTCGCCCACAATCTTCCCTATGCCCACCGTGGCCATATCTTCAAGGATCCCGTGCTCAACGCATACTTCCGCGCACTCTGGTGGTATATGCCCAATCCGGATTACAAGGATAGCCAGAGCGACTTCACCGATGTTGATCGGCAGTATTTGAGTTATTAAGTTGGTCTCGGTTTTTCGGTATTTCGGAATACCGTAATTCCGTTATACCGTTATACCTATATTCCGAAAAAATAAAACCTCATAAAAAACACCGCCATAATGTCTTTGGCGGTGTTTTTATTATTCAGAACTTCTTGACGCGGAGATGGCAATAGGGTTCGCCACCCGTCTTTTCGTAATAGCGCTGATGATATGCTTCGCCGATGTAGAAATTCCGAGCGGGGAGGAGCAGGGTGTTCACCACGTCGCCATGGTCACGGAGCTGCTGGATAACGGCTTCGGCGGTCTTCAATTGAGCCTCATTGCGATAGAAGAGGCAACTGCGGTATTGCGGACCAAGGTCGGGACCGACACCATCGGTTTGTGCGGGATCATGAATCTCGAAAAACACTTGACATAGTTTTTCGTAAGTCGTCACCTTCGGATCGTACTCCACGATGATGGCTTCGACGTGGTGCGTCTTGTGGTCGCGTACATCGGCATAGGTGGGATATTCCTCATCGCCTCCCGTATAGCCTGCCAGGGTGCGCTTGACGCCAGGTTCCTTGTCGTACTGATGCTGCACGCCCCAGAAGCATCCGCAGGCGAAGATGGCCACTTCGGTGTCGGAATCCTTTGGTGCCACATATAGATCGACCTTCGAACATTCCTCAATCGCTTTTCGAACCATCTCCAATGCCGGACCATGTTTCTGCTGGAGGTCAGGATAGGCTTTGCCTCGTGCAAAATTGTGCTGCAAATCATTGTATTTCACTTGCAAGGCGATGGGGTTGCCCGAATCGATAATCCTTTGTACGTAGTCGTAGTAAGGCATGTCTTTCGGATGGGTGAGGAGGCGGAGCGCATTGACCACACCCACGGGAATGCTCGCCTCAAGGAGGTCGTCGAAGGTGTAGTCGCTATCTTCCACCACGTCGTGCAGGAATCCAGCCATCTTCTCTTCGTCGGTATGCCCCATGAGGCCAACGGTCAGCGGATGAAGTATCACGGGATAACCATCTCGGTCGAGTTGCCCGGCATGGGCAGTTGTCGCAATCTTGAGCGCAATATCTATGGGATGCATTATTAATAAAGGATAATAAGGGATAATAGGGGAAATTAAGGGAAATTAGGGGATATTAAGGGACAAATGATTGTTGTGTCCGATTCTGTCCTAATAACCATCTTGCTGAGAATTATTTTTTGAGCCCTTGCTGAATCGTCGCAGCGCTTCGGTTACGATGATGATGCCGAACACGATGGCGACGGTTACCTTCAACGCCAGGAATCCGCTTTGAAGGGCAGCACCCAGTTGGTCGCTGACGATGTTGTAGCTCGTCCAAAACACACCTGCACCGGGCACAAGCGGGAAGATGCCGCACACCAGGAAGACGATGACTGGACATTTCAGACATTTGGCGAAGAAGTAGGCTGTTAGTACCACCACGATTGTGGCAAAGAAGGTCGCTTCAACAGGGCTTGCTCCAGCCAGACGCGTCAGGCACATATAGGCTATCCAACCGAATGTGCCCGAGATGCCGCATGCCACGTAGTAACGGCGAGGCACTCCGAAAAGTACGGCAAAGGCTGCGGTACCGAAGAAGGCAGCAAGGATTTGGAAGAGCCAATTGCTTGTAAATGGGTCGATTAGCATACCGTGCAGTTCGATCATGCTGCCCTCGATATGACTATCGACAAGGAAGGTGATGCTCACACCCATGGCGATACAGAGGAACACCATCAGGGCATCCAGCAATCGTGTGGCACCGGCAATATAGTCTTCGGCAGCAAGGTCACGGATGCCGTTGGTGAAGGGTACACCGGGGATGAGCGGAATGATGGCACCGATCATGATGTTGCCCAAATGACCAAGTCCCAGGTTGTGAGCCAGGATGCAGAACACCGTGACCAGAGCGCCTCCTAGGATGTTGGCAGTGACTTTCGAGAAGTTCGGGGCGCTGAAAAACAAGACGAAACACCAAAGCAGGATGCCCGAAAGGAAGGAGATGGCGCAATCGATCAGTCCGCCGCCGAAGATGGCACAGAAACCAGCAGAACCAACAGCCGACGCCGCAATCTGTTCCCAAGCGGGATGGGGCGGGAGCGTGCGAATGCGTTGCAGTTCCTCGTTGGCTTCATCGAGCGTATATTTGCCCGATTCGATGTCGCGCGACAGTTGGGTGACCGCCACCACCTTGTCAAGCTGGGTGCCGTGGAAGGGTATGAACTCCACATTCGCATAGCCGCCTTGACCTGTGGTGAAGATGCCATTGCTGAGCACGAAGAAGTTGCTCGAACTCACGCCATAACACGCCGAGATGCGTTGCATGACTTCTTCGACACGCGATATCTCGGCACCGTTTTCGAGCATGATGTGTCCGGCTTGACTGGCAATATCTAAGGCACTTTCTTTCATTTGTTCTTCATTTTTCGGGCACAAAAATAGTATTTTTTTCATGAAATGCGCAAAAATATGCCCGAAAATACGATTTTTACCCTCAGTCTTTGTCTGATTAATCAATTTTTGCTATCTTTGTACCGCTTTTATTAATACATTATTTATATAAAACTATGAAAAGAATTCTTTCATTATGCATGGTTGCGGCAGCACTTTTCGCTACAACCTCGTGTGCACAAAAAGCTTCAAGTGTGGAGGTTTCCTTCAATTATGAGCATCAGGATGGACCTGGTTCGAACCAGTACGCCGTATGGGTAGAGAATGCCCAGGGTAAGGTGGTTCGCACGCTCTTCGTCACCTCATTTACCACCAAGGGAAGAGCTCGTGGCGATGAGGAACTTGTTCGCGGATACATCAATCGCCCTGCTTGCGTTCCTGATTGGGTTAAGGCAGTGAATGCCAATGAGTTGAGCGACGAGGAACTTGACGTTTTCACGGGTGCTACTCCTCAAAGCAATGGTGTTCAGACATTTACCTGGGACTTCAAGGATCAGCGTGGTATGATTGTTCCGAGAGGCGAGTACAAGATTATTGTTGAGGCTACGCTCATCTTCGATAGCGATGTGAAGTACGCGGCAACAATCTCGACTGACGACAAAGTCAACAAGGCGCTCGAATTTACCGAGACTATCACGAAAGAGAACGACACGCATAGGGGCATGATCAAGAACGTGACTGGTATCACAAAGTGAGGACCCTCACGGTCTTCCTTAAAGGGAGATGATTTTTGTTTGTCCAATCTAAATTCTTTCCCCTTTAAGGGGGATTAGAGGGGGTCCTGGGAGGACCTTTATCTAGGATAGCCAAATGTTCTTCGGGAATTCCAAAGGATAGAAGGCTATCCTAATTTGTAATAACGCAACTTAACATAATCCCAATTAAAGAAAATTAATATGGGTTTTCCTATGCAAATCGACCAACGGTAAACGCAGATGACTGAATAATGATTATTCAGATTCTGATATTACACCTTATTATAAATAAAAACCCCAAACATAATGTCTGGGGCAAATTTGATAAATGAATTAGAAATAATCTGTAATTATTACTCCTTTATAAAATACGATAATACTTTAATTCGCGATAATAAAATAATATGTGATAGCAAATCAAAGGTTCTCGTAACGTGGTGAGAATGTATCACCCTTCGTGATGTCACCGGTCCTGATGCCGAGTTTCAGCCAACGGTTACGCTGCTCGCTTGTACCATGGTTGAACGATTCAGGTACGACGTAACCACGAGCCTTCTTCTGCAGATAGTCGTCGCCGATCTTCGAAGCTGCATTCAGGCCCTCTTCGATATCGCCTTCCTCCAAAGAACCAAACATGGCATTGTCCTGATGAGCCCAAACGCCTGCATAGAAGTCGGCCTGCAACTCAAGACGTACGCTGAGCTGGTTGGCTTCCTTGCTGTCCTGGCCGTAGCGAGCCATCTGGGCATGCACTTTTTCAAGCGTACCGAGCTGATTCTGAACATGATGGCCAATCTCATGGGCAATCACGTAAGCATAGGCGAAGTCGCCATCGGCACCAATCTGCTGCTTCATGGTCATGAAGAACGAAAGGTCGATGTAAACTGTCTGATCTGCAGAGCAATAGAAAGGTCCTGTGCTCGACGAAGCAGCGCCACAGCCCGAACGAACGGCATCGGTGAAGAGCACGAGCTTCGGAGCCTGATAGGTCTTGCCCATCTTCTGGAAATATGCTGTCCACACGTCCTCGGTGCCAGCCAGAATCTTCTTGGTGAAGGTTGCCAGTTCCTCTTCAAGTTCCGAGCCCTGGTATGGTGTGGTTGTCTGCTCGGTGTCGTCATCGCCGTAGGTAGCACCCATGCCACCACCCGACAACATACCGCCGAGGATATCAGAGCATCCGCTGTTGCCGCCCATGCCGCCCAACAGGAAGAAGAGCACCAGAAATACCAGCAGGATCATAATGCAGCCGCAGCCGCCCTTACCGCCGCCGGCAGCATTGTTTGTTCCGCCACCCGATCCGCGCTTCATCAGGAATAGTTGAAGCAAGAGTTGAAGCAGATTAAAGCCACCACCGCCGGAGCTGAATCCTCCGAATCCACCGCCGCTCGATTGACCGCGACGATCCACTACATTACCGCTTTCGCGACGTCCATTTAGATCCATGTTATTAAGTTTTTTGGTTAAAGATTGATTTTTTCCTTCACGATAAACATATCCTTGGCATAGCCTGGGAATGTCTTGCGCAGTTTGGCCAACATCGAACTGGCCTCTTCCGAGGTGCGGAAGTCACCTACCGACACGCGCCAGTTGGGCGTCTTGAATGCCACATAGGTAGGCAGTTCGGGCATTTCCTGATTGATGTACGACTGGATGGAATAGCAACGATTCTTGGATTGCGTCTGCTGATTGCCCGAGAATACGCGGATGCGATAACCTATGACATTCTGGGCAGCTTCGCCCGAACGGGTTCCGTTGGCATAGTATGCACGTGGCTCACTTCCAACGAGTTCGGTGAGACGACTATCCTGCTGGATGGTCACACGTCCAGTCTCTTGCAGATAGGTACAGATATCTTGTGACTCCTGCCCGTAGGCAAAAGCGATCGAACAAATGAAAAAGAGTGAAATAAGGAATTTTTTCATCATGAATAAAAGTCACGAAGGGTGAAACAACTACTCGTCCACCCTTCGCAACAGATGGTTAAAGATTACTTCCAAGCCTCGATAATAGGCATAAAGGTATCTACCTTGAGGGCAGCACCGCCGATCAGGCCACCGTCGATGTCGGGCTGGGCAAAGAGCTCAGGAGCATTCGAACCCTTGCAGCTGCCGCCATAGAGAATGCTGGTGTTGTCAGCCACAGCAGCATCGTACTTCTTGGCAATTGAAGCGCGGATGAATGCGTGAACTTCCTCAGCCTGCTCGCTGGTAGCGGTCAGACCGGTACCGATAGCCCAAACGGGCTCGTAAGCAACGACGCACTTGGCAAAGTCCTCAGCCGAAAGGGTGTAGAGAGCCTCCATCTGGCCTTCGATAACCTCCTTGTAGGTGCCATTGACACGCTCCTCTTTCACTTCGCCAACGCAGAAGATTGGAGTAAGGCCATTGGCAAGAGCCTGCTGGAGCTTGGCAACGAGCAGCTCGTTGTTCTCGCCGTGGTACTGGCGACGCTCCGAGTGACCGAGGATGACATACTTGGCACCCGTCGAAGCGATCATGTTGGCAGCAACCTCGCCTGTGTAGGCGCCCTTCTCGTGTGCAGAGCAATCCTCAGCACCAACGCCGATGACGCTACCCTCGACAGCCTTGGCTACCGATGCAACAGAGATGAATGGAGTACAAACGACAACGTCGCAATTGACCTTCTTGCCTGCAAGGGCCTCCTTGAGACCTTCTGCAAGTGCTACGCCTTCCTGGAGAGTAGTATTCATCTTCCAGTTGCCGGCTACGATTTTCTTACGCATTTTTTTGAATTATTTTTTAATGTTTGTTTATGTAGGAATTGTAGTATTTCAACGAGCAAAAATAGAAAAAATGGAGCAAACAGCAAAAACAAAACCAATAAAATTCGGTTCTGATTGTTAATTTCTTCAATATCGCCGCTTGTTTGCTCATTTAACTTGCCACTTGTGAGACCTTCGGCATCGAGTCGCGAAAGGGGTGTTTTCCAGCAGATGACCCCATCGCGCAGCAACATCACCGCTGGATTCGAGCGGCACATCGTCTCGATGATCGAAGCATCGGTGAACACAAACGGGTATTCAGCGCCCGTGTTGAACTTCCATCGTTCGAGCTGTTTCTCGTCGCGTGCCGTAAGGCAAAGGAAGCCGTAGTCGTTGTCGCCGGCATATTCCGACAGGAGTTCGATGCGGTCGATGTCGTGCTGCGAAGCCTTGTCGAGCGAATGACTGAGCAGAAGCAGCGTATAACCTGGTCTTGACAAAAGTTCGTCGGTGATGACCTCGCCGTCGGCCGTCTTCACAAAGAAGTCGATGTGCTTGGGCTCGGCCTGGCTCCCATCGTCGGAAACCTTGCCATCGGCGTGACGTTCAATCGTTTCGACAAACTCCCAGCCCTCGGCTTCGTCGGGAAGGTTGTCGAGCGAAAACTCCTTGCGAACGCCATTGCGCTCGTAGATGCAGACCCACTTCGTGTCGGAGTCCGTTGTTTGCTCCTGCCCCTCTCCCATCACGGCCTCCCTCAGATTGGTGCCGGGGGTGAACGGGCGGAAGTCGATGAAGGGTTCGCGCCAGCTGCCCATCCAGCAGAGCCACACGGCCAACCCCAGGGCGTAATAGCTGTAGAACACGTAGAACGTGCGTCCCATGAGCCGGTACATCAGCTCGCTCTTCGTCCAGAGCAGGGCCAGCATCACGATGAGAATCAGGTTCTTGCCGAACGTCTGCCAGTTGGTCAGATGGACGGCATCGCCGAAGCATCCGCATTCGCTGATGGCATCGGTAAGCGCCAGCCAAAGCGTCAACGGGGTGAACACGAGCAGCAGCAGGGTGCTGACCACCAGGGTGAGATGTCGCGCATGACCCAACAGTATGTTCACACCGCAGATAAACTCCACGATGCACAACAGCCATGCCATGCCCATCGACAGGTCGGTCAGCATGCCGAATCCGAAGTATTGCAGATATTCGGTCACCTTGATCGAGGTGCCTGCCGGATCGACACACTTGGCCAAACCGCTGAAAATGAACACGGCGGCGAACAGGAACTGAACGATGCGTACGACAGTCTTCATCCCTTCGAGTACAGGTCCTTAGCTTTCCTCCTTGCCCTCGCCTTCGCAAACCAGCTTGATGAGCGCGAAGAGCGAATAGTTCACCATGTCCATATAGTTGGCGTCGATGCCCTCGCTGATGAGCGTGTGCCCCTGGTGGTCCTCGATCTGCTTGGTGCGTTCGAGCTTCATCAGGATCAGGTCCACGTAGCTCGAGATGCGCATCAGTCGCCACGCCTCGTCGTAGTCGTGGTTCTTGGCTTCGAGCAGGGTGAGTGTCTTCTCCATATACTTGTCGTAGAGCGCCACCACCTTGTCGGCACCCATATCGACACAATCAGCAGGGCCGTATTCGAGCTGTATCAGGCCCATCAGTCCGTAGTTGACGATGCCGATGAATTCGGGCAGGATGCCCTCTCCCACCTTCGATTCGCCTTTGATCTGGAGCGAACGTATGCGGGTGGCCTTGATCAGCAGCTGGTCGGTGACCGAAGTGGGGCGCATGATACGCCACGAGGCACCGTAGTCGTAGGTCTTTTTCGTGAAAACGTCACGGCAAATCTTGGTGACGGCCTTGAGTTCTTCGTTAGTTGTCATTTCCTATATTTTCTGATTGATTGTCACGGGTTCGAAGAAGTTGAACGGAGCATTCACCAGCTCCTTCATCTGCTCGTCGGGCGTATAGGCCACGCGCTGTATCTCGCCCTGGTTCGAATTGATGGTTCGGAACGTGCCTATGCCCTTCACCTCCACCTCCTCGCCGCGTCTCAGCACGGCCAGGATGCTTTTGGCCAAGGCTGCCACAAAGCGGCTTGCTTCCTCGATGGAAGTCTTGGTCGATTCGGCCAGTTGACGGTCGAGCCACTCGCGCCCTAAGCCTTCTTCCTCGATCTGCATACGGTAGGTGATGCGCGGCGGAAAGAGCGTCTGTTGGCTCGTCTCGGGGTCGTTGGCGATATATTCGGGATGCTTGTGCGAAACGAAGGTGCCCAGCCCGGGCAAGGTCACAGGGATTTGTTCGACGCCTGCCTGTGCCATCAGTTTGCCCACGGCGTTCAGAAGCACGGCGCATTGCTGGCGGTCAAGATGGCATGACTTTTGCATGTATGGGATAAAATCCTTCTGTGTCATATTTTTTATAATATTGGTGTGCAAAAATAGTGATTTTTCTCCAATCTTGTGACATTTTTAGGTAATTATTGTGAATTTTTTTCGAAAAACCACCCGATTCTCGAAAATTATTCTTATTTTTGCATCAAATTATAGGACTTTTTGTCCAAATGGTTTATTTTTGACAACGATAATGACAAACAAATTCAACTCGCGCATTCAGGAGATACTGCGGCTCAGCCAGCAGGAAGCCGACCGTTTCCATAGCCCACTCATCAAGACCGAGCATCTCATGCTGGGTATCCTTCACGATGGCAAGGGACGTGGTGTCGAGGCTTTGTTGCGCCATGGTGTCGACCTTACACGTCTGCGCATGAACATCGAGCAGAGTCTCTACAACACCACGAGCGACAAGTTCGACAGCGTGCCGACGGCCGACAGCGGTGCCACCGACACCCTCGACGAGAACGAGCAGCACCTGTCGCGCGACTGCGACCGCACTATGAAGCTCAGCCAGCTCGAAGCCCGCATGATGAAGGAGCAGAACGTGGCTCCCGAGCACATCATCCTGGCCATGTTGAAGGACGACCAGAGCGTGGTCAGCCAGCTGCTCATGCAGTACAATGTGGATTACTCGTCCTACTACAAGCAGGTGGCCGAAATCGGGCACATCGACCCCAGCGAGCAGAACAATGCCCGCGCCCACGGCCTGGCACGCGACGACAACCAGCGTGACGCGCAGCGCGACAATCAGCCGCAGGCTCCTGCCGACGAGGAAGCCACCGACATGTACAGCGACGGCTACGATGATGATGCCGAAGAAGAGGAGGAAGAAGACGGCCCGTTGGGCGGTCAGCGTTCGCGTACCCGTCAGCGCAAGCAGGGACAGCAGGCCGAGTCGAGCACTCCGGCGCTCGACAAGTTCGGCTTCGACCTCACACAGGCCGCCAAGGAGGGCAAACTCGATCCCGTAGTGGGACGTCATGACGAAATCGAGCGACTCACGCAGATCCTTTCGCGCCGCAAGAAGAACAACCCCATCCTCATCGGCGAACCCGGTGTGGGCAAGAGCGCCATTGTCGAAGGTCTCGCCCAGCGCATCGTCGAGAAGAAGGTGTCCTGGTTGCTCACCGACAAGCGCGTCATCAGCCTCGACATGGCTGGTCTCGTGGCGGGCACCAAGTACCGCGGACAGTTCGAGGAGCGCCTCAAGGCCGTCATCAAGGAACTGGAGGACAACAAGGACATCATCCTCTTCATCGACGAGATTCACACCATGGTAGGTGCCGGCAACGCCCAGGGCTCGATGGACGCCGCCAATATGCTCAAGCCCGCCCTCAGCCGCGGCGAGATACAGTGCATCGGCTCGACCACCATCGACGAGTACCGCAAGACCATCGAGAAGGACGGAGCCCTCGAGCGCCGATTCCAGAAGGTCATGGTCGAACCCACCTCGGCCGCCGACACGCTCACCATCCTGCGCAACATTCGCGACCGCTACGAGGAGCACCACAATGTCCGCTTCACCGACGAGGCCCTCGAAGCCTGCGTGCGCCTCACCGACCGCTACGTCACCGACCGCAACTTCCCCGACAAGGCCATCGACGCCATGGACGAGGCCGGCTCGCGCATGCACCTCTATTCGGCCGACCAGCCCACCATCTTTGCCGAGCTCGAAGCCAAGATCGAGGAGACCAAGCGCCTCAAGGACGAGGCCATCATCAGTCAGACGTTCGAGGTGGCCGCCTCCTGCCGCGACCGCCAGCGCACCCTCGAGCAGCAGCTCAAGGAGGAGCGCCGCAAGTGGGCCGACGAGCAGAAGAGCAACCGCGTGGAGGTCACGCCCGACATCATCGCCGAGTGCGTGGCCAAGATGACGGGCATCCCCGTGCAGAAGGTTGCCGCCACCGAGGGGCAGAAGCTGCTCGCCCTCAAGGACATCATGAAGAGCAAGGTCATCGGCCAGGATGCCGCCATCGACAAGGTGGTGCGCGCCATCCAGCGCAACCGCATCGGCCTCAAGGACCCTGCTAAGCCCATCGGCACCTTCCTCTTCCTCGGCCCACGGGCGTGGGCAAGACCTACCTGGCCAAGATCCTGGCCGAAGAGATGTTCTCCACCAAGGACAGCCTTATTCGCGTGGATATGAGCGAGTTCATGGAGAAGTACAGCGTGTCGCGTCTCATCGGCGCGCCTCCCGGATACGTGGGTTACGACGAGGGCGGACAGCTCACCGAGCGTGTGCGCCGTCATCCCTACTCTGTCGTCCTCTTCGACGAGATCGAGAAGGCCCACCCCGACGTGTTCAACCTCATGTTGCAGATCTTCGACGAAGGCCACCTCACCGATTCGCTCGGCCACAAGGTTTCGTTCAAGAACACCATCATCATCCTCACCTCCAACGTCGGCAGCCGCCAGGTGAAGGAGTTCGGCGCTGGCATCGGCTTCTCGGCACGCACCGACCAGGAGGAGAATGAGGCCGCCCAATCCATTGTGATGAAGGCCCTGCGCAAGACGTTCGCGCCCGAGTTCCTCAACCGTATCGACGACATCATCAGCTTCAACCAGCTTGGTAAGAGCGAGATACGTCGGATTGTCGATCTTGAGCTCGATGCCGTCATCAAGCGCCTCACCGGCCTCGGCTACACCATCACGGTCACCGATGCCGCCAAGGAGTTCCTCGGCCAGAAGGGCTACGACAAGCAGTACGGCGCCCGTCCCCTCAAGCGTGCCGTGCAGCAATATGTCGAAGATATGCTCTGCGAACAGATGCTCGAGCACCAGGGCCAGACGGGTGTCAGCATCACCATCGACAAGGACCCCGACAAAGATTCCACGATTGCTCGGTTCGAGAAAATAAATGCTTAGTTTTTTATAGTTCCTATTTTTTTTATAGTCCCTATAGTTTCTATAGTTACTATATTGACTATAGCCACTATAGCTGCTAATGTCCATCTCTTCATGAATTCCCAAAGAATGGTCGTGACCGCCTTCCTGGCTATCGTGACCACCATGACCCAAGCGCAGCAGGCCGCATCCCTGCAAATCAACGAGATCTGCCCATCGAACATCGATCAATGGGTAGATCCTTCGTTTAATTATGGTGGTTGGGTCGAGTTCTACAATCCCACTTCAACGACGGTCAATATCACCGGGTGGTATCTGAGCGACAACAAGGACAAGCTGAAGAAGGCCAAGGTCACGCAGACCACCTCCGTGCCCGCCAAGGGTTTCGCGACGCTATGGTTCGACCACTATAGCAAATGGTCGAAGAAGACCATCGATATGAAGCTCGATTGCGATGGCGGCACGCTCTATCTCAGCGACGGCCTGGGCAACCTTGTCACTTCGCTCGAATATCCCGAGGCCGTGTCGCGTTGTTCGTGGGCACGTACGGCCGATGGTGGCGACGCGTGGAGCTACTGTGCCAATCCCTCACCGGGCAAGACGAATGCGGGAAGCAAGTTCGCTACAGAACGTCTTGAAGAACCGGAAATCGACACACCCTCGCAGGTCTTCGGCACGTCAAGTATTACCGTCCACGTCACTATCCCCGAAGGCTGCACCTTGCGCTACACCACCGACGGCAGCGCACCCACCGAAAAGAACGGATACAATTCCGTGACGGGCGTCTTTTCGACCACCGTCACCCGCACGTTCCGCTTCCGACTTTTCCGCGACGGCTATCTGCCCAGCGCCGTGGCTACGCGAACATTCATCAAGAGCACGCGCGACATCGATCTGCCCATCCTCTCCATCACGGGCACGCAGGCCAATTTCTACGGCGACTCGCTGGGCATCTTCGTCAAGGGCGTCAATGGCCGTGCTGGCAACGGGCAGAGCACAAAGTGCAATTGGAACATGGATTGGGAGCGTCCTTCGGTGTTCGAATATTTCACGCCCGATGGCAAACTGCTCTTTGCGCAGGAGGCGGGCATCGAGCGTTGCGGTGGCTGGAGCCGAGCCTGGTCGCCCGCGTCGTTCAAGATCAAGGCCAACAAGCGCTACGAAGGCCAGAAGCACCTCCTCTACCCCTTCTTCGAAGAGAAACCCTACCTCAAGCACAAGACCGTGCAGATTCGCAATGGCGGCAACGACAACGGCTGTCGCGTGAAGGATGTTATCCTTCAGCAGATTGCAGCCACTTCGGGTCTCGACATCGATTACCAGGCCTACCAGCCCGTCGCCCATTTCATCAACGGCGTGTGGAAAGGGGCCATCAATATGCGCGAGCCCAACAACAAGCACTTCGTCTATTCTAACTACGGCTACGACGAGGACGAGATCGACCAGTTCGAGATGTCGCCCGACTCGGGCTATTGCCAGAAGTGCGGCACCTACGAGGCGATGCAGAACCTGCTTACCCTTTCGCAGTCGGCAACCGATGCGAACACCTACAAGGCCATCTGCAACCTCATCGATATGGACGAGTTCTGCAACTACATGGCCATCGAGTTCTACCTGCTCAACAGCGACTGGCCGCAGAACAACCTCAAGGCATGGCGCCCCCGTCGCGAGGACGGCCGCTTCCGTTTCGTGCTCTACGATCTCGACGGCTTAGACTGGACAGGTTCGCCATTCACCGACTTCTCCAACAAGCGCATCTATACTTTCGACCGCCTCTACGGCGAATCGGTGCAGCACATCACCAAGGAGATCGAGATTGTCACCATCTTCCTCAACTTGCTCAACAACGATACCTTCCGCAAGAAATTTATCGACACGTTCAGCCTCGTCGCCTACTCGGTGTTCGAACCTTCGCGCTGTGCCGAGATCTGCGAAAGCGTGGCCAACCGCGTGGCGCACACCCAGGCTCTCTACAACAACGAATCGCCCTGGAACAGCGCCAACAGCGTGAGGTCGTCGCTCTCGGCAACACGACAGAACTCCATGATGAATTTGCTTAAGAGCTACAGCCGCATGAAGCTGTCGTCGCAATCCCCCCGCACGGCAAAGCTTGAGGCGAATATCCCCGAGGCACGCCTTTCGTTCAATGGCATGCCCATCCCCACCGGCAAGTTCAACGGCAAATACTACGCGCCCGCCATCGTCAAGGCCGAAGCCCCGTCGGGCTACGTCTTCACGGGTTGGCGTGTTGCTTCGAACACCAGCAGCGAACTCTTCCCCACCACGCAAACATGGCGCTACTACGACCAGGGTTCGCCCGACGGAATCAACTGGAGTGATGCCGACTACGACGACGGTTCGTGGGCTTCGGGACCTGCTCCGTTGGGTTACTTCGTGGGCGGAACCCGTGACTATAGCACCATCATCAGCTACGGAGATAACGTCAACAACAAGTATCCGATCTACTATTTCCGCACGTCGTTCGACCTCGCCGAAGCTCCCACGGGCAACGAGACGTTCCGCCTTTCGTTCACCGTCGACGACGGAATGATCGTTTATGTCAACGGCGTTGAGGCAATGCGCTA
>JAZQBS010000214.1:0-6150 GCA_045545875.1 Bacteroidales bacterium
GCGGGCGACATCCTCATCGTAGGCTTTCACCGACTCGATATCGACACCTATGGGGCTATCATCGGTCACACAGATGACAGCTTCGTCGCAATGACTCAGGTTGAAATGGATGTCGGGATGGCCAACGATGCCGGGCTTGCCGTTTGGGCCATATTCGAACAAGGGCTTCTCCTCGATGCCATAGGCTTCGCGCAGGGCCTGGCACAAAAGCAGGTAGGCCGCCGCATTCTGAAGCTGCTGATGCGCCTGACGAAAGGCCAACGCCTGACGGCGCCGCCACTCGGGGAGTTGGGCGAGCGACGTGGCGAGGTCGATAGCTTCGAGGTGATCGTTGAGGAGGAGATGCATAGGCGTGAGTAGCTAGAGGATCTAGAGAATCTAGAAGCTCTAGAAAATCTAGAGAATCTAGAGCTTAAATACCACGTGCTTGGCGCGATGGAGCAGGAAGATGGCGACGGCCTCGATGAGGTAGGCGATGAGATAACTGTACCAAAGCTGCTCGGGATAGTGGCGCGACATGAACCAAAGCACGGGAATGACGGTGAGCGACAAGGCGAACGAGATGAAGAGCGACATGATGTGCTGGCCGTAGAGCTTATAGACAATCATGAGCACATAAATGTAGCAGAACGGTATGAAACTCAGGGCGAAGATGCGGAGTGCTCGACGGCTCTCGATCAACATACCTGCCTCGTCGGCACCAAACAACCGGGCAATGGCCTCGGGGAAGAGCAAAACCACAATGCAGGTGATGACCATCGACACGGTGATGAACCTGAACGCCTTGCGCAGAATGACACGCAAGCCCTCCTCGTTCCTGGCGCCCACCTGTATGGCACCCAACGACTGGAGGGTCTGACACGTGCCCGAAGTGAACAGATTGTAGATCTGCAGGAGGTTCATGCAGACGGAGAAGGCAAAGATGCCCGTGCGACCCAGGGTGGAGAGCACGATGGTGTTGGCCGACAACATGAGCAGCGTGAGCGAAATAGACGCGATGGCAAGCGGTGCCCCTTGCGAGGCAATGTGCTCCCAAGTGACGAGGACCTTGTCGGAAGCAAACGTGGGCGTGAGCCTTCGGCTGAGGGGATTCCACCAATGGGTGAGCAGGATGGCGATGCCGACGAAATGACCGACGATAGTGGCAGCCGACGAACCCGTTATGCCCCATCCGAAGCCCTGGATGAACACGATGTCAAGACAGAGGTTCACCACATTGTCCACAATCACGGCCAGTGAAACCAGTCGAGGCTTGCCATCGACACCCACCATCGTCGAAAGGCCCCACATCAGGATGAAGGCCGGATTGCCCAGCATCAGCACCTTCATATAGTCGTAGGCAAGAGGACGGATCTGCATATTGCTGCAGAGGAGGTTTGCCACATCGTTGGTATAAAGCATGCCGCCAAAGATGCTGAGCAAGACACCGATTCCGGTGCTGAGCACCAGGGCACGGGTGAAGTAGCGACGCGCTTCGACCACATCCTGCCGCCCCAAGGCATAGCCCACCCTCATACCTGCACCGGCATTGATGAGCAAGTGCAGGGTGAAGATGAACTGTACGATGGGCTTCGACAGGTTGATGGCGCTGACACCATCACCGCTGATGAGATTGCCTACGATGATGCCATCGACGACATTACCCAGGCAGCCCGAGAGGGCAATGAGGATGTAGGCGCCCAGGTAATTGTAGAACTGACGGGAGATTGTTGAAGAAGGAGTGGTCATCTTTTCTAGATAATCTAGAGGATCTAGATATTCTAGACAATCTAGAGCCTCTAGAAAAAACTTACTCGAAGAAACCGAAGCCGCCGATGGCGGTGAGCATACGCTCGACGTAATCCCAGGAAGTGGGTGACCAGTCGAATCCGAGACGATAGAGCACCTGGGTGGTGTAGTCGTTGTCACGTGCCACGTCGATGGTCTTCTGTCCATGTGCCATGTCCTGGTAAGCCAGGAGCGAAGCCATCTGACGCGCCTTCTGCGGGTCGTTCTTGGCAGCCTGCATGGCCTCGTTGTACTCTTCCTGTTCGACGAAGCGAATGCCCTCGCCAATGGAAGTGAGTCCCTTGAGCACGTCGCCGAGGAACTGGCCGTGGATATTGTAGGGATGGAAGACGACACACGGAGCCGGGGTAGTAGCAAGCAGGACGATGGCCTGGCTTACCTCGTCGATGGGCGAGAACTCGACACGTTTGTTGCGCATGGAGTACGGACAGCAACCTAGCATATTATAGACCCTGATGCGGCCCATGAACGAGTTGGTGGAGAAGTTGGCCTGGAACTCGCCGTCGGAACTGCGGGCAGCAAGGTTGCCCACACGCATGATCTTGGCATCGAGCCCACGGTTGGCCACCGCATCGAGGATGAGACGTTCGGCCATGAACTTCGAGTAGATGTACTTGTTGCCAAGATACTGACCCATGTAGAGGCGCTGCTCGGTGAAGGTGAGGTTCGAAGAGTTCGAGAGGTTCGAAGAGTTCGAAAGGTTTGAGGGGTTCGAGGGGTTCGAGGGGAGTACCCAAAGACCGCGGGTGCTGGCTGTGGAGACATGGACGAGACGTGCGCCAGTGCGGATGCAAAGGTCCACGCAACGCTGAGCACCACCGATGTTGACATCCTCGATCTCGGTGCCCTCGGAGAAATGCTTGACGATGGCAGCACAGTTGAAGACCGTGTCGATGGCCAGACCTTCGGCGAAGTCGCTGGTCACATCGCCCAGAACAACGTGGATGCGGTGGCCGAAGAGCGGCTTGAAGGCATCGGAGAAATAGTAGAAGAGCAGGGTGCGCAGACGATTTTCGGCCTTTTCGAGCGTCTTGCCGCGCACGAGACAATAGATGTTGGGCGCATCGGAGTCGATGAGCTGGCGCAAGATGTGGATGCCCAGATAACCCGTGGCACCCGTGACGAGCACGTTGCCGAGAGGACGACGTTCGCCCTGGCGGAAGGCATCGAGCGTATTGTGCTGCAGGAGTTCGTCGATGGCTGTGTAGTCGAAGCCGGTCACCTCGTCCTGTCCTTCGCTATCGGTGTCGCCTGTGATGAGACGGGCAAGTTTGCGAGGTGTGGGGTTGGCAAAGACATCGCCGTAGGCCACGTGCAGGCCTGCCTTGTCGGCCTCGATGATGACGCGGGTGACAACAAGCGAGGTACCGCCCAGCTCGAAGAAATTATCGGTAGCACCTACCTTATCCATCTGGAGGATGGAGGCAAAGATGTCGCAGAACCTGCGTTCGGTGTCGTTGGCAGGAGCCACGTAAGCCGAAGTGACGGCGAGTTGCGGCTCGGGCAGCGCCTTGACGTCGGTCTTTCCATTGGGCGTCATCGGCATCTCGTCGAGTTGCAGGTAAGCCGTGGGCACCATATACTGCGTAAGGCTCTTCGAAATCTCGGCCTTGAGCGCATCGGGTGCTATCGGACGGTCGGCGGTGTAATAGGCGCAGAGGTGCTCCTTGTCGCCGAGACGGCGAATGAGGATGACCACCTTCTTCATGCCCTCGACGCGAAGCATGACGTTCTCGATTTCGCCCAATTCGATGCGGAGTCCGCGCAGCTTGATCTGATGGTCGGTTCGGCCCAGGATCACCACGTCGCCATCGGGCAACCAACGGGCATAGTCACCCGAACGATAGACGCGTTCGCCATGATAGGTGACAAAGCGTTCGCGCGTCATCTGGTCGAGGTTGTTGTAGCCGCGTGCTACGCCACGTCCGCCGATGTAGAGTTCGCCCACCACGCCAACGGGCAGTTCGTTGCCGTCCTGATCGACGATGAACTCCTTGACATTAAGTTGCGGTTTGCCCACGGTGACCAATTCGGCATGGGTGAGTTCCTTGTTGTTGGAAGCCACCGTAATCTCGGTGGGACCATAGCAGTTGAAGATGCGGGCCTTGGTAATGCTGCGCATCTGGGCGAGCAACTGGTCGGAGAACTTCTCACCACCGGCGCGACAGATATCGACATGCGAGATGGCACGGCAGAAGTCGGGGCTGGTGAGCCACGTCTGCCAGCGCGAAGGTGTGCCCGACACCATGTTGACCTGCTGACCTTCGATGAGGGCGGCCAGGTCGAGCGGGTTGTTGGCCTGCTCTTCGGTAGCCAGGACGAGAGTCTTGCCATTGTAGAACGCCATACCGATGTCCTGCAGGGCTGCATCGAACGAGATGGTGGTGACACTGAGGATGCGACGTGCATCGGTGAGCACACCATTGGCAAAGACGTTGGCGGGATGGCCGTAGAGGTAGTTGCAGATACCTTCGTGGCGCAACATCACGCCCTTTGGACGACCGGTCGAGCCGCTGGTGTAGATGAGGTAGGCGAGGTCGGAGGGGGTGATGGATGAAGGGATATTAAAGGATTTTTGGGGATTTTTGGGGATATTAAGGGACGTTTGTTCTTCTTGAAGCATTGAGGAATCGGAATACATATGTCCCTTAGAATCCCTTAAAGTCCCTTCCATTCCCTTAGAATCCCTTGAAGCAATAAGCTCCTCGACATCGATGGCCTTTTCGGCGGGAACGGACAAGAGGCGGTCGGCGGTGGTGATGATATAGCGGGCTTCGCTGTCGTCGAGGATGAGACGGATACGGTCGGCGGGATATTCGGGATCGCAGGGGATGTAGGCGGCACCTGCGCGGAGCACGCCGAAGAGCGAAAGGATGAGACGGCTGGTGCGCGGAAGAAGCAGGGCCACACGGTCGCGCTCCTTGACGCCACGCTGACGCAAGGCCAGGGCGATGCCACGCGTCACACGCTCCATCTCGGCATAGGTGAACCGGGCATCGATGGCCACGAGGGCTTCGTGGTCGGGCTGCTTGAATGCGAAATACGGAATGCAGTCGTGGAAGAACTGGAACGGTGCATCGGCAGTAGCCGTCTGACGGAGGTTGGCCAACTCCTGTTCCTGGTTTTCGCTGACGATGGAGAGCTGGCGTACCTTGGCTTCGGGATTTTCGACCATACGCATAGCTACAGCCACGATGCTTTCGGCCATGCCACGTGCCAGGCGTGCGGAGTAGAGACTGTCGTCATATTGCACCACCACACCGCGCGTTTCGACCTTGATGTTGATCTTGAACTTGGGCACCTTGAGTTCGAGCAACTCCTGCCCTACCGTCCTACCATTCACACTGTATTCCGAAAGCACACCTACCTGATAGGCATAGGCGATGGCAGGACGGAAGCCGTAGTCGGTGGCGATGCGGGCAAAGGGGTAATCCTCGTGACGAAGGGTCTGGTCGAATGTCTCGCTGGCAGCCGTCAGGAACTCACCGACCGAAACGTCGTCGATGGAGATGCCGAGGGCAAGGGTGTTGACAAACATACCCACGGTGTCGGCAATGCGGAGATTGCTTCGACCGCTGCTGACGGTGCAGAGATAGACGTCGCGATTGTTGGTATAACGCGACACAACATAGGATGTAGCAGCCAGGAAGAGATGGGCGGGCGTGATGCCCTGACTGCGGCAGAAAGCCGTGGCACGTTCGAAATCGGGACAGCAAACCTCCTCTCCTATCCAACCCTGCTGGTTGCTCTTGGGCAGATCGGCAGGTATCTCGCTGGCGCCTTCGCAGGTCTGCAGACGCTCGGCAAAGAACTGCTGGGCGGTGCGGAACGTGTCGCTCTCCTCGGCCTTCTGCTGGTCGATGGCGAAATCGAGATAGGAATAGGTCTCGGCCTCGACATCCTTGCCTTCGAGGGCTGCATTGAGTTGACGGATGAACAGATCGGCCGAACCACCATCGAAAACAAGATGGTGGATGTCCATCAGCAGATGAACAAGTTCGCCCGTGCGGACAATCTTGAAACGATAGAGAGGAGCCTTCTGCAGGTTGAAGGGCTGGACAAACTCGTTCTTATAATCCTCCAACTGCTCGGATGACATCTCTTCGATGGGCACCTCGGGTGTGATGGAATCATCGACAATCTGCACGATGGCATCGCCCTGCGTAGCGAAACGCACGGAGAGTTCGGGATGCAGACCTACGACGCGCTTCACACATTCGGCCAAACGCAAAGCATCCGTTCCGCTGGGATAAGTGAGCAGATAGGGGATGTTGTAGATGGTCGAAGTGGGATTCTTGAGGCAGTCGAAATAGACACCGGTCTGGGAAGTCGGATCGTAGCCATGTCGTTCTGGGAGCCAAG
>JAZQBS010000215.1:0-5623 GCA_045545875.1 Bacteroidales bacterium
ATCCACCTCGTCATCGCCTGATGCAAAGAAGGCATCCACGTAGTCCTTGAAGCCTCTACCTACCTCCAAGGTTTTCGTGGGAGAGAGATGTAGTGTACCTCCAAATTCGCAGGCCATCTCAAGTCCCAGTTCCACACTGAATGGATGTTCCTCGTCGGCAGGACCAATGCGCAGATAGCCCGACTTGCTGTGATAGCGCACATCCTCAGCATAATGCATCTTGTTACGGGTCCAATCCTTCTGGAAATGACTATCAGTAAGCCATCCGTACGAAAGATGTCCCTTGATGGCCAACCAACCGCCCAAGCCGGGCACATTCCAATAGTCGGGAAACGACAGACGCACCTCGGGAATCGGTCGGGCATTGATACCGAAAGTTTGTGAGCCGCTACTCAGGTCCATGTTCTTAAGTTGCATGGGCTGCTGCTTTTGCCCTATCGTAAGGATTCCATGCTTGTAACGCACCTCAGCATAGCATTGCTGAATGACGAAGTCGCTGGTATAATGCAGCGGAACCGCCAGATCGAGGCCATAACCCATCCCCCACTCCTTATTGGTATCCACACACAAAGGACGCTCCACACGACCACGCGCATAACCATTGGTCGAGCTGAGCGAACTCAGTCCATAACGATTCGCATTGAGCCAAAGAGGAGTCAGATTCGTGCTTGCCGACATCTGCAGTTCATACGTCTGCTCCAGACCCTCGGAGAGTGTCTGGGACAATACAGGCATAGAAATCAGCATCAGAAGCAAGCCGGCGATTCGCATGAGAGAAAGGTTCAGTCGTCGGTTTCGGTCTTCGAAATGACAAAAAGCGTATAGAGTTCAATCACTACGGCGATGCAGAGGAAAGGCAGCCATTCCATCCCGCCCTTGAACATGAAATAGGCAGTGACGCAATAGAACAAGCCGAGCAGCCAGCGCATACGCACGATGCGACGCCTGCGTAGATTCTTTCCATCGTAACGTTCACGCAGATGCGTGGCCAACACGCCAAGTGCACCCACGGCCATCAGCCAAGGAGCAATCGTTCGCGAAAACGTCCAAACGATGGCTGCAGCGAGTATCATGAGATATGCGATTCGTTCTAAGATTTTCATAGATCAACAGAAACTATAGTGACTATAGTTATTATAGTTACTATAGCCACTATAGGATTAAAACTAGTTCTCAATAATATAAAGGTCTTCGTTTTCGCGATGCATACGCATCCGCTCGCGAGCATGGCGTTCGAGTTGTTCGCTATCGACACTCACTTCGTCGATGCGACGCTCGAAATTGCTGATCGAGTCCTTATACTCCTCTATCTCCTTGCGCAATGCCGCCTCCTGCGAATGCAAGGCGACAATATTTTTCAGGCTATACTCTCCTCCAAAACACATATACAGGACGAAAGTGAAGCAAAGGATACCAAACCAATGACGCAATATGAAACGACTTGTAGTCTTTATCTTATTCATTATTCTTTCATTTTATGCTGCAAATTTACGCTTTTTCGATGAGAATGTAAAGTTTTACACAAAAAAACTGCTTATTTATTGAAAAAAAACCTTCGATTTGCTTATTTTGTCGAAGTTTTCGTTATCTTTGCACCAATAAATAGACCTAAATGACAGAACTAAACGAACTCATCGAGCGTCTCTATAGCGAAACCATCGAACGAGGCGAGTTGCCAAAGCCTTCCATCGAAACGCCATCCATCTCAGTCAAGCACGAAGAAGAAGCCGACACCCAGCGTATGCTTCATGTGCTCAACGAAATGGGAGCGCTACTCAACGAAGATGACCAGCCGAAGATTGAAGAGAGTCCTTCCGAAGAGGCCCTCCTCCGCGTCCTGAACCATTGGGAAGCAATGACACATTCGGTGCAGGGCATCAAGGAACACATGCAGAGCCTCGAACAGGACATCGTCAAGATGCAGCCTTGGGGAGACTTCGACGTGATGAAGGTGGAACAACTCGCTCACAATGGATGCTACATCCGTTTCTGGAAGATGGACAGTGTTCGATTGTCGTCGCAGTTTACCGAACCATGGTTCATCGACGGCAATGTGCTTATTGTGACACAAGATGCCGAGACTTCCTATTTTGTGACAGTTACCGACAGCAACGATCATCTGCCCGTACCTGCCGATGTCGAAGAGATAAGCATCTGCCCGTGTCCTGTCAGCACGCTCATCATGCTTCAGACACGCGACAAGGATTCGCTGAAGAAGATGGAGACACTGCTCGGCGACTATGCACTGGTTCACTATGGCGAAGTCTATTCTGCGCTGCGCAAGAAGTTGCCCAAAGGCACCGAACTCCCCCATCTTGCTGTCCATCGCGAAACGCTGAGCGACAAGATTCGCCGCTTCTTCAAAAAGACAAAAAAATAGATAAAAATATGCTTCCAGCCGAATGGGAACCGCAAAGGTTCGTACAACTGACTTGGCCTCATGCCGACACTGACTGGGCTCCTTATCTGGATGCAGCCCAAGAATGTTTCCTGAACATCGCCCGTGCCATCACCCGACACGAGCCATTGCTTGTGGTCACTCCCTCGCCAGAAGACGTGGAAGCGCAACTGCGCGAAGGAGGGGTGGATATGAGTCAAGTGGTGATTGAAGAATGTCCGACTAACGACACCTGGGCTCGTGACCATGCCTTCATCTGCACACGCGAGCCTGACAAAATCGGTGGCTCAACCGATGATTATGTGGAAGGTGGTGGAAACATCATCCTTCATGACTTCACCTTCAACGGTTGGGGCATGAAGTTCGCCGCCAACCTCGACAATCAGATCAATCGCACCATCTACGACGACGAAACTTTCGCCGACAACGACATTCTTGACATCTGGGATGCAACCTACCAGGATAATCGCGACAAGATCCTTGAAGGTGGCTCGATTGAAAGTGACGGTAAGGGGACCATCCTCACCACCACCGAATGCCTGCTCTCGGCCAACCGAAATATCTTTGAGGGCAAATCATCGTTCAAGCGTTGGTTCTTCGACGACTTCGGCGCACAGCGTGTCCTTTGGCTCGACGATGGCTTCCTCTTGGGTGACGACACCGACTCCCACATCGACACCTTGGCTCGATTCTGCCCCAACGACACCATTGTCTATGTGAAGTGCGAAGATCCTGACGATATCCATTACGAGGCCCTGAAGCAGATGGAAGAGCAACTCAAAGGGTTTAGCACCGTCGATGGAAAACCCTTCCGCCTCCTGGCTCTTCCTCTTCCCGCTCCCATCCTCGAATCGGACTTCCCCGATGCAGCAGCCAGCGAAGGCGACCAGCGTCTGCCTGCCACCTACGCCAACTTCCTCGTCATCAATGGTGCCGTGCTCTATCCTACCTACGATCAGCCTGACAATGACCAACGTGCTGCCGAGGTGCTGCACGATGCCTTCCCCGACCGCGAGATCATCGGCATCGATTGCCGCGTCCTCATTCGCCAGCATGGCTCATTGCACTGCGTGACGATGCAGTATCCTAAGTGAAAAGACTCTAAGGGATATTTTGGGATGCTAAGGGACTTTAAGGGATGCTAAGGGACATTTGTTTCTTTGCGCCCCATTCTCTACAGGCGAAGGTAACGTCCCCAAATATCCCTTAATATCCCTTAATATCCCCAAGAGTCCCTTAATATCCCTAAAAAAGACCGCCACTCCTTTTGGAATGGCGGTCAATTATTGTTTTGAATATCTTCCTGAGATTATTTGAGCTCAGCGAGGTACTTAATGGTGCGAACCATCTGAGAGGTGTAAGAGTTCTCATTGTCGTACCAAGAAACAACCTGTACCTGGAAGGTATCGTCGTCGATCTTGCTAACCATGGTCTGGGTAGCGTCGAAGAGTGAACCGAACTTCATACCGATGATATCGGAAGAAACGATCTGATCCTCGCAGTAGCCGAAGCTCTCGTTGGCAGCAGCCTTCATGGCAGCGTTGATGCCCTCTACGGTTACGTAGTTGCCCTTAACGACAGCAACAAGGATGGTGGTTGAGCCAGTTGGAGTTGGAACACGCTGAGCAGAACCGATGAGCTTGCCGTTGAGCTCTGGGATAACGAGGCCGATAGCCTTGGCAGCGCCAGTAGAGTTAGGAACGATGTTCTGAGCACCAGCACGTGAACGACGGAGGTCACCCTTACGCTGTGGGCCATCAAGAATCATCTGGTCGCCTGTGTAAGCGTGGATGGTTGACATGATGCCAGAAACGATAGGAGCATAGTTGTTCAGGGCAGCTGCCATAGGAGCAAGGCAGTTGGTGGTGCAAGAAGCAGCAGAGATAACAGTATCCTCTGGCTTAAGGGTCTTGTGGTTGGTGTTGTAAACGATGGTTGGGAGGTCCTTGCCTGCAGGAGCAGAGATAACGACCTTCTTGGCACCAGCCTTAATGTGAGCAGAAGCCTTCTCCTTAGATGTATAGAAACCTGTGCACTCGAGCACTACATCTACATTGAGTTCGCCCCAAGGAAGCTCAGCTGCATTTGGCTTGGCATAGATGGTGATCTCCTTGCCGTCAACAGTGATAGAACCAGGAGTAACAACGGTCTTGCCGTCCTCAGCCAAAACAGCATCCTTGTAAGAAACACAGTGCTTGCCCTCGCCGAACTTGCCAGCGAAACCTCCCTGAGCGGTGTCATACTTGAGAAGGTGAGCAAGCATCTTTGGGCTGGTGAGGTCGTTGATAGCAACTACTTCATAACCCTCTGCTTCAAACATCTGACGGAAAGCGAGACGACCGATACGACCGAAACCGTTGATAGCTACATTTGTCATCTTTTTATCTTAAATTTTTTAAAGGTTTGTGAATAATGATTGATGGAACACGTGTCATAATCGACATTGCAAAGATATAGTTTTTTGCCTAATGTTGTGCAATATTTGAGCAATAACTATGCAAAAAAGTTACTTAGCCCTAACGTTTGCCAAATAGACTTTGCTTTTTAACAATGCAACATGCGTCACGACTGCTTGAAAAGCAAGCTGGAATCGCCGTAACTGAGGAAACGGAAGTCGTGCTCAAGGGCATAGCGATAGATGTTATGCCAGTGTTCTCCCACAAGGCTGTCACCATCGACAAACGCACTTACAAGCAACAATAATGTGCTTTGCGGCATATGGAAATTGGTGACCATTGCCTCGACAAGTCGGAACTGGAATCCCGGTGCAATCAAGATCTGAGTGGCAGTTACCAGATTGTCCTGTCCCGTCTGCTGAAGGTAGTCGATGATTGTTTTCAAAGCGGTCTCCAGACTCCTTGTGTGCACTTCGTCGTAAGGAAGTCGGATCGTAGCCATGTCGTGCTGTGAGCCAAGGAGGTGTCATAGCCCTTTGTCTTCCTAAGCCCGCTTGGCCTCCGACTTTACCAGATTGTCCTGTCCCGTCTGCTGAAGGTAGTCGATGATTGTTTTCAGAGCAGTTTCCAGGCTCATTGTGTGCACTTCGTCGTAAGGCTCCCACTGATGTACCACGAGGTCCTCTGGATGGACGCTTTCGAAGTCCTTCATACCGGCAAGTTTCTCGCCGATGTAATACAGGCTCTCCAACGTGCGGACACTGGTCGTCCCAGTGGCTACAAACCGTGCCCCTTCCGGACGATGCAGTTCGAAGGCATAGATATCTTC
>JAZQBS010000216.1:0-3365 GCA_045545875.1 Bacteroidales bacterium
CTGAAACTACACTTCCTTACAAAGCCGACTTGGGACCGGAAAACGGATTCATCAAGGGTGGAAGTCCCGAAAATGTGGCGTTGGAAAACGGCTTGAAGTTTCATGTAGACTGGCTCAAGGGACAGAAGACCGGTTTCTTCGTTGATCAGCGGGAGAACCGAGCCCTCGTCGAGCATTTCGCTCGTGGACGCCGTGTGCTCAACATGTTCTGCTATACGGGCGGCTTCTCGTTCTATGCCATGCGAGGTGGGGCGGAATTGGTTCATTCCGTCGATGTGTCGAAGCAGGCTATCAGTATCACCAATGCTAATGTGGAACTGAATTTCCCAGGTGACCCACGACATAGTGCCTATGCTGCCGATGCTTTCGATTTCCTCAAGAATCCAGGTCACTTCACGAGCATCGAGGGGACTTTCCCCTACGACCTCGTCATCCTCGATCCTCCCGCATTTGCCAAGCACAAGAAGGTGCTTCACAATGCCCTGCGAGGCTATCAGAAACTAAATGCTGCGGCTCTCGAACGGATGCCTTCGGGCAGCATCCTCTTCACTTTCTCCTGCTCGCAGGTGGTGACCAAGGACGATTTCCGTTGCGCTGTGTTCAGTGCAGCAGCGCAAGTTGGGCGCCGTGTCCGTATCCTCTATCAACTCCATCAGCCTGCCGACCATCCCATTAACATCTACCATCCTGAGGGTGAGTACCTCAAAGGTCTCGTTTTATATGTAGAATAATGGCATGGAAGAGTAGTAAAAGGGTAGTAATAGAGTAGTAAAAAGGACGAATGCATTCTTGTCCTTTTAAGTGAGGAAATGTCCCTTTTACTCCCCTTTTACTCCCTTTTAATTACCCTTTTACTCCTTTTATTCATATGAACATCATCGTCGCAGCATCCGAGAACAACGCCATCGGCAACCAGGGCACAATGCCTTGGCATCTGCGTGCCGACCTGCAATATTTCAAGGCCACGACCAAAGGTCATACAGTCATCATGGGCCGAAAGACCTATGAGTCGATTGGTCGTCCGCTGCCTGGACGTCGCAATGTTGTGGTGACACGCGACGGTCTGTTTCATATCTCCGAGGAAGTGATGAGCAACCTCAAGCCAGGCACCAGTGTCGAAGTCTATCATTCGCTTGTCGAAGCCGTTGAGCATAGTCCGGCTGACTCCTTTGTGATTGGAGGAGCACAAATCTACAATCAGGCATGGAACGATGCAGATTGCATTTATTTGACCCGCGTTCACACCTTTGTTGAGGATTTCGATGCCACTATTCCTCCCATTCCCGAAGGAATGGTATGCATCAGCAAGATTGATGTCGAAGCTGACGAAAATAATGATTACCCCGTCACTTTTGAAGTCTGGAAGCGATAATCCTTCTTGCCCCGTTTCTTCCACAAGTTTTCCATTATCTCTCGCTAATTCCTTATAACCTATCATGAGACTGCTAATACCTTTGCTTTCCCTATTGCTGGCACTTCCCCTTCGGGCAACCGATTTCGAGACGGCTAATGACGCCGTGTCGAATATGGGTGTGGGTTGGAATTTGGGCAACACACTCGATGCCAACAACGGATCGAAAATGGGCCTTGAGTCCGAAACATGCTGGGGACAGCCTGTTACTCGGCCTGAGTTGATGACGATGATGAAGGAGGCAGGCTTCGGTGCTATTCGCGTGCCTGTGACGTGGGAACCCCACATGGATGCCATCGGTAACGTGGATGCCGAATGGATGAACCGAGTGCATGAGGTGGTCGATTATGTAATCGATGCAGGTCTTTATTGTATCCTCAACATTCACCACGACACCGGTGCCGGTGACTATCACTGGTTACATGCCAGCATGGATATTTACAATGACAAGAAGGCTCGTTACGAGAAACTCTGGCAACAAATAGCCGACGAGTTCAAGGACTATGGTGAGCGTTTGCTTTTCGAGTCGTACAACGAGATGCTCGACAAGTATGACTCTTGGTGTTTTGCCACGTTCGCATCGCCAAGTGGCTACAATACCGCTGATGCTCGCGATGCCTACGATGCCATCAACAGTTATGCTCAGAGCTTCGTCGATGTGGTGAGGGCTTCGGGTGGCAACAATGCCCAGCGAAACCTCATTGTCAACACATATGGTGCATGCGATGGTCGAGGCTCGTGGAGTACTCATCTCATCGAACCGTTGAAAGAGATGAAACGTCCCTCCGACACAGTCAACGACCATATCATCTTCGAGATTCATACATATCCCAGCATCGTGAAGACCGATGCCAACAACAACGTCACGGGTACCCGTCCGCTTTCTGACATTAAGACCGAGATTGAAGATATGATCAGTGGCATCAAGACCCACCTCATGGCAAAAGGTGCGCCCGTCATCTTTGGCGAATGGGGTACGTCGAATGTCGATGGAGCCGAGACTGACTATGTTGCTCATCGTGATATGCTACTGTTGTTCGTCGATTTCTTTGTGAAACAAACCAAGCAGGCAGGCATAGGAACGTTCTTCTGGATGGGTCTAAGCGATGGCTCCGTCCGTACACTACCAGCTTTCAACCAGCCCGATTTGGCGGAGGCCATCGTCAAGGCTTATCATGGCAATAGTTACGAAGGGAAATACCCCAAGGAGAGCGACTTCAGCATCGAATATATCGTCAACTACATATCCGAATGGTCCGAAGCACAGCTCTTCAGCGGATCAGCGCCCCTTGCTACGTATGTGGGAGCACGCCTCGAGATGTCAGAGATGCCAGAGGCCGGCACGTTGAAAATCAAGTGTTACGGTGATGCCAATGGCCGTGAGCAGTATGATGAACTCTCTACCAACTCTCTCAACACCACTATAACCTTCCGGCAGTCGGAAGTGGGTGAGAAGGTGACGCGTATTACACTTCAGACCTTTGTCGGTCCCACTACTGCTAAGATTCGGCGCACGATGCTCATCCGTCATGATGGTACGGAGGTGGAGTACAAGCCTTCGGTGTTCTGGGGATGTGATGTGACAAGTGCTTCAGTTTCCGACATCATTCAGCCCTTCGTCTCATCCGATGACGCATGGAAGCCAGTCTATAATCTTTACGGCCAGCGTATTTCCGTTCCTGATCAAGGTATCTACGTGCGTGGAGGACGTAAGTTTGTTGTTTTTTAGTTCCAATAACCTCTTGTAAACATCGGCATGACCAATCTTCGCCAAGAAAGGTCATGCCGTTGTCGTTTCATGACCAATCCCGGCCAAAAATGGTCATGCTTCAATCGCACCATGCCCAGTCTTGGCCAAAAATGGTCATGCTCCAATCACACCATACCCAATCTTGGCCAGGAAAGGTCATGCCACAATCGCGCCATACCCAATCTTGGCCAGGAAAGGTCATGC
>JAZQBS010000217.1:0-20020 GCA_045545875.1 Bacteroidales bacterium
AGGGAGCGGATAGGTTCCCTCCTGCTCAATGGGGTTCTGGGTGGCCATCACGAGGAAAGGACGATCGAGTTTGAAGGTCTCCGAGCCGATGGTGACCTGATGCTCCTGCATTGCTTCGAGAAGTGCGGACTGAACCTTGGCAGGAGCGCGGTTAATTTCGTCAGCGAGTACGAAGTTGGCGAAAATCGGGCCTTTCTTGACGGTGAACTGCTCATTCTTCTGCGAATAGACCATCGTACCGATAACGTCGGCAGGCAGCAAGTCAGGAGTGAACTGGATGCGGCTGTACTTGGCTTCTATCAACTGGGCAAGAGTCTTGATGGCAAGGGTCTTTGCCAAACCCGGCACACCCTCGAGGAGGATATGGCCATCGGCCAACAGTCCGATCAGCAATGACTCGACAAGATGCTTCTGTCCAACAATCACCTGATCCATTCCCTGGGTCAGGACGCCCACAAAGGCGCTTTTACTCTCAATGAGCTCATTGAGCTCACGAATGTCAACTCTTTCCATTTTTTATGTCGTTTTATATTAGAATTCTACAAAATCGGGTGCAAAGATAGTTTTTTTTGGCGATATATGCAAGAGGTATAATTTTAAAAATGTTAAACGCCGATTTAATTTCAGTTAAATCGGCGTATTTTTGTTAATTTTTAACTACTGAATCTCATTGATATCGAACGGAGTTGCCTGATATACGTAGTAATTCAGCCAATTGGTAAACAGAAGATTGGCTACCGAACGCCAACGAACCAAGGGTCCGTTGTTGGGATTTCCGTCGCGATAGTAGTTGACCGGCATGTCGATAGGAAGGCCCTTGGCAAGGTCTCGCTTGTACTCCTTGTCGAGCGTATCGGGAGCATATTCGGAATGTCCTGTGACGTATATCTCGCGACCATCACGTTCCATGACCATATAGACACCGCTCTCACGACTCTCAGCCATTATCTCAAGTTCCGGATGCTTCAGTATATCTTCACGACGCACTTCCGAATGACGGCTATGGGGTACATAGAACTCGTCATCGAAGCCACGGAAAATTGGGCACTTGGGATCGGCCTTTCCATGCTTAAAGATGCCGAACATCTTATGGTCGAGTGGATACTTGGGAACTTTGTGGAAATGATAGAGTCCTGCCTGAGCTGCCCAGCAAATGAACATGGTCGATTGAACGTTGGTGCGTGTCCAATCAAAGATATCGGTGAGTTCCTGCCAATAGGTGACCTGCTCAAAGTCAAGCTGTTCGACTGGGGCACCCGTGATAATCATTCCATCAAACTTCTTGTTACGAAGCTCACTGAAAGGCGTATAGAAACGCTCCATGTGCTCGGTCGACGTGTTCTTCGACACGTGGGTTGAAAGCATCATGAAGACAATCTCAATCTGCAGTGGAGTGTTTGACAAGAGACGAATAAGGTCGTTTTCGGTCTGCTCCTTGATAGGCATAAGATTAAGCACACAGATACGCAACGGACGTATCCGCTGCATATCTGCCCTATCATAATCCATCACGAAGATATTCTCTTGCTTGAGAGCTTCGATGGCCGGAAGGTTCTTGGGAAGTATTAAAGGCATTTTACTTGGTCTTAACTACAAGGAAACGGGTATTGCTCCAGAACTCGGTCGGGTCGTTGATAACGAGTTTGCGAGTTCCATCGGCCTGCTCACGGAGTTCGTAGGAATTTGTTGGATGAGAAGAAAGGATATCCACCTTTTTGGCACCAAGTGGAAGCTCATTGAGTTCGCGAATGTCTACCTTGTTGAAGCCTTCGGAAGAGAAACCCTGACGGGTGAGGCGCTTCTTGGCAAGAAGGGCGCCTTCAAGCAGGCCAAGTTCCTTCAGACGCTTCTTGTCGGCTACGATATAATAGCCGGTATTGAGCATCTCGTCCTGTGTATTGATTACCTCCTGCTGCTGCTCGTTCTGAGCGACAGTCGTCTCGAGCGTCTGCTGAGTCTCTGTCAGTGTATTGGTGAGGCCCTCGATCTTTTGTTCCCTGGTAGCCACAGCCTCATTGAGTTCGGCAACCTTGGTTTCGTAACCGGCGACTTCACTCTGAAGGCGTTCGATGGTCTGCTTGAGCACCTTGTTCTGACCGAGCTGGGCACTGTATTTCTTCTGGAGCTCATCAAGGGCCTTCTGCTTCTCTTCGATGGTCTGCTTGACCATGGCTATCTGCTGGAGCAGATGCTCACGTTTGGCCACAAGGCTTTGATCCTCTCCATTGGAAAGGGCTATCTGTCCATTGATCTGATTGAGTTCCTCACTTACAGCATTGAGAGTGGTCGAAAGTTCATAAATCTCATTGCCCTGCTGGAGGGCTACATACATAAGGCTGTCATTAGTACTGGTAGCCTGCTGATACTGTTCTTTGCTCACCTGGTTGCAACTGGTGAGCGCCACAGCCATAACAACTGCGAACAATGCACTAATTTTCTTCATCTTGATCATCGTTTTGATTGATATTCTTGTATTTGTTTTTATGTATCTTCTTTTCCTTTGGTCCCTCCGAGGCACCGCCGACGACAAGGACAATCTCGCCCTTTGGCTCCACCTCAGTAAAATGTGCGATCAACTCTCCAAGGGTACCTCGTTGAGTCTCGGCGAACTTCTTGCTTATCTCGCGGCAAACCGCAGCCGGACGATCTTCGCCCATCACCTGTGCCAACTGAACCAATGTCTTCACGAGGCGATAGGGACTTTCGTAGATAATCTGCGTACGTGTCTCGGCAGCAATTTCGCGAAGCCGTGTCTCGCGTCCCTTCTTCTGTGGCAGGAAACCTTCGAAGCAGAACTTCTCGTTAGGTAGGCCGCTTTGGACAAGTGCTGGTACGAAAGCGGTGGCGCCAGGCAGACATTCCACCTCGACTCCGAGTCTGATACATTCCCGCACCAGCATAAAGCCGGGGTCACTGATGCCTGGGGTGCCAGCATCGCTCACCAAAGCGACATTCAGACCTGAGGCAATCTTTTCGGCCATCTGTGCCGACGTCTCGTGCTCATTGAACTTGTGGTGGCTCTGCATCGGGACGTGTATGTCGTAATGTTGCATCAGTACACTCGATGTACGCGTGTCCTCTGCCAGGATAAGGTCGGCTTGCTTAAGCACATTCACAGCACGGAAGGTCATATCCTCCAAATTGCCGACAGGCGTTGGGACAACAAAAAGCTTTGCCATAGTTCAATCTTTATTACAGGTGCACGAGTCGGCAGCAAAGTTAACTCTTTTTCCTGAAAAAACGATTACATTGACGCGAAAAAAGAAGAAAAAGGCTTCGAAAACCGAAGAATTGCATTATGGAATAAGCGAAAGGAGCAATTTTTCAATCTCCTTGCGTACCTCGGCATGCTTGCAGGTGTTGTTAGCCACAAAGATAGTGACGGCGTAGGTTCGTCCATCTGATCCCCTGATATATCCGGCGTAGGCCACCACATTCTTAAGTGTGCCGGTCTTCAACTGGCCCTGCCCCGACAGACGTGTTTTCTTCAGGAATTCCCTCACCGTACCCTCCATTGCAATGTCAGCCATCGCCTTTCGGAAAGGCGCATCGAACTGCATATCGGCAAGGAGGGAGTTGATGAAATGAGCCGTGACACGATTGCTGGGCGAGATTCCGCAGCCATCGTACATTACCAGCGACTCCATATCGAGGCCCCTCATCCTCCAATAATCCTGCACCAAGAGTAACCCGCTATCGAGCCGACAGGACGGAGTGAGCAGGCGAAGCAATGTCTCGGCTTGCAGATTTAGGCTCTCTGCCAGTGTGCGGTCCATCACATCGATCAACATCTGTCCACTGTCGGGCAAAAGGTTGTCAAGACCCGGCATATATTCCTCGATGTCCTCGACAAGCAGGTCGGGATTGAACCGTTCTAGTCCTGGCAGACGCACATCGGCCGAATCAATCATCGGCACGCTGTCGGGCCAGACGTAGTTGGGGCCAAGCACACGGAAACCCGTTGCTGCTGTAACAAGTTTAAGTACCGAAGCCGGGGTCATTAGACGCTCAGGATCATAACTATATAGCACGCGTCCACGATTGATGGCCGGATTGAGCGAGTCGGGCGTCTGCTGAGGAGCAGTTCGGGGTAAGCGCACAATTTCCATGCTCACAGTAGCATGCTTCATGCCATCTGACCTGATCCAATCCTTGAAGATGGGCGGAAGTGAACGCATTTGTGCATTACCCACAACGCAAAAAGCGAATTGGAGCAATGCACAAACGAAAATCTTGGATATCCTATTCATTTTTCAGATGAGTTCGCAACAAAGATATACTATCGACAAAAACGGGTGCTGCCTTATTGGAATCACTCATAAGAACAAGCCCCAGAATTACAGAACGGAATGGCTGCAGGGAGTCAGCACGTGCTATCAACTGGCATTCCCCATTCTGCGTAATTGTCTTGGCATCTAAGCCGATGGGTGCGCCCAATGGTTCATTCTGTTTCTTCTTGCCCTGACGACGCAGCTCCTCCTCGGTGGGCTCATACTTGGTAAGCGAGATGGAGGCGAGCACTCTTTGTCCAGGCAAAAGCTGGCGAATAATAAATCGCCAACGAAGCGTGTCGCCGTCTACGAAATTGCTGTCGGAAGGTATTTCCCAAAAAAGAATATCGGAATAACGGCGACTATCGAGTATCAAGTGGTCGCGCAACGTCCATAAATCGACGGAATCTCCTGCCATACTGCCAACGAAATCACGCGTCTCGGTAACTTGCAGGCTCCACATCTCATGTTCCTCTTTAAGTCGCTCATCGACGTGCCCATAGACACGGGTCAGCAACTTCAGATGCTGGGCATACCACATCAATGACGAGTCATAACGCGAACGCGACACACCATGTTTCTGCAGAACAGCAGCGATAACCTCCTTCTGATATGTGTCGAGATCGGAACCGAAACCGGCACCCTGCTGCTGTTGCATCTCAAGCAAGCCCTCGGCACGATGTACATCGACCAACAGGTCGATCATCTGTTCCTCATCGAGCACGATATCCGGACGGTCGATACACGAAGCAACGACCGAAAGCGAGACCAATGCAAGAACGAGATACAGGAGTTTACGCATGACGGGTTATTTCTTGTTTTCCTCTTTTTTATATTTATTATACGCTTCCTCCAGACGTACAAAATCCTGACGGAAGAAGAGAATAAGCAGAACTACACCCACAGAGATGCAGGAGTCAGCGAAATTGAATACAGGCTTGAAGAACATGAACGGTTCGTCGCTGGTAGGCAACCAAGAGGGATAACGAAACGATAGACCCAGGAAATTGACTACCTGCCCTCCAACGGGAAATGAATCCGGCCAATCGAAGTTAATCAACGGGAAATAGAACATATCGACCACACGTCCCTTGAACCATTCCCCCTGTGGCATCAGCCCGGCATTCGCATCGGCCCATTGAGCCACGTGTCCATAACTGTCAGTAAACCAACGGCCATAGAATACGCAGTCAATGATATTGCCCATAGCACCTGCCAGAATCATTGTGACGACGATTACAAAGGCCGTGGAGACGAGACGTTTGCTGATGGCCTTGAAGAGCACCCAGCCGAAAAGCAGCGTCATCAGGATGCGGAAACCCGTAAGCACATACTTATCGACGAAGTCCATTCCATAGGCCATGCCATTGTTCTCGATAAACGACAGATAGAACCACGACGTCACTTCTACCGACTCTCGAAGGTAGAAGTGCGTCTTGACATAAATCTTGATAACCTGATCGATAAGGATAAGGGCCAGAAAGAGCCCGATGGCCAGCAGGCTTTGCTTCTTGCGAGTACTCACTATAGAAAGTCTTATTTACCAGTGCGCTTCTCTTTGGCCTCTACGCTGAGCGTAGCATGAGGCACTGCACGCAGACGCTCCTTAGGAATAAGCTTATGAGTGACGCGGCAGATGCCATAGGTCTTGTTCTCAATACGAACCAATGCACCCTGCAGACCCTTGATGAACTTCTCGAGACGCGAGGCCTTGAGGCCGAGTTCTTCACGGGAAAGGGTTTCGGCGCCATCCTCCATGTTCTTGAACATAGGAGCGGTGTCGCGGTCGTCGTTGTCGCCATGACGCATGCGCTCACGAATCTCATTGTACTCGGCCAAAGCCTCCTTGAGTTTTTCCTCAACGATAACCTTGAACTCAGCAAGCTCCTCATCGGAGTAACGAACTTTGATGTTGTCTTCGTTTGCCATAACTTATAAATTGTGTTTTTTATTTGGTGATAGACGCTTTGATAATGTAGTCGTCCATATCGAGTTCGACAGCCCCCTCGCCTACTGCACCGATTGTGATGCTGGTGGCGAGGACCTGACCTGCGATATAGTCCTTGTACTGTTCGACTACGGTATTGGTATTCTCATTAGGCTCAAATACGATCTGGATACGATCGGTAACTTCGAAGCCTGCTGTCTTACGATAGTTCTGGATACGCTTGATGAGTTCACGAGCCACGCCCTCCTTGCGGAGTTCTTCGGTGACTGTGATGTCGAGCGCTACGGTTACGCGGCCTTCGCTGGCAACATTCCAGCCCGGCATATCTTCGCTGATGATCTCCACGTCGGCTGTAGTGATTTCGACAGGAGTGCCATCAATGACAAGGGCCAGACGACCTTCGTTCTCGAGTTCGGCAATCTTTTCCTGTTCAAGGTTTCCGAGAGCGGCAGCCAGAGACTTCATGAGCTTGCCGTAGCGCTTGCCCAGTTCGCGGAAGTTCGGCTTCACCTTCTTGACCAGCACATGGCTGTCGCCACCGGCAATCACGAGTTCCTTGATGTTGGTCTCACTGAGGATGAGGTCCTTCACTGCCTCGATATCGGCAGCCTGCTCGGCATCGATAGCGGGGAACAGGATTGTCTGGAGTGGCTGACGCACATTGATCTTCGAGGTCTTGCGAATGCTGAGCACGAGTGACGTAACAGTCTGTGCCAACTGCATCTTGCGCTCAAGGGCAGCATCATTGTCTCCCACCTTCGGGAAGGTGGAGAGGTGAACAGATTCGCACTTGTCACGACCTGAAACAGCATTGAGGTCGAGGAACAACTTGTCGCTATAGAACGGAGCAATAGGCGCCATAAGTTTGGCAACGGTCTCCAGGCAGGTATAGAGCGTCTGATAGGCAGCCAGCTTGTCGTTGTTCATCTCACCACCCCAGAAACGCTTGCGGTTCAGACGAACGTACCAATTCGACAGGTTGTCGCAGACGAAAGTCTCGATGAGACGTCCGGCAATCGTTGGCTCATAGTTCTCGAAATTGGTCTCGACAGCCTTGACGAGGGTGTTGAGCGACGAAAGGATCCAACGATCGATCTCGGGACGCTGCTCCATAGCTACCTCGGGCTCCTGACCTGTAAAGCCATCGATGTTGGCATAGAGAGCAAAGAGTTTGTAGGTGTTGAAGAGCGTGCCGAAGAACTTGCGGCTCACCTCCACCACTCCTTCGGGGTCAAACTTGAGGTTGTCCCAAGGCGAAGCGTTGGTAATCATATACCAGCGGAGCGGGTCGGAACCATAGGTCTCGATGGCACCAAAGGGGTCGATGGCATTGCCCAAACGTTTTGACATCTTCTGGCCATCCTTGGCAAGAACAAGACCATTCGAAACGACAGCCTTGTACGATACCGAATCGAACACCATTGTGGCAATGGCGTGGAGGGTGAAGAACCAACCACGGGTCTGGTCAACACCCTCGGCGATGAAGTCGGCCGGATAGACACTGCCATTGTCGAATGCTTCCTTGTTTTCGAACGGATAGTGGATCTGTGCGTATGGCATCGCACCAGAATCAAACCACACGTCGATAAGGTCGAGTTCGCGGGTGAGTACGTGACCCGTCTTGCTGACAAGCTTGATGTCATCCACATAAGGACGATGCAGGTCGATCTTCTCGTAATTGTCCTTCTCCATCAGTCCAGGAACAAAGCCCTTCTCCTTGAGCGGATTCTTTGCCATCACACCGGCAGCAACGGCCTTCTCAATCTCGTTATAGAGTTCCTCGACCGAACCGATGCACAATTCCTCGCGGGTGTCACGATTGCGCCAGATAGGCAGTGGTGTACCCCAGTAGCGCGAACGGCTGAGGTTCCAGTCATTGAGGTTCTCGAGCCATGCACCAAAGCGTCCGGTACCCGTCGATTTCGGCTTCCAGTTGATGGTCTTGTTGAGCTCGATCATCCTGTCGCGACAAGCGGTGGAACGGATGAACCAAGAATCGAGAGGATAATAGAGCACGGGCTTGTCGGTACGCCAGCAATGTGGATAGTTGTGCACATGCTTCTCGATCTTGAAGGCCTTGTGCTCCTTCTTGAGACCGAGGCTCATGATGACGTTGAGGTCATCGGCCTTCTCAGCAGCGGCAGCATCATACTTGCCGTCCTTGTTGAACTCAGGAGCATAGGCATTCTTCACGAAGCAGCCTTCATGAACGCTATATGCATCGAGATCGACACACTTCTCGACAAAGGCAGGTGCAAGCTCCTCGCGCTTGTAGTACTTGCCCGTCAGGTCCACCATTGGACGTGTTTCGCCCAAAGTATTGACCATATAGAGAGCAGGAACCTCGGCAGCCTTGGCGACCTTGGCATCATCAGCACCGAAGGTAGGAGCAATATGCACGATGCCCGTACCGTCCTCAGTGGTCACATAGTCTCCGGGGATGACGCGGAAAGCCTTCTCGGCGATCTCGACAAACTTGTCCTGGCCATAGGCAAAGACCTTCTCGGGATGCTGCTCGGCATACTCCTTGATATATGGAGCAGCAAGTTCGTTCAACTGCTCACATGGCTTCACCCACTGGTAAAGTTGCTCATACTTCATGCCTACAAGGTCACTGCCCTTGTAACGTCCGACGATGCGATAGGGAAGTTTGCGACCATCAACCTTGTTGAGGTCAAGAGCCTCCATCTCGGCAAGTGTATGAAGTTCCTCGCCTGCAAGATAAGCCTTGAGACGTGCTTCGGCCATAACGACAGTCAGCTTGTCACCATTGTAGGGGTTGAAGGTCTGAACGGCTACATAGTCGATATTCGGGCCAACGCAGAGTGCGGTATTCGAAGGCAGGGTCCAAGGTGTAGTGGTCCATGCGACAAATACTGGCTGTCCCCACTCGGTCATCTCTGGTCTTGGATCAAGAGCCTTGAAGATAGCGGTCACCGTGGTATCCTTCACATCACGATAGCAGCCGGGCTGGTTGAGCTCGTGACTCGAAAGACCAGTTCCTGCAGCAGGCGAATAAGGTTGGATGGTATATCCCTTGTAGAGAAGGCCCTTGTTATAGAGTTGCTGGAGGAGCCACCAGAGGGTTTCGATATAACGGTTGTCATAAGTGATATACGGATCATCGAGATCGACCCAATAACCCATCTTGCGGGTCAGTTCGGTCCACTCCTTCGTATATTTCATGACCTCCTTGCGGCAAGCTGCATTGTAGTCGTCCACCGAAATCTTCTTGCCAATGTCCTCCTTGGTGATGCCAAGCATCTTCTCGACGCCCAACTCAACAGGAAGTCCGTGAGTATCCCATCCGGCCTTGCGCTTCACCTGGAAGCCCTGCATCGTCTTGAAACGGCAGAATATATCCTTGATCGAACGAGCCATTACGTGATGAATACCAGGCATACCATTGGCCGACGGGGGACCCTCGTAGAAGACGAACGAAGGATGGCCCTCACGTGTGGTCATCGATTTAACAAAGACGTCTTTGGCGTCCCAATTCTTCAGAACCTCTTTATTGATTTCTGACAGATTAAATTGATTATATTCTGCAAATTTCATATTATAGTACTATTTTTAGGGCGCAAAAATAATACTTTTTTCTATTAATTCCAAATATTTGGTCCAAAAACTGCATTTTAGCATATCCAAAATAGTATATTTGTCAACTTTTATGACTAAAATGGGGTGATAGTTTTCTTTTTATGGGACCTTTTCTTGGAAACGTTGAAGTTTTTATTTATCTTTGCCACGACAAAAGCTACACGTGGTTATTTTACGGCTAAACCACGTGAATCGGCATTGTCAACATTACGTTCAATTGACACCTTTTAAAATAAAATATATGGGACGATTCTCATCTCTTCCAATAATGTTTGGCCTCATGTTATTGGCCACATCATGCGAAGTTCCGACACAGACTGCATCCGTCATCAACGGACTCGAAATCTATCATGGTGATCTGCTTTTCAGCATCGAGGAACCCACGGGCGATGGATTGAGTGATGCCATAGCCAACGTTACCGAGGGCGTCGGAGGTTCCCAAGTAGTGCATGTGGGAATAGCCTGCGAAGAGCAAGGCAGGATGATGGTGCTCGAAGCCACACCGAGTCATGGAGTATGGCTCACACCCATCGACAAGTTCTTCGAAGAGGCGGAATACGACGAGGAAGGCAATCCCTGCATCCTCGTGGGCCGACTGCGTGACACGCTGGGTTTGGGCGCTTCGGTCGAACGGGCAAAGCAATATCTCGGTTTGCCTTACGACACGCTCTACATTCCCGATGCCAGGCAGATCTATTGCAGCGAACTCGTCCAACTCAGTTATCTGCGTCCCGATGGCACGCCCATCTTCAAGACGCGTCCGATGTCCTTCACCGACTGTTCGGGTGACATCGCTCCCTACTGGAAAAAACTCTACGCTGAACGCGGCATTCGCGTGCCGGAAGGATCACCAGGCACTAATCCCGGCGATCTGTCACGCGACAGCATTACCCTACAGATAATGCAGCCTTAACAAAAAACCTAACGTTAGATATCAATCACCATCTGTTCCCGAGTCAATTCTGAATTCGGGAAAATCTGTTGTGCCTCATCGAGCAGGATTTTTTCATCCTCGTAGGATTGGAACTGCGAAGAATAATGTCCAAGCAGAAGCCTGCCCACCTCTGCCTTCAAGGCTATTGTTGCAGCTTCCACCGATGTACTGTGTCCACGCGAATGTGCCTTGAGCGTATCGACGTTACTGTAGGTCGATTCGTGATAGAGCACGTCACAACCCTTGATGATGGGGATGATGCTCTCCGAATACATCGTATCCGAACAGAATGCATACGACTTGCTGGGTGTCGGATCGGTAGTAAGCATCTCACATGGGATGACCTCTCCTGTCTCGGGGTTTGTCCAGTCCATACCCTTCTTGATGCCACGAAAATAGGCGAAAGGAATACCGAGTGCCTCGCACTTCTCGACGAGCAGATGCCTGTCGCGAGGTTTTTCCTGGAAAAGGAATCCGGCAGTAGGGACACGGTGACTCAGCGGGATGGTCTTGATGAGGAGTGAATCGTCCTCATAGATCACCTCCGATTTCCGGGTGTCGAACGATTGGAAAGTGACCTTCATCGAGAGATTTGGGCAAAAGAAGTCGAACAACGGCTGGAATATCCGCTCGGCATCCTTATGGGCATGGATGACAATCTCTCCCGTTCGCTGCCCCAGACCAAGTGTCGCAATAAAGCCGACAAGCCCCAGGCAATGGTCTCCATGCAGATGGCTCAGCAGGATGTGTCCGATTTTTCCTACGGGGATGTGATTACGGGCGAGGCCGATTTGCACACCCTCGCCGCAATCCACCAGAAAGAGATTGCCCCTGAAATTGACAATCTGGGCCGTCGGAGAGTGACGAAGCGTTGGCTTCGCGCTTCCGCAGCCCAGAATATTTACCTTGAAACAGTCCAAATTGTTTATTTAGAATTTTGCATTACGCATATCGCCTGTCTCCTCGTATGCAATGTGCATAGCGAATGCATGGCGAAGCGAATGCGGTGTGTGAACACTCTTGCCCTCCGAGAGCTTGAGGTAATCCCAAAGCAACTGCTTGTAGTCGGGATGTACGCAGTTCTCGATGATGAGACGTGCGCGCTGCGAAGGCGACTTGCCGCGAAGGTCGGCAACACCCTGCTCGGTGACAAGCACACGCACGCTGTGTTCGTTCGAATCGACGTGTGTAACCATCGGCACGATTGATGAGATGGCACCTCCCTTGGCCAACGATTGTGTCGAGAAGATCGACAGGTAAGCATTGCGGGTGAAGTCGCCCGAACCACCGATACCATTCATCATCTTGGTGCCCAGTACGTGGGTCGAATTGATATTGCCGAAGATGTCGGCCTCGAGGGCTGTGTTGAGGGCGATAACGCCCAATCGACGGATGCACTCGGGATGGTTGGTGATCTCCTGAGGACGCAAGATGATACGTTTGCCGAAAATGTCCATATTGGCATACATCTTGTCCACGTAGTCATCGGTCAGACTCAACGACGAACCGGTAGCACCAAGGCAACGCCCCTTCATGATGAGGTCGATGGCAGAATTCTGGATCACCTCGGTAAACATCGTGAACGGAGGAACCTCAGGGTTATCACCCAATGCGCCAAGAACAGCATTGGCTACATTACCTACACCCGACTGCAGGGGCAGGAACTCCTTGGGAATGCCACCATTCTTCAATTCATTGACAAGAAAGTTGGAGATATGCGCGCCGATAGCCTCGGTATCCTTATCCAAAGGCTTGAAGCCTGGTTGATTGTCGTAAGCATTGGTATGCACCACAGCAATGACCTTCTTGGGGTCGATCTTGAGGTCGATGGTTCCGATGCGGTCGTTCACCTTCACAATCTCGAAAGGCTTGCGATAGGGTGGCATCTCGGGCAGATAGATGTCGTGCATACCGGTGAGCTTGCCGGCATGGACATCGTTGAGCTCGACGATGATATGCTCGGCATGCGCTGCAATGGAAGGCGCAATGCCCACCGATGTCGTAAGGATGAGATGACCTTCTGGCGTAATCTCCGAAGCCTCGATGATGGCAACATCCATCTTACCGAGGAATCCGTAATAGACGTCCTGGCCAATCATCGAAAGATGACAATCGAAATACTCGACCTCGCCAGCGTTGATCGCTTTGCGCATGTTCGGGTTCGACTGGAATGGGGTACGGAACTTGACGGCTTTTGCCAAGGGCAGATCGGTATCCACCGCAGGACCTGTGGCACCACCTGTAATGAGACCAACCTGGAACGGACGACCTGCCTCATGCTCCTCAATGGCATACCTGGCAATGGCCGCAGGAACAGCCTTCGGCACACCTACCGAAGAGAAGCCGCCTATGCCCAGAACGTAGTCGTTTTTAATAAGTCTCGCTGCCTCATCGGCAGTCATAACAGGATAATTAATCATAACAGAATACCTTAATAATGATATAATAAAAAGAAGAGAGGTATGATATATAAAAATTTGTCATAGCAATAACTGCCCTGAAATCACAGTTGATCGTATCTCGTTTGCCAGCCCTCTCCTACTGGCTTCAAATCTCCCCTCCCCCTCACTCGGGGGAAGGGACAATTGGTTGTTTTGCTTAGTCGTTGATGGCTCGCATCGCGCTTACCTCAGGCACCTTCTGCACCTGTCCGCCGATGGCATAACCTGGACGAATCATGTCGTAGATCACGCCACGCTTAGCCTCTTCCTGCTCCTTGAAGTCCTTCGGATAGAAGGAGTTGATGAGTGGAGCGTTGTTGAGTTTGAAGTTGTCACGCTCGAAGTCATCGACAAAGAGGTGAGGCATGATGAGTGCAATGCCATAACGACCCAAAAGGGCGACGGTCTCCGATGCCGCAATCTTCAAACTATCCACAGGAATACCCGAACGCTTGAATTCATTGAGGAACAAGGGTGAGATGGCGCTGTAGGACGAGATGCGCAGCAACTCGGAAATCCACGAATAGGTGTTCTCAAGATCGCGACGGAACGTGGTCTGCATCAGGTTGTAGAGGCCATCCACATTACGCGACTCTTCTGCCTCGTTGTTCACAATGTTGCGGTTGAACCAGTTCATGAAGCTGTCGAACTTCTGCGCAATATGCATGGTGGTGTTGTGGTAGTTGTTGTCGGCATTGAATGCCTCCACACCCTCCTTCATCAGCAGGATGTGCTCTTCGATGAGGCCCAGCGACGACTGCAGGCCATCGCGCTGAATCTGCAATGGCAGTTGCAGCTGGCTTTCGAGATGCTCCATCTTCTCATTGGCAGCAGCTACCTTGGCAGCGGCTTCATCCATGGTCTCCTGTGCCTTCGATTCGGCAGCGGCAACGGCGGTTGCAATCTTCTGCTCTGCCTCGATCTCGAGTTCTGCAGTCTTGAGGGCAACAGTGTTCTCCACTTCCACCGACTTCTGTGCCAGCTCGTTCTGCACATCAGCCAGCTTCTGGCGCAACGTGGCCACTTCGGCATCGGCCTTATGACGAATAGCTGCAATCTCCTGGTCGGCATTGCGCTGTACCTCAGCCACCTCGTCGCTGTACTTCTGCTGGGCAGCGGCAATGGCAGCATCCGACTTGCGCTGAGCCGCAGCAACGGTCTGCTGGGCATTCTGCTGGGCTGCAGCAACAGCCTGCTGGGCACTCTGCTGAGCAGCAGCAATGGCCTTCTGGGCATCCTGCTTGGCAGCATTCAGATCAGTATTTGACTTCAGCCGCATGGCATTGAGTTCATCGCTGTGCTGCTGCTTGGCATTGGCCAACTCGGTGGCAGCCTTCTGGACGGCAGCAGCAAGGTCGGCAGCAGCCTTCTGAAGCAGCGACTCCTTCTCCGACTTGAAGGCAGCAAGGTCGTCGGCAATCTTCTTGCGAAGTGAATCGTTCTCTGTCTTGGCGGCAGCAAGGCCTTCGGAAGCACTCTTCTTGAGGTTATCCATTTCGACATTCGACTTCAGGCGCAGAGCCTCGGTCTCCTGCTTGGCTGCAACGATTTCGGCGGCAGCCTTCTTCTGCAACTCAGCCGTAGCAGCCTCAAGTTGCTTGGCAGCATTCTTCTGGGCCTCGGCGATGGCGGCATTGGCTATCTGCTTGGCATTGTTCACTTCCTGCTGCTTGGTGGCAAGTTCCTGCTGCTTCTGCTGAAGGATGGTACGAAGCGAATCGACCTGACGCTGAATCTCGGCATTGGCCTCCTTATCCGACAGATTGACCACAGGAACAGGCTTCTCGACAATCTTCTCGACAGGCACCTCCACCTTGACAATCTTTTCGACAATCTTCTCTACGGGAACCTCGACGCGCTTCTCGACAATCTTCTCGACGATCTTCTCCACGGGAACCTCGACACGCTTCTCGACGATCTTCTCCACGGGAACCTCGACACGCTTCTCGACAATCTTCTCCACGGGAACCTCGACACGCTTCTCCACGATCTTCTCGACGGGAACCTTGACGATCTTCTCGACAATCTTGATTTGTGGAGCCACAGTGGCCACATTGGTCTCCTGCTTGGCGGCAGGTTTCTCGGCCTCCTGCTTCTTGGCAGGCTCGGCCTTCACGAAGTTGTCCTTTCGGGGCTGATCGACCTTCTTTTCTACGGTCTTCTCACCCTTCTTCGGCTGGGGAGTGACGACAGGCTTCGTTGCTTCCTGTGGACCCTTACCCTTCGGCTTCTTCTTGAATTGGTTGTACAGGTAATAGCAGATGATGGCTGCAATTGCAAGGGCGATCAGCGCGGTCAGAATCGACTGCAAGGTATCAATCCACGAACTACGCTCGTCCAAGGCATTCTTCTTGGGCTTCTCTGCGGGAGCCACTTCGCCACCTTGATTCTCCGAACCTCCATCTTCTACTTCTTCCGACGTACCGGAAGCCTCGGCGATGCCGAACTTGGCACGCACATCGGCAGGAGCAGTACCATCGGCTATGCGTACCTGCAGGGGACCTGCTTTGCTGTAGTCTTTGTTGCTGGGTAAGCGGAAGGTGAGTGTTGTATTCTTGACACCGTCCAGGCGGAAATAGATGAAATTCGTGAAGTTATTTGCCGAGACAGGTTGGAATGTCTTTTTCTTCCCATCTCCTCCCTTAGCCGAATAGTCGTAAACTGTAGCTTTGCCCTTATCGAACTTGATCATGGCATAATTACCTTCGGGGGACTTGGCATTGTTGGTCGACTTGTTGACAATCTTGATGATAGGGCTTGTCGTATATAGCACATTGCTAGTGCCCTCAGTCTTCAAAAGACCGTTGGCAGATTCAACAGTGTACGGTTTATCAGCACTATCGATGCAGATAGCGACAAAACAAGTATCAGAAGTGGCGCTGGTTGCCTGCGCATGCAGCATTACTTGAGAACCAAGACCCAACGAAAGGGCTAAAAGACAGCTTAATTTTCTCATAATTGAGGAATATCGTATAAAAATCAATAATCAAAGGGTATAAATCGCGCGCAAAGATACGCATTTTTTGAATACAATCGACAAAAAAAGCCCGAAAAAATCGATTTTTCGGACTTTTTTTTCAAATATTAAGGATTATGATGCCAAATTGAATGCTTTTGCATTACTTTTCGGCAGCTTCCTCAGCCTCGTGGGCAGCGATGAGCTTGCTCTGGATGTCGGCAGGAACGAGCTCGTAGCTTGCGAACTTCATGATGAAGCTGGCAGCACCCTGGGTAAGGCTCGAAAGGGTGGTTGCATAGTCGGCCATCTCTGCCAACGGCACCTTGGCCTGCAGCTTCTGATAGCCGGCCTCGGCATGCATACCTACTACCATACCGCGATGGTTCTGGAGGTCGCTCATCACATCACCCATACGATCACCGGGAACGAAGACCTCAACGTCATAGATAGGCTCGAGGACCTTAGGACCGGCCTGACGGAATGCCATGCTGAAGGCGTTGCGTGCAGCAAGCATGAACGAAAGTTCGTTCGAATCAACCGGGTGCATCTTACCATCATAAACTACTACGCGTACGTCACGTGCATAGGAACCTGTCAATGGACCCTGCTCCAGACACTGCTGGATACCCTTGAGGATAGCGGGCATGAAGCGGGTATCGATGGCACCACCAACTACCGAGTTGATGAATACGAGCTTGCCACCCCAGGCGAGATCGATCTCTTCCTTGCCCTTCATGGTTACGCGATACTCCTTGCCGGCGATGTTGTAAACCTCGGGATCGGGCTGTCCGTCAACGTATGGTTCAACGATCAGGTGAACCTCACCGAACTGACCGGCACCACCCGACTGCTTCTTGTGACGATAGTCGGCACGTGCAATCTTGGTGATAGTCTCGCGATAAGGAATGCGCTGTGGAGCATACTCTACATGCACCTTGTCGAGGTTCTCAAGACGCCACTTCAACGTACGGAGGTGGAACTCACCCTGGCCGTGAACGAGGATCTGACGAAGCTCCTTCGACTGCTCGACAACCCAGGTGGGATCCTCAAGACGCATACGGGTCAAAGCCGACATCATCTTCTCGGTCTCCTGCTTGTTGACTGCGCTGATGGCACGGGTATATTTCGACTGTGGGAACTTCACGAAGTTGTATTTCCAGTCGATACCGCTCTGGTTCAGGGCATTGCCGGTGCGGCAATCCTTCAGCTTGGTTGTGCAGCCGATGTCACCTGCCTGGAGCTCGGAGACTTTCTCACGGTTGGCACCCGAACATACGAAGAGTGTGGAGATATGCTCGCTTGAGCCACGATCGGCATTCTGCAGGTCGTCACCCTCGTGAACGGTACCGCTCATCACCTTGAAGTACTGAACTTCGCCAATATGTGGCTCGACACCCGTCTTGAAGAAGAAGAGGCTGGTCGGACCAGCTGGATCGGGCTTCACTTCCTCACCACGGCTGTTGTGCTCGGCTGGCATCTCGTCTACGAAAGGAACAACATTGCCAAGGAACTCCATCAAGCGGCCCACGCCATAGTTGCGGGTGGCGCAAACGCAGAACACTGGGAAGATCGAGCGGGTAACCATACCCTTGCGGATGCCTTCGCGCATCTCGTCCTCGGTGAGCTCTTCGGTTTCGAAGAACTTCTCCATCAGGGCGTCATCGTTCTCGGCAGCAGCCTCGATGAGGGCCTTGTTCATCTCGGTGGCCTTGTCAATCTCGCTGGCTGGAATATCCTCAATGACGGGAGTAGGATTGTTGTCCTTGTAGGTGAGCTGCTTCATCAGGATCACGTCGATGATCTGATGGAAATTCTCGCCGGTCTGTACAGGATACTGCACGGGGACGCACTTGTTGCCATATGTCAACTTGAGATCCTCAACAAGCGTCTCAAAGTCACACTCGGTGTCATCAAGACGGTTTACGAGGAAGATCACAGGCTTATGCATCTTCTCGGTATGACGGAAGTGGTTCTGGGTGCCTACCTCAAGGCCGTTGCCGCCGTTGATCAGAAGAATGGTGGTGTCGGTTACCGACATGGCAGTGATGGCCTGACCTACGAAGTCGTCCATACCTGGGCAGTCGATCATGTTCAGCTTCTTGCCATTCCACTCTACATGGAATACGGTGCTGAATACCGAATAACCATAATTCTTTTCTACTGGGAAGTAGTCGCTCACTGTGCTCTGCTGCGAAACGCGACCCTTGCGGTTAATCTGTCCGCTCACGTAAAGTAAAGACTCGGTAAGGGAAGTCTTACCAGCTCCATCATTGCCAAGCAAGGCAATGTTCTTAATCTCTTTTGAAGAGTAAACTTTCATAGACTCTAAAAATATTAAGGTATATATTTAATGTTTGTTTTTCGCATTATTTGACGAAGATTTGGTCTCGTTTGGGTCTGAATTCGAGAAAATCGCTTGCAAATATAAGTGAAATTTCGATATGTTGCACATTATGGTAGCCCTTTTTTTCAAATTTTATGTTGTAAAACATGTTTTTCGGCAGTTTTTTAGGTTTTTTAGACATTTTTTTTGGCGCATTCTGCAACAATTGCTATCTTTGCACCAACATTCAAAATCCCCAACACATGAATAATTTCACTTTCTACTCCCCTACTGAGTTTTGTTTCGGACGCGGACGCGAACAGGAAGTTGGCCAGCTCTGCGTCAAGTACGGTGCCCATCGTGTGATGATCGTCTATGGAGGCGGCTCTGTGATTCGCAGCGGCCTGCTCGATCGTGTCAAGGCCTCGCTCGATGCCGTTGCCATCCCCTATATCGAAATGGGTGGCGTCCGCCCCAATCCCACCGACCCCAAGGTTTACGAAGGACTGGCACTTGCCCGCAGTTTCAAACCCGACTTTATGCTCGCTGTGGGTGGTGGTTCGGTCATCGATACGGCCAAGACCATTGCCGCAGGATACTATTACGAAGGCGACTTCTGGGACTTCTTCATCGGCAAGGCCAAGGTCGGCAACTGTCTGCCCGTCGGTGTCGTGCTCACCATCCCTGCTGCCGGTAGCGAAGGTTCGGGCAATGCGGTCATTACCAACGAAAAGACGCTCCAGAAGCTGGGCATTCGTCAGCCCATGCTGCTGCGTCCGAAATTCTCCATCATGAATCCCGAACTCACCATGACGCTGCCCGAATGGCAGACTGCCAGCGGCATCTCCGACATGATGGCACATATCCTCGAACGTTATCTCAGCAACACTCCCGATGTGCAGATCGGCGACCGTATGGCCGAAGGTATCCTGCTGGCTATCATGGAAGAGGCTCCAAAGGTCATCGCCAATCCCAACGACTACGAAGCGCGTGCCAACATCATGTGGTGCGGCACCATCGCCCACAACGACACCTGCTCCCTGGGGCGTCAGGAGGATTGGAACAGCCATGCCATGGAGCACGAGATCTCGGCCGAATACGATGTGACTCATGGTGCCGGACTTGCCGTCATCTTCCCTGCCTTCCTGCAATATATGGCCAATGTGCATCCCCACAAGGTGGCACAACTCGCCATGCGTGTGCTTGGCATCCAGCCCAATCTCCCCGCCGATGCCGACATCAACAATACGAATACCTGGCCAATCGATGAACAGAAGCGCGTAGCCATGGCAGGCGCCTTGAAGCTCAAGACGTGGTTCCACGACGTGTTGCACATGCCGGTTTCCTTCGCGCAATTGGGCATTCCCAAGCCGAACCTCGAACTGCTCAACCAGCGTCTCCACCAGAACAAGGGTGCCGTAATGCCCGGTTACTTCCCCCTCGATGCCGACACCACGATGCAGATCTACAAGCTCGCGCTATAATTTGCTCAACTGAATGGATATTAAGGGATATTTGGGGATATTAAGAGAAATTAAGGGATG
>JAZQBS010000218.1:0-2438 GCA_045545875.1 Bacteroidales bacterium
CGACGTCGAACGACTCGTAGCTGAGGTCTTCGTCCTTAATGCAGCTGCTCATTAGCAGCACCACCAGGCCACACATTATATATATATTCAGGAGATGCTTCATCATTAGAGTCTGACCTTTAACGAAAGTCCATAATAAAAGGCGGGTATGCGACCACTGTTATAAAGCGTGGTCCGCCTATCGGTTTGCGAAGAATGCACACGTGAGGTGTTGTTCCAGAAATTGGTGGCATAGAACGACAACTTCACATATTTGCCGATTTCCTTGGTCACATTGATGTCGGTGGCGAAGTAAGGCGAAATACGGTCTTCGTTGAAATAGTAGTTGGTGTTCGACTTGCGCACCATGCGGAGCAGGTCATTGTAGAGGTTCATATTGCCGGCATCGCGCGCAGCCAGGAGATCGTCGTAGAACGGACGCAACGTCGCAGGGTCATCCCACGTGCTGTAATATTTCGGATAGACGGCCACATAATGATCCGTATAGTCGGAGTTCGTACCGAAATAGTCGGTAGCATCGCTCATGGCATAACCGGTCAGGTTTCCTTCCTGGTCCTCACGCAAGGTGCGTTTTATATTGTAGAAACTGCATTCGAAGCGCACCGAGACGATAAGGCGAACCACGGGTATATGTGTCGTGACAGTCACATTCGTATTGAGTTGCGACTGGATTGAACCGTTCGATGCGGCAGCTGCTCCCTCATAGTAGCCGATGTAACTGTAAGGCTGGCCATCACTCTGATTGGTCGATGTTCCGATGTGCGAAGCCACGAGTGTGGTCTCGACGCCCCGATAATGATAGAATGTGCCATCCCAACGGATGTCAGTACGAAGGGCAGGGATTCGCGCAAAATCCACAATCCATTCCACACCCTGACGAGTGGAACTCGAGCCATTGACCCATCGTGTGTTCGAAGTGTAACGATGCAGCGTCTTGCTTGGAAGTTCCTGGTCGGCCACCTTGCCTGTCACGTCGTGCACCGTGACCTTGCCGCTGACGGGGTCAACGGTGTAGTGGCGGTTGGCCGAGGCTATCGGGAAATCGGCAGCCGTGATGGGCGAAGTAAGTTCGTAGCTGAACGGTCGGTAAGCCGACGTGCGAAGGTAGGGATTGAAGGTGCGCGTGTTGAAGTAGGTCAGCGAAAGGCGCGTCTTGCCCAACTTCGCCTCCACTCCCACTTCACGTTGCAGGCTGTACTGCCATTTCAGCGACGCATTATAGAGTGCCGACGAGGGCTGCGTATAGTAGGCATAGCAAGCTTCGCCCGATGCGGTGGTGCCGCTTGCAAACGTCTGCCAATCGACATACGAGATGGTGGGGAACAGCACCTGCATAGATGGCAGTTTTACGCTCTTGCCGATACCCGCGTGGATGCTAAGTTCCTTTTTCTTGCCGTGCACGCCATATTGCAGCGAACCGCGCGGCGAAAGGCTGTTCACGGTGCCATATTCCGAGCCCGCAACGTGCGTGATGTCCTCACGAAGGCCGAAGCTGAACTTCACATCCTGCTTCTTTGCCAGTTGCAAAGTCATCTGTTCCTCGGCATAGACAGCCAGGTTGTGCATATAGGGCAACGTGTCATAACGGGCCTCACGCCAGGTGGGGGCAAATGTGTCATCGGCGTAATACAAGCCACGTCCTTCATTGCCCGATGCCGTATAGTCCAAGCCTGCCTTGGCATGACTCTCTATCCGATAGTCTGCACCGAGGGACTTCTCATGGTCCCATTTCGCCTTGAGATGTGAGCCGAAATCAACGGGCTTCGAGTCGGTGATGGCAAGTTCGTACCAGTAGCCCGTCGGGCCCATGACGATGGCTGTGCCGTCGGCTATGTGATAGCCTTGCTCGATGGTGTGGAGGGCAGGTTGAGAGGTGGCACTGCTTCGGTTGTTGTTGACACGCTGCTCCTTGTCCTCAAGACTGACGTCGGCCGACAGTTCGAGATAAGACAGCCACGGTCTGCCCACCTGCCATTGCAGACGCATCAAGCTGCGCAAAGCATAGTCCTGCTTCTTAGTGTAGGTGTCGTTGAATGCGTCGGGATCGCTCTTGCTGTCATAACCTCCGAGGTTGCCTTTCACATCGAGGTTGAAGTTGAGCGGCATGGCTTTTTCCTTGAGGAACTGACGGGTATAGCGCAGTGAGAGGCCGTTGCGCCGATAGGTGGTATAGGGCGACGTGAGACTGCTGACCGACTGTGTCCATTCGTACGACACATTCAGAATCCCTCCTTGTCCGGTCTTCCCCAAGCTGAAACCTTTGGCCAAAGCGGCAAGTTTGGTGTGCGGCTTCAAGGTCACATCCACCATATAGGGTGTCTTGCCGCGTCGTGTCTTCACCTTCACCATGCCATTCGATAGGTCGCCGTACTCCACCGACGGAATGCCTGTGATGACCTCCACCTCTTCGATGTCGCTGGTGGTGACCGTACGAGTCG
>JAZQBS010000219.1:0-5478 GCA_045545875.1 Bacteroidales bacterium
TGGTAACCTCACCGACCTTTGGCTGAGCGAAAACCAACGCAACCTCGTGAAGGCTTTGGCCAAGACAGGCAAGCCCATCATCCTCGTGCTGAACGAAGGCCGTCCACGTCTGATTGCCGACATCGAGCCTTTGGCAAAGGGCGTCATCGACATTCTGCTTCCAGGCAACTACGGTGCCGATGCGCTTGCAAACCTGATGGCTGGCGATGCCAACTTCTCGGCCAAGCTGCCTTACACCTATCCTCGCGAGATCAACTCGCTTGCCAACTATGACTACAAGGTGAGCGAAGAGGTAGGAACCATGGCTGGCGCCTACAACTACGATGCCAAGGTTTCGCTGCAATGGCCTTTCGGCTACGGTTTGAGCTACACCACCTTCGAATACAGCAACCTGAAGGTGGATAAGACCGACTTTGGCGTGAACGACGAACTGACAGTAACCGTCGATGTGAAGAACACCGGTTCGGTGGCTGGCAAGGAGCCTGTCCTCCTCTACTCGAGCGACGTGGTGGCAAGCATCGTGCCCGATAATCGTCGTCTGCGCTGCTTCGACAAGGTGGATCTGAAGCCGGGTGAGAGCACCACAGTGACCTTCAAGCTTCCTGCCAAGAACCTCGCTTTCGTCAACGAAGACGGCAAGTGGACACTCGAAGAAGGCGAATTCATCCTCAAGGTGGGCCAGCTGACCCAGAGCGTCAACTGCACGAGCACCAAGGTTTGGGATGAGCCGAACATTTGACAATTAACAATTAATAATTAACAATTAACAATTAATAATTGCAATTGGATTTTGTTCGCGATTTTAAGTAAATAATCCTTATCAAGAATTTGAGAATTAGAGAATTATACGTGTCGAGTATAAACGATTTAGATAATTCTTTGATTCTCAAATTCGAGATAGTAAAAAGTGAAATTTATCAATTGAACATGAAAAGAAGTTTACAACTTGTAGCTTTTGCACTTACTCTCATTGTTATGGGTATTAGTCTCTTTTTTGCCAAAAGGGCAGACAAGAGGATGGAAACGAGAGTCGTCGACACAGTATCGAACGAACAGGCTACGCTGCAGCCCTTCGATGTGATGGAGGACTTCGAGTGCAATCCGTTCAGGATCTTTGGCAATCAGCTTTTGATTTGTGCAGGCGATTCGGTCAAGAGTAATGCGATGACCATCGGCTGGGGCGCATTGGGCAACATCTGGGGTATGCAACGCCCAGTAGTCACTGTGTATGTCGCACCAGGTCGCTACACCTGGGAATTCATGGAGAAGTTCCGGTACTTCACGGTGATGCACTTCGCCGATGAAAATGTGTATGCCTACATGGGGCGTAATAGTGGGCGTGATGGCGACAAGGCTGCTGCCCTCGGCCTGCATACGGCATATACGAAGAATGGTACTCCGTATTATGAGGAAGCTGATATGGTGCTGGAGTGCGCCATCATGTACGGCGGTTCGTTTCAGCCGAGTATGTTCCGAAATGATGTGCCTCGCGACATGTATGCCAACTTCCCCGCAGGGGTTCATTATCAGTATGTAGGCGATGTGGTCGGCGCTTGGAAGAAATGATGGAATTAACAATTAACAATAAATAATTAAAAATTGACTTGTTGGACCATAATTATTTAGAATGAGACGTTATTTTATTTCTTTTTTGATGTTGGGCCTATTTGCGTCAGCTCAGGCTGGTGTTGAGATTCAGCAGGTGGGCGGTTGGTTTGAGTCTGGCTATGTCACCTGGACGGGTGTGTCGGGCGCTACCGACTACAATGTTTATGTGAAAGCTGGTGAGGGCAGCGATTGGACACAACTTGACAAGGAACTTGTGCGTCAGTATCCCTCCTGCTTCCGTGCCGATGCCGTGGGCTTAAAGGCGGGAACGTACCAGTTCAAGGTCGTTCCGGTGAATGCAAGCGGCGAGATGAGCGGAGAGGCGACAGAGACCGAAGCGTTTACTGCCTCGGCTCACGATCGCTCAGGCTTTGCGCATGTGGGTATGGACGAAGGTATCGGCGCTTACAAGAACGATGGCACTTTGAAAGAGGGTGCCAAGGTGATCTATGTCTGGGCAGATAATGCCAAGACGGTGAGCACCGACGTGAAGACCTCGTCGTCGAAATACACTACCGCCAAAGGCTTGCAGGACATCATCTACTATTATCAGAAAGGCTACGACACGACGCCACTGGCCATTCGTGTGATCGGCACCATCAAGGATGGCGATATGGACCGCTTTGATTCGAGTGGCGAAGGCCTGCAGGTAAAGGGCAAGAACGAATACAGCAATGTGCCCATCACCATCGAGGGCGTTGGCGAAGATGCCGCGTTCCACGGTTTCGGTATGCTGGTGCGTAACTGCAAGGGTGTGGAGATTCGCAACATCGGTATTATTTGCTGCATGGACGATGCCATCTCGCTCGACACGGGCAACTCGAACGTGTGGGTTCATAACTGCGACTTCTTCTATGGCAAGCCTGGCAGCGATGCCGATCAGGCCAAGGGCGATGGCACAGTGGACATCAAGGGAGAATCGAAGAACATTACGGTTTCGTACAATCACTTCTTCGACACGGGCAAGTCGAGCCTCGGTGGTATGAAGAGCGAAACAATTGCCTGCTGGCACACCTATCATCACAACTGGTTCGACCATAGCGACTCGCGTCATCCTCGCATTCGCACGATGTTCTTCCACGTCTATAACAACTATTTCGACGGCGTGTCGAAGTATGGCGTGGGTATGACGATGGGCGGTTCGGCTTTCGTCGAAGGCAACTACTTCCGCAACTGCAAGTACCCGATGCTCATTTCGAAGCAGGGCACGGATGCCGAAGGTAGTGGCACTTTCTCGGGCGAAAATGGCGGCGTAATCAAGGCATTCAACAACGAGATTGTCAATCCTCGAAAAGTCCAGTATTACGATGGCAGTCAAACCAATGGACGTTGGGATGCTGTGCTCGTAGCCAATCGTACTGACGAAGTGACTGCCAAGGCATACGCCGGAGGTACGACCTACAATGAGGAGGCCGATGCCGCTGCTAGAAGCACCTATGTCGAGAACAAGATGGATGCTCCTGCCGATGTGCCCGCTATAGTTCGTGGTACGTTGGGTGCCGGGCGAATGAACCATGGCGACTTCAAGTGGACCTTCAACAACTCGAAGCAGGATGAGAACTATGGCGTGATTGCCGAACTCAAGACGGCTTTGCTCAATTACAAGAGCACGCTCGTGGGCTTTGCCAATGGCACATCGATCAGCAACGGTGGTGCTACGGAAACTGTGAATGGCGGCGATGGCGTGGGTATGGATCAGGCCGAGAACGATGCCTATGTTCCCTCGTGGGCAGGAGGCGGCGGCACTACCCCAACATCGGAAGGCGAGGCTTATATAGCCACCGACAAGGGTGACGGCACGTACGATTACTTCTGGTTCAATGCTGACAATGCAGAGACTGTGAATGCCTACTTGTCTTCGGGTGTCATCATCCTGGACGAAGGCAGCAAGTTCCAAACCACTTCGAATGTAGCGGGTGGCGATGGCACTGTATATTCCGATAAGGTGGGTTCCATCCAGCTTGCCAAGAGCACGGGCACGATGACTGTCTATTGCCCCGATGGCATCACTTCGGTCGATTATTACCTGGCGCGTACGGGTTCGTTTGGTGGCAAGGTATTAGGTTGTGACGATGGCGTGAACTTCACCGAGATTACCGAATACAGTGGCAGCAAGGGTGTCAAGGAACTGAGCGTCACGCTCGATACTCCTTACAAGTATGTGCAGCTCACCAATACTGCTTCAGGCTCGCTCCATGTGCAGGGCATCATCGTGATGCGCGTGAAGGGCGATGACGCGATACAATCCGTTCGTCTCGACTCCTCCCCTGCCGGCGTGGCTTATGATCTGATGGGACGAAAGGTGCGTTCGGAGCAGCGCGGAGTGCGTGTAAGCGGCGGGCGCGTGGTGGTGGTGAAGTGAGAAGGGCAGCCATAGATGGCTGCGACTGAAACACAACAAACAGAACGGCGGCTGGACAAGGCTGCTGCGAGCGAAAATAATGATGCCGACTCATTTGAGCCGGCATTATTTATCGTTTTACTGTGCAAAGAAATTTGACACCATATGCCTTGCAGAGTGTGGCCAATGGGACGAGGATGCGGTGGTAGTATTGATAGAGGGGAATCAGACTCTCTAAGAAGCTCAATTTGAAGAACATATTCAATGAGATGGAATCATATTCCTTGTTTTTGAATATCACGTCCAAATACGAATCATAATAAATGTGGTAAAAGGGTATTCGCCAATTCCAATATGTACTCCATGTGTTGTTGTATTCAATCCTTTCGATTTCCTTCCATTCGATGTCATTGAACAGAAAGCCGTTTTCCAACCGGTCGTACAGCGGTTGTTCATTTTTCTTGATGAGGTTCAAATCCTTTTCCCGATGTGTATAGAGAAAATAGGATAATGCCAAGGAAAGTGCGAGAGTGATTAATGTCCAAAATGGGAAAGATTTCAGCAGAAAGACTTTTATGTAGATGCCCCAAAGGCAGATAGTTACGTTGAGGATGGTGATAGCAAACAGCGCGTCTTTAGCGATGAAATCCTTGTTTTCGGGTATCCTGTCTCTCGTATGCATACCATCTTTGTCAAACCATATCCTGGGAGAATTAATGATGGATGTAATACAGAAATAAATCAAGTAAGATAAAATACAAAATGGAATAATGTGCATTTTCTTTGGATCGTCATCGATGCAAATTACCCAACCGACAAGGCCTATAAAAAGCCATTCGATATTCATTCTCATGAATCTGTGCAGCGGGAGGCTTAGCCGCATGCTGTCGGCACAAGATATATCAACGCCCGAAACACGCCCGTTTTTGACACCTATCCCCTTCATCATTTTCTTTTGCGAACGGACACGAGAAAAAATGCTGTAAGCGATGTAGCTCGGCACAAAAAGGATGATGAGGATGAAGATGAGGTCGTCGAGGGAAAACATACTATTGCTAACTTTATGTCTTATAATTCCTGTGCAAAGATAACGACAAAAGTTGGCATTGCCAAATTATATTGCACTTTTTGCTGAAAATATTTGGAGGGGATGAAAAAATGTCCTATATTTGCGACATTAAAACATAAACAACTATGAAGAAGACTTTGATTACTCTAATGCTATTGGCCATGGCTGCCGTGGCTTGGTCGCAGGACAACAAGGAACGAATTGCTGAGCTTGACAGCATCGGCATCATGCAGTTTAATAATCAGCAGTACGATGAAGCGCTGACAACCTTTCAGCAGGAACTGAGTCTTATCCAGCAGGAATATGGTGAAAACGACTCACTTTACGTCGATGATCTAGCGGTTATCAGCCGCTGCTATTTCCGTCAGAAGGCCTACAAGAAGGCGCTTGAGACGGGGCTTAAGGCTGCAGAAATCTATGGCAATCATTACAGCAAGGATAATGTCTATTATGCCAACCT
>JAZQBS010000220.1:0-24513 GCA_045545875.1 Bacteroidales bacterium
GCTCACAGAACGACATGGCTACGATCCGACTTGCCGTGGCCGGCTATCTGATGGAGTACTGCCTGCATGGTGATGTCACGGTTTCAGGTCTGATTATCAACTACACGGTATTCATGACATTCGGTGAGGTGACCTGCATGATTTTCGGCGGCCTTTCTCCGAAGTTCACCCAGTGGATGGGGAGCAAGAAGAAAGCCTTTATCGTGGCAGGTATCATCTGTATGGTGTTCTCCATTGCCTTCTTCTTCGTGCCGATGGATCCTGCTTATATCTGGGTGCTTGTCGCCTTGGTAGTGCTCACTTCGGTGGGCGTGGGCCTCTATTCTCCGCTTTTGTGGTCAATGTATGCCGATGTGGCTGACTATGCCACCGAGAAGAATGGTACTTCTTCGACAGGCCTCATCTTCTCGTCAGGCACCATGGCTCAAAAGTTCGGAACGGCCATCTCTGGTTCTCTTGTTGCCTTATTGCTCGGCATCTCGGGATTCATCTCCGGTACAGATCCCACCACAGGACAGACCTTCATCGAAATCACCGATATGGAGTCGGTGCGCAATATGATTTGGGCATTGTTCTCAATCTTCCCAGCTGTCATCGTCCTCATCATGCTCTATCTGCTCTATAAATATCCTATTAAGAAATAGTCATGACCGAGATTGCTCAAATCAAGGCCGAAATGCAGGATGTCGTTGAAAACAACATCCTGTCTTTCTGGTTCGATCAGATGCAGGACCGTCGCCAGCGTGGCTTCTATGGCCAGATGCGTGGTGATGGCACCTTGGTGCCCGAAGCAGACAAGGGATGCATCCTCAATGCACGTATCCTTTGGAGTTTTTCGGCCGCCTATCGCGTACTCCGCAAGCCTGACTATCTGATGGCTGCTACGCGTGCCAAGGACTATATCCTCGAACACTTCATCGACAAGATATATGGTGGCGCCTACTGGAGTCTCGACTCCGAAGGCAATCCCCTCGACACCAAGAAGCAGTTCTATGCCATCGGTTTTGTCATTTACGGTCTCACCGAATTTGCACGTGCCACGGGCGACCCCGAGGCCTTCGACTACGCCATCCGTCTCTACGACTGCATCGAGCAGCATAGTTGGGATCCACAATATGGTGGTTATATCGAAGCCTGCACACGCGAATGGGAGACGATAGCCGACATGCGTCTCTCTGACCTCGATGCCAACTATCCGAAGTCGCAGAATACCCACCTCCACATCATCGAACCCTATACCAACCTCTTCCGTCTGATGCAGGAACGCCCCGAACTGATGCAGGGACGTCCTTGTCCACTCGCTACCGGAGAAAGTTGGGATGATGTTTCCCTCCGTGTCGAAAAATCGTTGCGTCAACTTATCAACATATTCTGCGACAAGATTCTCAATCCCGAGACCCATCACCTCGACCTCTTCTTCGACATGGATTGGACACGAGGTGCAGGTTGGCTCGAAAGTTATGGGCATGACATCGAATGCTCCTGGCTCATGCACGAGGCAGCACTTGTCCTGGGCGACAAGCAGGTGCTTCAGAAAGTCGAACCCATCGTTCGTCTTGTCGCCAAGGCAAGCGAGAAAGGCCTCAACGCCGATGGCTCGATGACCCACGAAGCAAACCTTGACACTGGCCACGTCGATGCTGACCGCCACTGGTGGGTACAGGCCGAAGCCGTTGTCGGGTTCCTCAACATCTACCAGCACTTCGGCGACACCGAAGCCCTGCAGCATGGACTGCACTGCTGGCAGTACATCAAAGATAACCTCATCGACTGGAAAAACGGCGAATGGTATTGGAGCCGCGATCCCGAAGGCAACATCAACCTCAAAGACGATCACGCCGGATTCTGGAAATGCCCCTACCACAACAGCCGCATGTGCCTCGAAATCATCGAAAGAAACTTTCCCCAGTAGCCCAAATGGCTCCAATAGTGTTTTCGTGTCAGCCATGCTTGGCTGACTCATAAATCACACAACACCCCATCCCCTATGAAAAAATACTCCCTCCTGCTCCTGAGCCTCCTTCCCGTGATGGCTCTTGCCGACAAAGTGGAACTCCGCACCCCTAACAATAGTTTCGTCATCGAACTCAACAAGGGTGCTGAACCTCAGTTCCTATACTATGGTTCCTCGCTCAAATCTCAGGACATCGAAAATCTTGAGAAGGCCAATGATGCCAACTGGAGCCGCGCCGACCTCTATCCTGCCTATGGAGCCACACATACCCAAAATGAGGTCTGTCTGGCCATGCGTCATTCCGATGGCAATATGTCCACCCAGATGCTCATCGACTCCTGGAACGAAACCAATGTCAACGATTACGCGCCCAATGGAGCCAAACGTACAGGACAACTCCTTACCATCACCTTGAGTGACCCGCTCTACCCCATCACCGTCAATCTCTACTACCTTGCCTATGACGACGTCGATATGATTGAATCATGGACCGACATCACCAACGGTGAGAAGAAACCCGTCACCCTCACCCAGTTCTACAATCCCCTGCTTCCCGTACGCCGCGGCAACGTCTATTGGACCCACTTCAACGGTTCATGGGCAAGCGAAGCACAGCTCATCGAACTCCCGCTTGCCAACGGACTGGTCGAAGTCAAGAACAAGGATGGTCTTCGCAATGCTACTACCGACCGCAACGAGATAATGCTCTCGCTCAACGGTCCTGCACGCGAAAACGAAGGTGATGTCATCGGTGCTGCTCTCTGCTACAGCGGCAACTTCCGCATCACCATCGACACCGATGAGTCGGACTATCACCAGTACTTTGCCGGCATCAACCCCGACAATAGCGAATACCATCTCAAGCGTGGCGAGACATTCACTACCCCGCATTCTGCCTACACGTTCAGTACACGCGGCACTAACGGAGCCACGCAGGCGTTCCATGACTGGGCTCGCAAGTATCAGTTGCGTCATGCTAACCAGGAGCGCATGATTCTCCTCAATTCCTGGGAGGGTGTCTATTTCAACATCAATCAGGAAGGCATGGACCAGATGATGAAGGACATCGCTTCAATGGGAGGCGAACTCTTTGTGATGGATGACGGCTGGTTTGGCGACAAGTATCCACGCAATATCGACAACTCTTCGCTCGGCGACTGGGTGGTCGATACACGCAAACTCCCCGATGGCATCCCCGGCCTGCTGCGCGATGCCAAGAAAAACGGCGTAAAGTTCGGCATCTGGATCGAACCCGAGATGGCTAACACTGTCTCCGAACTCTATGAGGCTCACCCCGACTGGATCATCAAGGCTCCAGGTCGCGAACCCGTACAGGGACGTGGTGGCACACAGGTCGTCCTCGACCTCACCAACCCCAAGGTGCAGGACTTCGCATTCAGCATCTTCGACAACCTTCTCAGCAACTATCCCGAGATAGCTTACATCAAGTGGGATGCCAACGCCCCTGTGATGAATCATGGCAGCCAGTACCTGCCGATGGACGAACAGAGTCACCTCTACATCAAGTATCACGAGGCACTCATCCAACTCTGCCAACGCATTCGCGCCAAGTATCCCGATGTAATCATCCAGGATTGTGCTTCGGGTGGTGGACGCGCCAACTATGGCCTGCTCCCCTACTTCGACGAGTTCTGGGTGAGCGACAACACCGATGGCCTGCAGCGCATCTATATGCAGTGGGGCACCTCCTATTTCTTCCCCGCCATTGCCATGGCCTCCCACATCTCGGCTGTGCCCAATCACGCTGTGTTCCGTACCACTTCGCTCAAATATCGCTGCGACGTGGCCATGTCGGGTCGCCTCGGCATGGAGATACAGCCCAAAAACATGACCGACGACGAAAAGGCATTCTGCCGCCAGGTTATCTCCGACTACAAGCGCGTGCGTCCCGTCATCCAGTTTGGCGACCTCTATCGCCTTCATTCGCCTTATGCTGGCGACAACCTCGCATCGCTGATGTACGTCAGCAAGGACAAGCAGCAAGCCGTCTTCTTCTGGTGGAAACTCGAGACACTGAAGAACCAGCACGTGCCTCGCATCAAGATGGCTGGCCTCGACCCCGACAAGTACTACACCGTACGCGAGCTTAACCGCATCGACAACAAGCCATTGCCATGCGAAGGCAAACTCTACAGTGGTGCATTCCTGATGCAAACTGGCCTCGAGATGCCTTACACCCACGATGTAGATTACAATAAACTCAACGACTGGGCCAGCCGTGTGCTCCAACTTACAGCAGAATAATTCTTCATTTTCGGATGATTTCCCCTGATGAACCAAATATAGTCCGACAGCATTTGCGGCCGGACTATATTATTATTAATCGAGTCTATTTACAGAGAAATTACCTTAGAACTCCTACAACAATTCATTCAAGGCACCTACAAGCAGTTCCATTTCTTCATTCTTCATAGATGCATAGCCCACACGAATGCCCCATCGGCCATCGGTTAAAGCAAAAACAGGCGCATTGATCCCCCGCAAAGCCAGTTCTCGTCTGATGTCGCGGTCCATGGTCATCCATAGGGCAAGGCCTCCATTAGGTCGCTTGTACATTACCTTGTCCTTCAATTTGGCAGTGATGAGGTCGTCGATGTATTCCAGACGTTCCTGATACACCTTCCTTGCCCTACGTATGTGACGCTTGAGTTCACCACTTTCGACAAGTTCCAGCACCGAACGCTCCATGACTACATCACCTTGCAGATCAATGATCCTGCGACGCTCAGCCAAACGATTGATAACCTCTGCCGAAGAGGTGACGAATCCCAGACGGAGGGCTGGGGCAAGTATCTTGCTGAATGTAGCAATATAAACACAATTGGACTTCGGCAGCATCACACAGAAGGGCATCTGTCGACTAGTAGTAAAATGGAAATGATGTCCGAAGTCATCTTCAGCAACCATAAGATTGTTTTTCACCACGATATCAGCCAACCTGCGGCGACGAGCAGCTGAGAGTGTCACTGTGGTAGGATATTGAAAACGAGGCGTCACATAAATACCCTTGATCTCAGGATGAAGTTCAAGAGCCTTCTCAAGCGCATCCACTTGAATGCCTTCTTGGTCAACAGGGACAGGATAGACGGTGACGCCCGCACTCTCGAAGGCCAGACGTGCATACTCATAGGTAGGGTCTTCAATGGCGATGGCTTCTCCGGGCTTCACCATCACATGTGCACAAAGGTACAGTGCCATCTGACTACCTCTTGTGACCATCACCTCGTCCTCAGTAATCGGCAGACCACGCTCCTGACAAATCTCCTGGGCCAACGTATGACGAAACTTGAGGCTACCCTTGGGGTCATTATAACCCATCATTTTCCAACGGGCAGCGCGATTGAAGAACTGACGATAAGCGCGACTCAGTGCCTCATAGGGTGTCAGTTGTGTGTCTGGGAAACCATCATTCACTTCCAGACGCGCCTGCTTTTCGTCTGGTGCTTGATTCTTGGTTGTATTATTGCAACTTTCAGTTTGCAAATCGCCTTTTTTCGAATTATTATCTATCGGCAATTTAGAACGCACAAACAAACCTATACGTTCGCGGTTCTCCAGCCATCCGCTAAACACCAGCAACTCCATCGCTGAGACCACGGTTTTTCGGCTGACCTTCAATCTCGAAGCCATTTCGCGACTTCCAGGAAGTGCATCTCCAGGTTTTAGGGTACCAGAAACGATGAGTTCCTGGATACCATCTGCCAACTGCTGATACATAGGAATATCCTTATTATCAAGCTTAAGTTCAAGTTCTAAAGTGAATGGTCTGAGCATCTGGACTCCTTTATATTATACTTTTTGGTTACCTTTTATGTCGCAAAGATAATGTATTTTTGCACAAGAAACAAGAAAATCACGAAAATAAGCCTTTTCAAAACCATTTTTGCACGCTTAAGCACCGCAAAAGCACTAAACAGTACCCTATTTCGTTAAAAATTATTATGAATATATTATCCCGATTCATTGATCGGCTCTCACGTCGACAAAAATGTGTCAGTCTCGTCCTACTAGGAGCCCTTGTAGGATGCGGATTATTCTTTCTGTACATCCTGAGAGCCCATAGCTATCTGGGCGATGACCCATCGGCTTGCGTCAACTGCCATATCATGACGCCCTATTATGCCACATGGTTTCATTCGAGCCATGCGCGCAATGCTACATGCAACGATTGCCATGTTCCCCATGAGAACATCGCCCGTAAGTACTTCTTCAAAGCAACCGATGGTCTTAACCATGTAACGAAGTTCGTGACCCACCTCGAACGTCAAGCGCCACGTCCTGGCGAAGCTGCAAATCAGGTCATCATGAACAACTGCATTCGTTGTCACACCGACCTCAATACTACATTGGTCAACACCGGGAAAGTGGACTATATGATGACTGCTGTGGGCGAAGGCAAGGTCTGCTGGGACTGCCATCGCAACGTGCCTCACGGTGGACGCTCCAACCTTGCTGCCACTCCCGATGCCAAAGTGCCATTGCCTGACAGCCCTGTGCCATTCTGGCTCCAGAAAATGCTGAAATAATCTTATTACGAATACAATATCTGCAGACGAAAATCAAAAAATATAATTATGGAAAACAACAACAAGTTATCAAGCGGAAAAGCATGGGCATTGTTCATCATTGCCATGGTAGTAGTCTTCGGTCTCGGGCTGCTCACCAGCGCCCTGATGGAGCGACGTGCCGAAGTTGCCAGCATCTTCAACAACCGCAAGGCTCCATTCACAGGAGAAAAGATTCATGCGCAGAACGAGGACTTCCGGACCGACTTCCCTCGCGAGTACGACACTTGGCGCCAGACACTCGAAACAAACTACGATTCCAAACCTCTTGACGTCAACAATCCCAACAGGGAAGGTGTAGTGCCTCAGATGTACCACAACGGAAACGAAGCTACCGACGTGCTCGCATATCGTCCCAACATGGTAGTGCTTTGGGCAGGGTATGCATTCTCATGGGATTATACCACCCCACGTGGACACATGCACACCGTCGAGGACATGACCCGCACTCTCCGTACAGGCGCTCCCGACACCGAAACTACGGGCTCCAACCAACCCGGAACCTGCTGGACCTGCAAGTCGCCCGATGTACCCCGCATCATGAGCGAGAAGGGGGTAGCCGAATACTACAAGGCAAATTGGGCTATGTGGGGCAATGAAATCGCCAACCCTCTGGGATGTTCTGACTGCCATGATCCCGAATCTATGGACCTCCGTATCAGCCGTCCTGCCCTCATCGAAGCTTACCAACGTCAGGGACGCGACATCACCAAGGCTACTCAACAGGAGATGCGTTCACTGGTCTGCGGCCAGTGCCACGTCGAATACTACTTCAAGAACGACCCGAACACTCCTGAGCACGACCAGTATCTTACTTTCCCATGGGACAAGGGTTTTACCGTCGAGGATGCCGAGGCATACTACGACGAGACCGGTTATTACGACTATATCCATGCTCTCTCAAAGGCTCCCATTCTCAAGGCCCAACACCCAGGCTTCGAGACCAGCAAGCAGGGCATCCATGGACAGCGTGGCGTGAGCTGCGCCGACTGTCATATGCCTTACACCAGCGAGGGTGGCGTCAAGTTCTCCGACCACCATATTGTCAGCCCATTGGCCAACATGGAACGCACCTGTCTCACCTGCCATCGCGAGAGCAAGGAAGACCTCCTCAAGAACGTATTCGAACGCCAACACAAGGTAGAAGAGATCCGCACACGTGCAGAAGCCGAACTAACCAAAGCACACATCGAGGCCAAGTACGCTTGGGATAATGGTGCTACCGAAGAACAGATGCGCACTGCCCTCCAGTTCATTCGCAAGGGCCAGTGGCGTTGGGACTATGCAGTAGCAAGCCACGGTTCGTTCTTCCATGCTCCACAGGAGATTACCCGCATCCTTGGTCGTTCGGTCGATTATGCCCTTCAGGCCCGTCTCGAGATTCGTAAGACGCTAGCCAGTCTTGGTCACAACGAGGAAGTGCCTATGCCCGACCTCAGCACCAAGGAGAAGGCACAGGCTTACATCGGCCTCGATATGGCTGGCAAGCGAGCTGCAAAGGCCAAATTCCTCGAGGAAATCGTTCCGAAGTGGCAGCAGGATGCCAAGTCCAATGGCAAGGTAGCCGATGATGCGTACTTGCCTACCTATAAGGATGATATCAAAGAATTATCAATGAATTAATCAAAGAATCCGTGTGGTCTAAACCCTGGAAATTCGCCGAAGGTATCACCATCGGAGCAGGACTCATCCTTGTGGGCCTGATGTTGGAGTTCACCATCGGTCCTATCGACTGGCGCCTTCTCGCCTTCCCGCTCAACACGATCCTTTTGGCAATCTATGTGCTTGTGCTCGGCATTCTCTATGCCGTGCGCAAGCACATTTATGTCATAGAATGGACGATGACCGTCTATGCCGCGGTCCCCGCCCTGGCCTTTGGCGTCCTTGTCACTCTTTTAATGGGACTATCCGGTTGGGACCAGATGCTGCGCTCGTGGCCTTTCACATTGGTCTACATCTGGCTGATGAATATCCTTGGTCTTGTCACTATTCGTCGCATCCTCAACTTTTCACAAAGAGGCATTGTCCACAACCTTTGCTTCATCTGCAATCATCTGGGCCTATTTATGGCAATGGTTTGCGGAACCCTTGGATATGCCGACATGCAGAAGTATCGTCTCACGGCAAAGGTCGATCAGCCCGAATGGCGAGCCATCGATCTAGTGGGCACACAGATGCCTCCAAAGGTCGTCGAACTACCTTTGGCTATCGAACTGCACAACTTCACGATCGATGAATATCCGCCCAAGTATGTCATTATCGACAACGAGACGGGCATGATTGTTGCCGATAGTCCTTGGCGTATCCAGCAAGACTCCATCTGGGAGTATGCTGCCATCGTCTATGGGCGCAAGGATTCGCTCGGCAATCAGGATATGGATCGTTATGTCGAATGGCCTTCGATGGGGGCATGTACCGCAGGATTCATCACCGCCACCCGATATGCTTCAGCCGAAGAAGCCGCCGATGGTCGAGGTTCCGTACTTGAAACAAAACAAGGCTGGGTAAGTTGTGGCAGTTTCATGTTCCCTTACAAGGCGCTCCTCCTCGACTCGCTTTATAGTGCCGTAATGCCCGATCGTGAACCGAAACGATATGCTTCTGACGTCACCGTCTATGCGGCCAACAACCAAAAGATGGATGGCACCATCGAAGTCAATAAGCCCCTCGAAATCGATGGATGGAAAATCTATCAAGTCTCCTATGACTCGGCACTGGGGAGATGGTCCGACACCTCCGTATTCGAACTAGTCCGCGACCCATGGCTCCCATGGGTCTATGCAGGCATCTACATGATGCTCGCTGGCGCAGTCCTCACCTTCATCACCGCCGGCAGAATTAAAAAATAGTTATGCTCATCTCCTGGCAACACTTCCCATATTTCGCCATCCCCTCGGTTTTGCTGTGGGCGCTTGGCGCATATTACTCCTTCCGCGAGAAGAAGACCTTCACTGTAACCTTCACGCTGCTCGGTATCGCTCTCTTCTTCGCCTTCATCTGCGGTCTTTGGATCAGTCTGGAGCGACCACCCCTGCGCACCATGGGCGAAACACGCCTCTGGTACTCCTTTTTCCTCCCTGTAGCAGGCATCATCACTTGGAGTCGATGGAAGTATCGCTGGATCCTTTCTTTTTCGACCATCCTTGCTCTCGTCTTCATCTGTGTCAATCTCTTCAAACCAGAGATCCACAACACCACGCTGATGCCTGCACTGCAGAGCCCTTGGTTCGCACCCCATGTCATCGTCTATATGTTCTGCTACGCCCTCTTTGGTGCAGCCCTTGCCGTGGCTCTCTATCTGCTTTTTGTCAAGACCAAACGCGACGACGAGAATATCTGGAACATGCTCGACAATCTCGTTTATGTGGGTCTTTCGTTCATGACCATCGACATGCTCTTCGGCGCTCTTTGGGCCAAGGAGGCTTGGGGCCACTATTGGGCATGGGACCCCAAGGAGACCTGGGCAGGCATCACCTGGCTCTCCTTCCTTGTCTATATCCATTATCGGCAATTATCGCGCAATGCCTTCCGCAGCAAAGTGGCCATCTTCATGGTTATCATCAGTTTCTGTTGCCTGCAGATGTGCTGGTGGGGCATCAACTACCTGCCATCGGCTCAAGGCAAGAGCGTGCACACCTATAATATGAAATAAATCTATTACTCAAACACACATAAATACAGCAGCGACCTCGGGAAGTGCTCCCCGAGGTCGCATATTTTATTTTTTATTAATCCCGTTACGAAGTAGCATAACTATGCATTCCACCCAGCACAAAGTTTACGCCGAAGTATGTCATCATCATCGACTACAAGCGCGTACGCCCCGTCATCCAGTTCGGCGACCTCTATCGCCTCCATTCCCCTTATGCTGGCGACAATCTCGCCTCGCTGATGTACGTCGGCAAAGACAAGCAGCAGGCTGTCTTCTTCTGGTGGAAGCTCGAGACGATGAAGAACCAGCACGTGCCCCGCATCAAGATGGCCGGACTCGACCCCGACAAGCTATATACCATCCATGAGCTCAACCGCATCGACAACAAGCCCCTCGCCTGCGAAGGCAAGACCTACAGCGGCGCCTTCCTGATGCAGACCGGCCTCGAGATGCCTTACACGCACGACGTGGATTACAACAAACTCAACGACTGGGCCAGCCGTGTGCTCCAGCTCACAGCCGAATAATGCCCTTACTCTCAAACACGAATGGCCACAAATGGCCATGAACCGCTCTCTACAAATATAACGGATTGGTCAGATTATTTGTCCAATCCGTTTTATTTGTAGAGTTTTTCACTTGTTCTACACGTCCACGTTCCCAGTTCAATTTTTGCCTTTTCTTTATTTGCCCATTCTGAAGACCAGACCTACGCTCAGCGACTGGAATTGTGGGCCATGATCAGACTTGATGCCCGACTTGGGGTAATACTTGATGTATAAGCCTCCGATGCCGTTGAGCAACAGCTGGGCCTTGACCGACAGATTGAACCCGAATATGTCCCTGACATCATTTACCTCGTGAATCTTGTTGCCCTCATTGTCCGTGTAGTTGCTTCTGGTGTTGCAGTAATTGGTGTAGCCGCCGAACATTGTCCCTATGCCGATGCCAAAGGAAAGGTCCTTGTGGAAACTCCGATAGAAGTTCAGGGCCAGCTCCGGCTTCAGTATCTGCATCATGGAGTTCTCGGGCTTTGCGCCTTCGGGATAGGGGGTGAGCTGTAGGTCGCCGCCTTGAGTTGTTGAGAAACGCATGTCCCCCTTCATTGTGATGTGCCGATAGTTGAGGTTGGCATCCAGCGAATACCAGTTTCTGGAGTGTCCGAAGTGCCCGGGATAGTAGATGAAGCTCAGCATGTTGATACTTGCCTCGAACGACTGGAAGAACTTCACGTCGTTCATCCCCTGCGGACGGTCGAATGGTGTCAGGAAGCCGTAGGAGAAGTCTTTGAAGAAGGCCAATTCCAGTAAGGACGTCTTGTCGTCTTTTTCGATTTGCTTGAAGTCCCAGCTTAGCGGGCTTCTGCGGCTTACGCTCTGTGAGGTGGAGACCTCCGACTGGTTCGAGAGAGACACTTCACGCGAGAAACGATAGTCAGGGTTGCCGTCTTTTCCGGAGATTTTTACTGCAAGGGCGTCGCTGCTTTGTGAGATGATGACCTGGTCGGGATTGTTGACGATAAGCGTGTCGTTGGCCTGGGCCATCATGGCTGCAGGGGCAAACACGAGGAATGACAGTAAAGAGAAGCGAATAGTGTTCATATAATTGAAGTTTTATTGTTGTCCGAATTTTTGTTTCAAGTATTCCAGGGAGGCAGGGCCCTCCATATAGATGATGGTTGCCGCAGGATTGTCGGTAGTCGGAAAATACCTTTCGTCCTTGAAGAAAACATATCTATTGACCCCATCTTCCGCGGGAAGCTGGAGGAAGCCGTATGTCAGATGCTGCCCCCTCATCTTGAGTTCCTTTTCCGTGGCTTTGGGCACGTCGTCCATAAAAGATTCCGCCATCCGATTCATCACTACCGTATCCTGCTCGACGGCCAGGCTGTGGTAATAGGTGAGGCGATATTGCTCAAGGCGTTGGCTCATTATCTCCACTTCGGTGGAGTGGGGATGTTTCTTATACTGGCCTCCCAGCACCCGATTGATAGCCAGTTGGCTGGTCTGTGCTTGTGCGATGAGGGGGAGGAGCATCGCTAACAACATTACTATCTTTTTCATAATGAATATTGTTTATAGTCCGTCGAAAATGTCACCAAGCTGTTCTTCCACCGTGGGCAGTTCCTCTTGGTTGATGGTCTCCATCCCTTGGAGGGTCTGCACCATCAGATCGAATGCCTGGTCATGGTCGGTAATCTCCATGCCGTTGGTGTAGGCATAGAAATCTGCGCTCTCATCTTGCCCGCGGTTAGGATGGGTCAGGAAGAAGAGCGAAATGCCAATGACCAGCGTGAACGTGGCGGCTACGGCAAGCGCACGTGTGAAGGTCTTATGCCTGATGACCGCTTTACTTTCAGCTCTTCCTACTTCCAGGTAGCCCATCACAGCACGCAGTTCGTTGAAGTCCGGATCCTGACACTTCACCGCGAACTGTCGGAGCTCCTGTTCTTCTTGCTCTGAGGTCAGGGCTTCGAAATATTTGTCCGACAGCCTGATCCAGTATTCTTTATTTTGCATGGTTCAATTCGTTATAACAGTCTCGTATTATTTTTCTCGCCCTCGAGAGTTGCATTCTCACAGCTGCTTCTTGCATATTTTCCCGTTGGGCAATCTCGGTGTAGCTCTTTCCCTCCATGTCGCGCCCTTTCAGTATTCGCTGCTGTAGCGGCGAGAGTTGGGAGTCGATAAGCTGTTTCACCGTTTTATATTGTTCTTTGCGCTTCTGCTCATCCTCGTCCTCGGTGTTGGGGTCGATCTTGTCCTCCAGACCGTCGAGCCCTTCTGTGGGGTGGAGTGTCTGATGCCGCAGCTGGTCGATGCTTAGATGTTTCACTGTGGCGGCTGCAATCTTGTCGGTGACCGCGTCATCGTGGAGCGTGTCCGCTCGCGGCCATAACCGGCAAAATGCCTCTTGGAGTGCATCTTCGGCATCGTCGTCGTTGTCCAGCAGTCTCTTGGCTATCATGAACAGCTGGTTTCGACTGCGTGTGAAGGTTTCTATCAAATGATGTTCGCTCATTGGGTAGCGTCAGTTTGTTCTGTTGTTGCCATTCCTTTTTGAATGTCGTTCGCTATAATAACGGAGAAACACTCGGTTTGTAACAAAAAAGACGCAAAATCTGATGTAGATTCGCGTCTTTTTTATTATTTTAACTATATCTTTCACCCGATAGCTACGAAGTAGCATAACTATGCATTCCGCCCAACACAAAGTTTACGCCGAAATACGTCATCAGTACCGTCAGGAAAGCCAGCACCATGAAGATATGAAAGAATCGTGGACGACGGAATATCGGCAATGACTCGCCATGGAAGGCAAAGGCATAGACCAGCAGGGTGATGAGTGCCCAGGTCTCCTTGGGGTCCCAGCCCCAATAGCGGCCCCAGCTCACATTGGCCCAGATGGCACCGATAAAGATGCCCGCAGCCATGCAGAAGAGCGCCGGATAGAGCAGCATGCGGCTCACGTCGGCCAGATGTGCCTCGAACGCTTCCTGTCGCGACAGTAAGGCTGCCAGGCCCGTCAGGAACGTGAAGGCCAGCAGCGAATAGCTCACCATGATGATGCACACATGCAGGCTGAGCAGCGGCGACTGCAGCACGGGCATCAGGTGAGTGATCTGCGGATTGCTCTGCCCCATCATGCTCACCAGCAGCGTCAGGCCGCTGAGCAGGAAGCCGAAGGGCAGCACCAGCAGGAACCTGCGCTGCATCACCAGCGTCAGTCCTAGCACGGCCAGTGCCATGAACTGCATCGTCTCGTATCCGTTGGCCAAAGGCAGATGTCCACTGACGTACCATCGCAGACCGAAGAGTAGCAAGAGATAAACGAATGCCAGCACTATTAGCACATCGCACACATAGACCAGCCACGATGGCACCTGTCGTCCTCGGCCCAAACGTACCACGAAAAAGAGGAACAACACGATGCCCAGTGTAGCAAAAGCCATCGCCAATGGTCGTGTGTAGTCTGCCTTGTTATAAAACATCTCTGCCGCAAAATGGCGATCGGATGGCAGAACTTCTCCCGCTACCTTTTGCTGATAGCGCCGTATCTTTCCAACTGTCTCAAGATATTTGTCATGATTACGGGTAACGCCCAACTCCACCACGTAGTTTAATGACTTTCCTACGAAGAACATCTCGTCATCAGGCAATTCCGACAAATGGGAATCCGATGGACTAAGCCATGTCAATGTGCTGTCGGAAGCGACACTGCGCGAAGGAAAGATGCGCAGGAATTCACCCGCCATAAACATCTCAATCACAGCCTCCTGTTCTTCCTTATAGCGAGCTTTGCGTTCCTTGCGGGGCACATTTGTCCATGACGAGGGATAAAACACCCAACCCGTGAAAACTTGTTCACACGACAAATCGCCATAATGATCCTTGCCATAGAGTTTCGTCGTAAAGTCCTTGGCAATAGTCTGCATGGGACAGATGCGGCCATTATAATAAGCATATAGCGAACAAAAGGCGCGCGCTTCGTCTTGTGGCAATGTCTGTGGCGATGCCCAAAGACTTCCCATCGAAAACATGAGCAGACCAGCTATTACAGACAACCGACGCAAGGCACGACGAAACCCTTCACCCGGCAGAACCAACAGGAGAAGCATGCTGACGAAAAGCAGGCCATAGCCCACGTATGTGATGCCTATACCGACGGGATCGTGACTTACCGAAAGAACAGAGCCCCCCATGTCTGCATCATAACTTGTCTGATAGAATCGATAATTGTGGAGTTCGGCAATTCTATTCATCGACACACTCACCGTGTCCTGCCGCTCACCTACCCCAGCGTTCACGAGCAGCGTCGATTTGTAGTCCATAGGCGTACTGGTGCCTGGATAAGCGATGACCTCAAAGTCAGAAAGTATAAGCTCGAATGGCAGTTTCACAACCTCAGCATCATTCGTAAGAAAAGTTCTTGCTGGCAATCCTACACGCAGATGCATCACACCTTGTTGGCCAAATACATGGGTCACCAATGCTCCGACAAGAATCACGACAAAACTAAGGTGGAGCAGCATTACCACAGGTCGCTTATAGAGTTTGCGTCGAAAGCAATGAAGCAGGCCACAGACACAAAGCAACGTCCACAGCGAAGCAAACCACCACGAACCATAGATGAACGTCGCACTACCAGCATATTGTTCAACGAAGGTTGCAGCCATCATGACGATGATGACTGCAACCATAAGTAAAAAGGAAAGGATTCCCATGTTATTCATAAAAGGGTTTTAAAAGGGCTGACAATTCCCCAAACCACCCATTACCAAATTAAATAGCATCGATAAATTGAACCACAGCGTCACGCTCCTCTTTTGTAAGGGAGCGGAACTTTTCGACCGAAGCACGTGCATCCGATTCGGCAGAACCATGCCACATGATTGACTCAATCACAGTGCGCGCACGACCATCATGCAGGCGGTCCGAAGTGGCAGCACCCGTGCATATCTGATGCAGTCCGCGTCCCCAAAGAGGTGTTGTGCGACACCATCCCGTACGGATATCGTTCTTCATCATCAGTTTGTGCTGCACAAAATCCGAGTAAGGCCAGATCTTCTGGTTCGGATAGCGTGGCATCAACTCAGTGAGCGTCTTGCCATAGTTGGCACTCTTCGCATCAACTGCCTTGAAATTATTGGGGTCCTGCACAATGTCGGAGCCAGTGGTCCAGCTGGGACGATGGCACTGTGCACATCCGATTTGTTCAAAAAGTTTCTTGCCCTGCTGGATGGTGACATTGTCGATGTTGCGGGCAGCAGGCACAGCCAAGCCACGATGCCAAACCATGAAGTTGATATAGTCGTCATCCGACATTTCTACGGGCAAGTTGGTCGAAGTAAGGTAGTTGTAGATATTTGCCTCCACATTATCGGTGAACCACTCCGGATGTTCCTCGGCATTCGAGATCTTGCTGATGTAGTCGGCAAAACCAGCCTGTACCTCAGGATCCTTCGAAGCGCAGGTGGCGTAGATCTTTCCGTTGAGGTCCAGGTAGTGATACCTGCGGTCCGAACGTGTCACATTGGTGATGTTCCAGATGGCATTGGCACCAGCAGCATCAAGAATAGGGCCACGCGACATGGCGTAGGTATAGCGACGCACATACTTCGTTCCATCTCCTTGACGAGCATTACTGTAGAAACTCTTCCATTCGCCGTTCTCAAACCACGCGCTGTTCCAATGCTTCAAATAACCAGCCTGATAGGCTGCCTCCTCACGCTTCCACTGCGCAGTAATCGAGTCATCGGGGATGGCATCGGTAATGCCTGTGCCATAGATTCCGATGGTGTTCTCAAGGCGCACCTCATAGTTGGTTGTGGTAGCATCCTCATAGCCTCGGTTGATTACATAGACGGCCTCACGAGGCAGTGTAACCTCTGGATAGACGAGGCTGTACGACTCTCCATCAGGGAACTTGTTGCCCCACTCGTCGGTATAACCTACCCACTTTATGGTAATCTTGGTTTCATCGAGCGGATCCTTGAAGGGCGCAATGGCATGGCTTTGCGGCATACCTGCCAACCATGACACATACGCATTGTTCTCGGGATTATAGACCACGAGCAGATAGCCGTTACCTACATCGACGGTGTTGAACGAACCATCGGGTTGCGTCTTGCCATGACCATAGCCAGGATGGCAATGGATGCACGACGAACGTATGTATAGAGGTCCAAGGCCCTCACGCTCGCCTCCATTGGTGTTGGCGGTAAACATCTCCTCGAACATCTTCTCGCCGCGATTGAAGGCTAGGAACATACCGCTATTCTCTACGGCAGGTGTTGGCTGCTCGTAAGCCTTCGATGTACTGATAAAGGCTGTACCAAGTTTTCCACCCGAATAGTATTGTTCTTTCACCGACTCGTCATCGACGATGCTGCCACCATTACTGTCGTTGTTGTCGTCGTCATCGCTACACGCCGTGAATGACACAGCGAAGAGTGCGACGCCCAATCCCAGGATAAATTTTCTCATAATAGGTTAAGATTAAATACGATTAGTCATTTACTGCCTCTTGTGCGGCATCGAGTGCATCCACCAGGTCATTGCAGGCATCAACCGCAGCCTGGATCTTTGCCTTCGAGGCAGCATCAGTATCCACATAGATGTAGTTGCGGAAAGGACGTGGCAAAGCCTCCAATGCGGTGATTGCGGCACTGATCTTGGCCTGTACATCGGCATCGATGCTGTTATTCTTTGAAGCCACGTGAGCAGATACCGAAACCTTCGAGCGCGAACCATCAAGGGTACCAAGGTATGCATTGCGTACCGAAACGATATTATCCACAAAGTCTGTCACCGAGTTCCACGAATGTGGCGACTCCACGTCACTCCACTGATGCGAATCCATAGGGTCCGATATCTTGGTGTTGCCCACCTCATTAGCAATGTCCGAAGCGCCGATGATAATCTCCTCGAATGCTGCAGCCTGAGTCTTATACTTGGTGTTGCCCGAAAGACCAGCATTGGTCAGCAGTTCACCATAGTTGAACGAAGGAGCAAGTTCTGCATCGTCCAATATAGCGCGTTTGGCTGCTGTTATACGATCGGTGCCTGCCCAAGCTGCCTCAAGCAGAACGCATTGGTCACGCATGTCTTCGGCAACGGCTTCGGCAAATTCAGCCATAGCTTCGGTAATATTTTCCACAGGCTGGTTACGCTTCGAAGCATCACCTTTCGAACCCTCCAGAAAGAGAACGTACTCGATGGCATGGAAGCCCAGCAGTCCATAACCTGCAGTGCCTGCGTCAATACGCGATTCGATGTTGCCGGCAGCAAGCACCTCGGCAAGTTGAGTAAGGTCAAGGGGCCATGAATCGATATGCGGGTCGATGTTGTAGTCGGCAGCAGCACCAAAGAGGAAGGCTTCCGAACGCTCCCAGTACTTGCGTGCCTCAATCCAATCGGTACATGCCTTATCTACCTTTGCCTGTGTCGAAAGGTCCTCGCAGTCTTCAGCCAGGGCAATGGCGTGGTCGGCCAGACTCTTATAGGTAGGGATTACGATTTCGTTCACATAGTTCGAGATGATGGTCTGCTGTGTCTTATCGACTTCATTGGTCGAGCCGTTGTCATCATCGTCATCGCAACTTACCATACTTCCACTCACGCAGATGGCAGCGATGGCCATCAATGCATACTTAAAGATTTTCTTCATAATTTTGTTTTAGTTATTATTTATTTGTGAATAGTCAAATTATGAACCCTTCCATCAACGGAAGAACCCACTATAACAGATACCCAGGCTGAGCGTTGGCTCGTCGTTGAACTGGCTCTTGAAGAGGCGATAGGAATATTCGCCCTTTATGATAATCTCGTCAATAGGATGATAGTTCAAGCCCACGGTGAACTTCTGTCGGCCCCAGCAGGGATTGTCCACCACACTGCCTTCGGTCTTCAACATCGAATCATAGTAGTCATAGCGTCCGAAGACGTAGAGCTTCTGACCCGACTCACGTGCCTTTCTGGACTGCGACAACACATCATATCCGGCTTCTATACCTGCTGCGATAGCATCGCTTGCTACCGAGGTCTGGGGTGATACCGAATTGCTGCCAAGCGTCTTGTTCAGTCGTGTGATGGCCTCTGAATCAGAAAGGTGTCCATAGTCGAAGTTTCCACGTACTACCCAATGATAACCGTCATAGTGGAAATCCACCGCTCCGATAAGCAGGTTGCCGTCTGCGCCCGCATCACTATACTTGTAGTCCTTCAGCGAATTGATGCCGCACTTTCCATAATAGCCGCTCACGCCGATACGCAACCCTGGAACACTATAATTATCTACACGTAAAACACTTGCATAACCATTGGCGATGTCAAATTCGTAGGGGCTGGCACTGCCTCCATGCACCCAGTTTTTTGCGCCGAAGAGGTCCGCTTCAAGGCCTGGCAGGAACTGCACCTCATAGCGCCAATCCTCCACGCGTCCCCAAAGGCTGATGCCTGTCTGATGCCATGTGCAAGGCAGGATGGTGTTCTCTCCCTCAGGACGATAGACAGTGAAGAACTCATTGGGCATGTGATGCTGGTTGGTACCACCGACAGGAACGATGATGTGTCCCATCCTTAGGTTCAAGCCTTTGCCCCAACTTTTTTGCAACCAGAACTGTTCCAGTGCCACCTCGCCTCCACGTTCGGTCTCAGTCTCATATTCACCGGTCTCTTCTTCCTCAATCTCTACGGCCGTCTCGGCTCCACCATGCTCGAATTCGATTTCTGTGCCCATGGTCCAACCATGTCCGAAATCGTAACCCATATAGATCACTACGTGAGGCAGGTCGAACTGCCCGAAACCATCATCGTCCTTGTAGAGGTCGGCATTGGTGTAACGCTTGTAATTGTCGCTGTAGAACATTCGGCTCATCACAGCCTCGCCATAGCCGCCCACAGTGAAACGGCGATGAAAGTTCTCAACGCGTTCGGTGCGCTTCTCAAGCGCAGCAATGCGAGCCTGCAGAGAATCGAGCGTCCGCTGATCCTGTGCATAACTCTGTTCACTGCCTGCCAGAGCCAATGTTATGGCAAGCAGTTTAACCATCCATTTACTCATAATTGCTGATATTTTCATTTTTGCGGGTGCAAAGATAGCCGCTTTTCACGACCTCGGCAATACCCAAAAGTGAGTAATTCGCCCCAAACGCACCATCTTCCACCCATCTCCCCCTCTCCCCGTCCTCTTGTTTCAGCAGTAGCCAAGCTTGGCTACCCTTCGTGTCCCAGTCGCAGCCATCCTTGGCTGCCCCTATTTTGCAATCTCCAATAACGGAATCCCCACAAAATCAGTAAAAAATTAAATTTTTTTCACTTTTTTCTTGCGTGTTTAAAATATAATAGGTATCTTTGCACCGCGAAACGAAGAAGAGAGGACCGAAAATCGGTTCCCTCTTCTCTATTATAACAACACATCCACATGATTCAAAAACAGGAAATCATCGATCTGGTCGATCAGTTCCTTTTGGCCAGTGAAAGCGAGAGTTACCTCATCGACGTTACAGTAAGCCGCGACAACCAAATCGTTATTACCCTCGACAACGACGAAGTGATCACCCTCGACGAGTGCACAGCACTCAACCAGTATATCAATGAACATCTCGACCGCGACAAGGAGGACTTCGAGCTCGAAGTCGGTTCAGCAGGTCTCACCGCTCCACTACGCACGCTTCGCCAATATGCCAAGTTCGAAGGCGAAACCATGGAGGTGATGCTGCGCGACGGTCGCAAACTTCGCGGCATACTCGGTGCCACCGATGACGAAGGTTTCGACCTCACCTGGACGACTCTCGAGCATGTCATCGACCCCGCTACGGGCAAGCGCAGCAAGAAGAAGCAGGAGGTCGAGCACCATGAGCACCTCTCCCACAAGGATGTCAACCGCATCTACTACAACTTTTAATTAATCAGGAAATAATAATATTAATATCATAAAATCAAGCAATGGCAAGACAAAAAGAGGAAGTAATCTCAATGGTAGATACCTTCCAGGAATTCAAGGAGCTTAAGAACATTGACCGCTCCACAATGATCAGCGTACTCGAAGAGTCATTCCGTTCGGTATTGGCCAAGATGTTCGGCACCGACGAGAATTTCGACATCATCATCAACCCCGACAAGGGTGACTTCGAAATCTACAAGAATCGCGAGGTGGTAGCCGATGAGGATCTTACCGACCCCAATCTTCAGGTATCTCTCAGCGAGGCCCGTAAGACTGTCGACGACATCGAGATCGGCGAGGACTTCACCGAAGAAGTGCATTTCGAGAAGTTCGGCCGTCGCGCTATCCTCAACCTGCGCCAGACCTTGGCAGCCAAGATCCTCGAACTGCAGAAGGACCTGCTCTACAACAAGTACAAGGACCTCATTGGTCGTATCACTACCGCCGAGGTTTATCAGATTTGGAAACGCGAGATGCTTATGGTCGACGAGGACGGCAACGAACTCTCTCTGCCTCGCAGCGAGCAAATCCCTGGCGACAACTTCCGCAAGAACGACCAGGTGCGCGCCGTCGTGCTTCGCGTCGACAACACCAACAACAACCCCAAGATCATCCTCTCTCGCACCGCTCCTATCTTCCTCCAGCACCTCATGGAGCAGGAGATTCCCGAAGTAGCCGACGGCACCATCCGCATCGTCAAGATTGTTCGTCTCCCAGGCGAACGTGCCAAGATTGCTGTCGAGACCAACGACGATCGCATCGATCCAGTAGGCGCTTGCGTCGGTGTCAAGGGTGGACGTATCCACGGCATCGTACGTGAACTGCGTGGCGAGAACCTTGACGTTATCCCCTACACCACCAACCCCAGCCTGTTCATCCAGCGCGCCCTCTCCCCTGCATCCATCTCCCAGATCCATGTCAACGAAGAGGACAAGACCGCCGAGGTATTCATGCGTCCCGAAGAGGTGTCTCTCGCCATCGGCAAGAATGGCGCCAACATCAAGCTTGCCTGCCTGCTCACAGGTTATCAGATCGACGTTTATCGCGAAGGCGACAGCAGCGACATCTTCCTCGATGACTTCTCTGATGTGATCGAGCCATGGATCATCCAGGCCCTCAAGGGTATCGGCTTGGCAACCGCCAAGGCTGTGCTCGATGCTGACCCGCAACTTGTTGCCGACAAGGCTGACCTCGAGGACGAAACCGTCGAGGACGTACGTGCCATCCTCTCCAAGGAGTTCGAACCCGAAGAAGAGGACGATATCGACGAATCTGATGTCGATGAAACTACCGACGATTCCGAAAATAACGAAGAAGGAACCAACAATACTGAGTCAGAATAGTTAACCATTAAAACCTTTGACTGAATGAGATTAAGTAAGATTGCAAAAGATTTCAACGTCGGCATCCAGACCCTCGTCGAGTTTCTCGAAAAGAAGGGGGGTGACCCCACCGTGGAGTGGAAGCCGATGTCCCAGGTCCCTGACCACCTATATGAATTATTAAGCAAGGAATTCAACAAGGACAAATCTGTCAAGCAGGCTTCCGAGCGCGAACGCCTCGAACGCTTGCAGACACGCGACAAGATCAAGGAGGAAACCCGCCAAATCAATGCCGTCAATCAGGGCATACCCCAGACACGTCAGAAGCCCGCTCCCAAGGCCGAACCTGCCGCAACGCCCTCTTCTGTAGCCAAGACGCCTACCGAAGAGCAGCTCATGCAGGCAGCAATGAAGATCGTAGGTCATATCGATCTCGACGACCAGAAGAAGCCTGCCGAAAAGAAGGCCGAGCCAAAGCCTGCCGAGGAAAAGGTCGAAGTGAAGAAGCCTGTTGAGGCTCCCAAGACAGAAGAACCTCAGAAGGAAGTTGTTCCAGCAGCCAAGACCGAGGAAAAGAAAGTCGAGGAGAAGAAGGCCGACGTTGTCACACCTAAGGCTGCCGAGGCAAAAGAAGAGGCCAGCAACCCTGCTGAGAAGAAAGCCGAGCCTAAGGCCAAGGAGGGCAAGAAGCCCAATGCTCCCGCCGAGAAGAAGCCCAACCAGTCCATCTGGGGCGAGCGCAGCAAGGATCGCATCAACGACGAACCACTGCCTGCCGAGGCTCGCAACGGAGAGGTGTTCCGCCTCAACCAGCCGGAACAGCCTCAAATCAATGTGCTCGGTACCATCGACCTCGACTCCCTCAACCAGTCCACCCGTCCCAAGAAGAAGACCAAGGAGGAACGCAAGAAGGAGCGCGAGCAGAAGGCTCAGGGCAGCAACGGACAGACCCGCACCTCTTCCAGCGAGGAGGGACATGGAAGCCGTCGTCAGCGTGGTGCCCAGAAGGTCGATATCAACGAGGTAATCAAGCAGGGCAAGGCACGCGATGCCAAGGGCCAGGAGCGTCGCGACCGCAAGGATCAGCAGAACACCGACGGTCGTGGTCGTCACCAGGGCAAGGACAAGAAGAAGGGCAACAATGCCTACAAGCAGGAGATCACCGAAGAGGATGTACAGAGGCAAGTGAAGGACACCCTCGCTCGTCTGACCAACAAGCCTGACAAGAAGGCTGTCAAGTACCGCAAGGACAAGCGTAACGCTGCTGCTGCCGCCGCTGCCGAAGCTCAGGCCGAGGAGGCTGCCGAGTCAAAGGTGCTCAAACTTACCGAGTACGTGACTGTCAACGACCTCGCTACCATGATGAATGTGCCTGTCACCAATGTCATCATGACCTGTATGCAACTCGGTCTGATGGTCAGCATCAACCAGCGCCTCGAAGCCGAGACCATCAACCTCGTGGCCGAAGAGTTCGGTTTCGAGACTCAGTACGTCAGCGAGGAGGTTGAAGCCGAACTCGAGCAGGAGGCCGACCGTGAGGAGGACCTTGTGTCGCGTCCGCCCATCATCACCGTCATGGGCCACGTCGATCACGGTAAGACCAAGCTTCTCGACTACATCCGCAAGACCAACGTCATCGCTGGCGAGGCGGGTGGCATCACACAGCACATCGGTGCATATAATGTCAAGTTGCCCAACGGACGCCGCATCACATTCCTCGACACGCCGGGACACGCAGCGTTCACAGCAATGCGTGCCCGTGGTGCCAAGGTGACCGACATCGTCATCGTCATCGTCGCCGCCGACGACAACGTCATGCCACAGACCGAGGAGGCACTGAGCCATGCTTCGGCTGCCGGTGTACCCATCATCTTTGCCATCAACAAGATTGACAAGCCAGGCGCCAATCCCGACAAGATCAAGGAGGAGCTGGCCAATCGCAACTACCTCATCGAGGAATGGGGCGGCAAGTACCAGAGCCAGGACATCAGCGCCAAGAAGGGAACAGGTGTGCAAGAACTGATGGAGAAGGTGCTGCTCGAGGCCGACCTGCTCGACCTCAAGGCAAACCCCAACCGCAAGGCCACAGGATCGGTCATCGAGTCGTCGCTCGACAAGGGACGCGGATACATAGCCACCGTGCTGGTCGACAACGGCACACTGCGCATGGGCGACATCGTCCTCGCGGGAACTCACTATGGCAAGGTCAAGGCCATGTTCAACGAGCGCAACCAGCGCATCAAGGAGGCTGGGCCATCGACACCTGTGCTCATCCTGGGACTCAACGGAGCTCCCACTGCCGGCGACAAGTTCAATGTCATGGACACCGATCAGGAGGCACGACAGATTGCCAACAAGCGAGAGCAGCTGCAGCGTGAGCAAGGTCTGCGCACTATGAAGCGTCGCGGACTCGACGACATCGCACGACTCAGAGCACTCGGCGAGTTCCACGAGCTCAACATCATCGTCAAGGGTGACGTGGACGGCTCGATCGAGGCACTGAGCGACTCGCTCATCAAACTCTCGACACCCGAGGTGCAGGTCAATGTCATC
>JAZQBS010000221.1:0-12024 GCA_045545875.1 Bacteroidales bacterium
AGCCGGTCACCTATGAAGTCGTAGAAATGAGTGACATGCTTCTCGAACTGGTCAGCACCATCCACATCATCGTAGTAGGTATAGTCGCCGATGATGATACGCGGGTTCTTCACCACGTTCTTGATGAAGCAGAGGCTTGGAATCTTGGGATTCGGAAATGCCTCGTTCGGATTTGGCCTGTTTTTTATTTCCATAAATTCCGATTAGTTTATTATTTTCTCCAAGTCATTCTGATATGAGGAATGCCATCGAGGATGAAGGTGTCGGATGACTGACGGAATCCTACGCTTTCGTAGAATCCGCGGGCATATTCCTGTGCCTCAATGTCGATGCGCCTTGCATCGAAATGCCCGATGGCTGCATCGATGGCATGGAGCATGATCAGCTTGCCATAGCCTTTGCCCCGGTCGGTGGTGATGACACGGCCGATGGAAATCTCCTCCATGTGAGTTCCTGAGGGACATACACGAGCCAGGGCAACAACCCGCTCACCCTGGGTCAACCAAAGATGAATGGAGCTTTGGTCATCGCCATCCATATCCTGATAGACGCAGTTCTGTTCGACCACAAACACTTCGCTACGCACTCTCAGGAGTTCGTAGAGTTCGTCGGTAGTCAGTTCCCCGAACGTCTTCTTATGGAGAATCAAAGGTTCGCTCATTATGAAGAATCCGATTCTTATTTCTGAACTATTCTTGTGCAAAGATAATCATTTTTCACAATACCAAGAAATAATGCTTGAAATTTTTCCTCAAAAAGCCCTTTTTGTTGTTTTTTCTTCACTTTTTTCCTCAAAATTATAATAATGTAGATGCACAAATACATTGCAGCGAATCATACCATGATATTTTTACCCAATTATTTGTGGCTTTCGAAAAATATACGTATCTTTGCACCGAATGATATTTTATAGAACCCTCAAACCCGCAACCTAATTTGCAAAGCCAAATTAGCATGAAATATCTAATCTATATCGACATACCCGTTGATCGCCTCTTGGCTGCCAATTCAGATAGATGACTCATCGCTTGTTTTTTAGTGAAGTCGCTATATTGAAAAGGCTTTTTGTTTTCAAGATACCGCATAAAATAGTCTTTTGCCTCATTGTATCTATGCATGCCTTGACAAACGACTCCAGCCATATATACGGAATCGTTTATCAATTGTTTGGCATACCGAAGTCCCTCTCCATGCTCGCCGTAAGCTATTTCATGGATGTCCTTATTTATGATCTTCGTAAAGTATTCAAATGACTTCTCAAGTTTGCCAACATAATAGAGCGCACACGCATAAGTGTATATATTGAGGTCATCATCAGGCTCGATGTTCTTTGCACGCTCTGCATGTTGAAAGGCCAAATGAAATTGGGCTATGCCGTCAACATAAAGTGTTGCGGCCAACTGTTGATGTACAAAATACGCATTGGGATATCTCTTCGCATACCTTTTGAGCATTTTTATCAACCCGAACCAATCTGATTTCTGCTTATAGGATTCCAATTTCAATTGGAATATCTTACCGGCTCTTGCCGACATATTTCCGCTATCAGAGTCTGTTTTCATTGTAAAATTTGAATTTATTTCAATAAACCATATAAGAGTAAATCGTAAATAATACCTTCTTTAATTACAGCTTTGCGCAAGACACCTTCTCTTATAAAACCATTCTTAAGTAAAATACGCTGAGATGCTAAATTGGGTTGAAAGACATTTGCCGTAATTCGATTGAGACCAAGTTCCTTTAATGCAATTTCACACACTTGTCCCACAGCCTGACTCATCAGGCCACTGTTCCAATAGTCTCTCAACAACATGTAACCTAATTCGCCGTCAAGCCTGTATATGTCTGCTTTACGTTCAATGGAAATACTACCAACAATCTTCCCATCCACGATCATTGCGCGGAAAGTTCCGTCAATGCCTTCGCTTTTGGCAACCATATTCAGCCACCAATTAGCATCTTCTTCTGTGTAAGGATTCGGCAATCTGTTTGACAAGTATGTCCTATCGATGGCATTACATAATTCCTTCAGTTCTTTTTTGTCATCCAAAGACCATTTCCGAAGTTCTACTTTCATACTGATAAATTCCGATTTATCTACTTATATCTCAATTTTTTAATCATCCTAGCTGGTACACTGCCAACTATAGTATTCGGCTCGTCGTCCTTTGTCACTACTGCACCAGCGGCAACTACGGCGCCATCGCCGATTGTCACGCCTGCAAGAACAGTAGCATGTATGATATTTGCCATTGATCACAGCTGTTATCTTCAATGCTTCCTGCGACAGTAGATGAAACATTATGTGGACATCGGAGCCTCCGACTACGGGTTTGCCCGATGCCATGTAGTCACGAAATTCTTGTATTGTCATACTGTATGATTGGTTAAAGTGAATGTCATTCTGATGTGGGGAATGCCATCGAGCATGAAAGTCGTTTATTGGAATTTATCACAATAATATATAATGTAAGATGATATCCTCGTAATGCCCATCCTTCATACGGAAGCCTTGTGGAATCCTTCCAAGTTGGATAAAGCCCAGACGTTCGTACAGATGCAGGGCATGGCTGTTGGATGCAACTACGGCATTGAACTGAAGGATACGGAAGCCGAGTTCTGCACCGACTTTCAAGGAATCTTTCACCAACTGTTCGCCGATATGCAATCCGCGCTGGGTGGATTTAACAGCATAGCTGGTATTGCAGATATGTCCGCAGCGTCCCACATTGTTGGGGTGGAGGATATATAAGCCGACAATTTCACCTGTCTCGCTATCCTCGGCGACTCCTGTATAAGACTGGCTGATGAAGAAGTTGTCAGCATCTTGTTCGGTCAGTTCTTCTACCTGAGGAAATGCAATGCCTTCACGTACCACTTCGTTCCATATACACATAGCTGATACCATGTCGGGTGTCCTGTATTTACGGATAATTATCATATTTATAAATTTCGATTTATATGTTCGCTCAACGAATCACGCCGCAACTTCCGCGGCAAAGATACTGAAATAATATCGAATCACCAAATAGATTGGAAAAATAACGCATATCGTGCAATATTTTTACAAATAAACCGACATTTTGCTCCTCAACAGATTTGGAAATCGATTTCGCGAAGGCAATATAACAAGCGCCTGCAAATTCTTGCAAGCGCTTGATGCGGAGAGAACGGGATTCGAACCCGTGAAACCCTTTAGGGGTTTACACGCTTTCCAGGCGTGCCTCTTCAACCACTCGAGCATCTCTCCAAATATGTTGTATAATGTGTGGTTGTTCGTTTTTGCGGCTGCAAAGATAGTGATAATATTTCGAATCGCCAAATTTTTTCGACGAAAAATGTAAATGTATATTGCAAAAATATTGTAATGCTATCTTTTATCGCCATTTTACGAGATTTTCCTTGGTCGGATGGGAGGTTTATGGGATGATTTGTATATCTTTGCGATGGTTATTATGACTATATGGTCCGACATAATTCACATTTACCTCTTAAATAATACTTTTATGAATAAACAAGCCATTACACTCCTCTTCATGCTTCCCGTGCTGACAGCTGGGGCACAGAATCCGATTATCCGGGGCATCTATGCTGCCGACCCTACGGCACGCGTCTTCAACGACAAGGTCTATGTCTATCCTTCGCATGACATCATGCCTCCTGAAGGACAACGACAGGACTGGTTCTGCATGGCCGACTATCACGTATTCTCGTCGGAGAACCTTACCGACTGGACCGACCATGGGATGATCATCTCACAGGAGAACGTCCCCTGGGGCAATCCCGAGGGCTATTCGATGTGGGCACCCGACTGCGTCTATAAGGATGGCAAATACTACTTCTATTTCCCCGATGCGCCGAAGGAGGGCCGTGGTTTTGCCATCGGTGTCGCCACGGCAGATAGCCCCGAAGGACCTTTCGTCTGCGAGCCGGAACCCATCAAGGGCGTGATGGGCATCGATCCCTGCGTGCTGATCGATAACGACGGGCAGGCATATATCTATTGGAGCGGGATGGGCATCCGTGGTGCCAAACTCAAGGCAAACATGAAGGAACTCGATGGCGAATTGACAGAGTTGCGCTTCCCTGGCAATGCCAATGCTCAGGCTCCCAATATGCCCCCGATACTCGTGGGCGGACAGGCAATGGAAGGACTGCCTGAAGGATTCAAGGAGGGACCGTTTGCTTTCCGTCGCGGAGATTGGTATTACCTGACTTTCCCCTGGGTGCGCGGTGATACAAGCAACGGGCAAAACCCCACCGAGACGCTCGCTTACTCGATGTCGCGTTCTCCATTGGGACCCTGGGACTTCAAGGGCATCATTATGGCCGAGCACGACAATACCTGCTGGACCAATCATCACAGCATCGTCGAATACAAGGGACAATGGTACATCTTCTACCACCGCAATGACTACTCGCCAAGCGACGACAAGCGTCGTTCGGCACGCGTCGAGAAGATTGCCTTCAACGACGATGGTACCATTCAGGAGGTGTTCCAGACCAAGCGAGGCGTGGGCATCAGCCAAGCCACCAGCGTGCTGCAACCCGACCGTTACAGCGCAGCCTCCGACGACGTGAGCGTGGCATACGTCGATACGCTGGACCGTTTCCAGGGCTGGCAGGTAAGCCTGCCGAAGCCGGGCAGTTGGCTGTGTTACGGTGACGTGGATTTCTCAGGTGTGACGAAAGGAAATGCCATGGTACGCGTGAAGGCTTGCGCAGATGCCGAGTTCTGCCTGCGCGAAGGCTCGACGAGCACAGGCACCGTCATAGCACGCTTCAAGATGAAAGGCGGGAAGGATGCTTCGAAGGGAGAATGGATGACACTGACCGCTCCACTCGAATATACGCCCAGGGGGGTGACAGACCTAGCCATCACCTGTGAACTTGGAGCCGTAGATATCGACTGGGTGCAGTTTTAGTTCTTGCGGAAATAGAGTGTATCGGATGAGAGAACGGTTCCGTTAGTGATGAGCACGTAAGGCCCGACGAGGGTCTGACGAGGTGTGAATCGGCCGACGGAAGCAGTGGAACTGTTGCGTCGGATGGTATAGGTGGTGTCGGCCATGAGCGTGAGCGTATCGACCTGTTCCTCCCAGACGGACTGAACGGAGTCGTAGCGTGCAGCGACAGCCAGGGAGTCGAGGATGTTGTTGCCCCAAGCCGATGCTGCAATCATGTCGGGCTTCTGGAGCACGACAGGAGCCTTAGCATCGAGGAAGGAACCCTGCAAGGCAGTGCCTCGCCAGGTGCCTCCGAAGATGAGGATGCTGTCGGTGGAACAGATGGCGCTGCGGCCTGCGTTGATGTTCCAGGTGCCATCGGTAGCCCTCAGGACGCCCTCGGTGAGGTAGATGCCGTCGCCTTGGGCGCTATTGATGTTGACCTTGACGCCATACTGGCATTGCAGCGTGGCGGCAGTGATGCATGTGGACTGGCTTTCGATGGTGAGTGTGCCCACACCGCTGAGCGAGAGATTGCCACCCACTTGGATGGGACCATAGAGATGGTTGACAGCATTGCGCGAGAGGACGATGTGACAATCGTCATTGCCCGGGCTTCGGAAGACGGGTCCATCCTGGCAGCGCAGCGACAGGCCTTCGAGGTAGAGGGCATAGGACGCACGGCTCTCGATGGTAAGGCTGCCATCGGTTGTGCCCAACGTGTCGGTGCTGGCCGGATAACCATAGACGAAATAGGCGACGTTCTGCGCTTCGCTTCGGATGCTGACGTGATCTCCACTGATGGTGGCGGTCACGTCGCCTGCTGCTGGTCCCCAGACGCGCGCCTCGGGCGCAGCATATTCGATATAGACCAGGTTGTTATAGACACGCACCACCGAATTGGCGGGCGTGAATGATGTGCCCAACGAATCAGTGTCCCACTCGCTGCATGAGGCGAGAAGGACCAGGAGGAGGAGAAGACCCCCTCTAATCCCCCTGCTTAGGGGGAGGATGTGGGGAAGAAGTGGGCGCATGTTTTTGGGGCAGCGTTAGCAGCGTTGTTGCCGATGGCAACGTCCAAGAGAAGGACAACGCTGCATACGGGACAAAGGGGGGGTTACTTTTTGATGGCGCAGGTGCGGCACTGGGTGAGTTCGCCACGGAAGCGCTTTTCGACGAGGTGCTTGAGGCGGTCCTTGAGGGGGTCAATGCGGATGCCGTCGATGACGTCGCCCATGAAGGCGAACATCAGCAGCAGGCGTGCTTCGGCCTCGGGAATGCCACGGGTACGCATGTAAAAGAGTGCCTGGGGGTCGAGCTGGCCGGTGGTGGCACCGTGGGAGCACTTGACGTCGTCGGCATAGATCTCGAGCTCGGGCCGTGCCACCATGTGGCATTGGGGCGTGAGGATGAGGTTGCGGTCGGTCTGATGGGCGTCGGTCTTGTCGGCGCCTTCCTGCACGAGGATGCGTCCCACAAACGAGCCACGTGCCTCTTCGTCGAGCACGTATTTGAAGAGTTCGTCGCTGTGACACTTGGGCGCACGGTGACGGATGTAGGTGATGTTATCGACCTGCTGGTCGCGATCGGCGATGCAGAGTCCGTAGAGGTGGGTGTCGGCATTGCGGCCACGGAGGTCGATGAAGACACGGTTGCGGGTCAGTCCGGCGGTGAGGGCATACTGGCCTACGGCTACGCTGCTGCCTTCGTGCTGCTCGACATAGACCGAGCTGAGGCGACGGCACTGGGCGTGATGCTCCTCGAGCTCGTAGAAGTCGAGACTGGAATAGGGCGCACAGAAGATCTCGGTGACCTGCAGGCTGAGCAGCTTGCAGTCGCGGAGCTGCGAAGCGTGGTCGCAGATGAGGACGCTGGCTTTTGCCCCTTCGCCCATGATGATGAGGATGCGCTGACACGCCATGAAGTCCTCGACGGCACGGAGGAGGGAGATGAGCTGGATGGGACGTTCGACGGTGACGCCATCGGGCACATAGAGCACGAAGCCGTCCTGACAGAGCAGGGCATTGAGCGCGGCTTCGCCCAAGGGACGATGGGCCGTGACGTTGGTGCCGAGGGCGCGCTGGTCGTAGGGCGCCTCGTCGTGCATGGCCAGGCGGTTGTAGTAGCGCGCGGCTACGTCGGGATAACGGAGGGCAAACTCGCGGAGCGAGCCCGAGAAGACACCATCGTCGCCCTCACGACTGTGGGAGACGAGCTGCTCGTTGACCAGGTAATGTACGCTGGTCGATAGTTCGGGAACGGCACAGGTGAAGAGGTCGTTGCGGTCGGTGGGGACGGCGTAGCGCGACAGGTTGAGGCTATAGTCGGCAGCGAGCAGCGCCTCGGGATCGACGTGCGTGTAGTCCTTGGGACGGCTCAGGCCGACGCGCTGCAGCACCTCGGCCGCAGCTTCGCGCTGGGCATTGAGGACAGGTGCGGCATGCTCGTCGATGAGTGCGCGCTGGGACCGGTATAAATCGAGGTATTGCTGATGGGAGGACATTCTCTTCAAAATTTATCCTTCAAATTCCTGTTTGACCCAATCGAAGCCTTCGGCGAAGATGCGGTCGCCGAGTTCGGGACCACCGCTCTTGACGATGCGTCCGCGATAGACGATGTGGACGAACTGAGGCTGGACGTACTCGAGGAGTTTCTGGTAGTGGGTGATGACGATGCTGGAACGCTCGGCGCTCTTGAGACGGTTGACGCCTTCGCTGACGATGCGGAGTGCATCGACGTCGAGGCCCGAGTCGGTCTCGTCGAGGATGGAGAGGGTAGGTTCGAGCATGGCCATCTGGAAGATCTCGTTGCGCTTCTTCTCGCCGCCCGAGAAGCCCTCATTGACCGAACGGTTGGCAAGCTTGTTGTCGAGTTGTACGACAGCACGCTTTTCGCGCATCAGGCGCAGGAACTCTGTGGCAGTGAGGGCGGGCAGACCGCGGTATTCGCGCTGAGCGTTGACGGCGGTACGCATGAAGTTGACCATCGACACACCGGGAATCTCGACGGGATACTGGAAGGAGAGGAAGATGCCCTCCCAGGCACGTTCCTCGGGTTTCATTTCGAGGAGGTTGCGGCCCTTGTAGAGGATCTCGCCTTGTGTGACTTCGTATTGCGGGTTGCCTGTGAGGATGGCCGAGAGGGTGGATTTGCCGGCACCATTGGGGCCCATGACGGCATGGACTTCACCGGGGTTGATGGTGAGGTCGATGCCGCGCAGGATCTCCTTGCCGGCGGCACTGGCGTGCAGGTTGTGGATTTCGAGTAGGGACATGATGAGGCCGCTGACGCGGCGGTTAAAAGGGGTTAAGAGGGGTTCGAAGGGTTAAGAGGGGTTCGGAGGGTTAAGAGGGGTTCAAGAGGTTAAGAGGGAAGGGTAAACCTTTCGAACATCTCGAACCTTTCTTAACCTTTTAGAACAATGAGCGAAGCGAACTTTAGCCGACGCTGTTTTCGATGGAGAGGCTGAGGAGCTTTTGGGCCTCGACGGCGAACTCCATGGGGAGTTTCTGGACGACTTCCTTGGCATAGCCGCCAACGATGAGGGAGACGGCATCCTCCTCCTTGATGCCACGTTGCTGGCAGTAGAAGAGCTGGTCCTCGTTGATCTTGGAGGTGGTGGCTTCGTGCTCGATGATGGCAGTGGGGTTTTGGATGTCCATAATAGGGAAGGTGTGGGCACCGCAGGTCTTGCTGAGCAGGAGCGAGTCGCACTGCGTGTAGTTGCGAACGCCTTCAGCGCCTGGAAGCACCTTGACCATGCCACGGTAGGAGTTCTGGGAGTGACCTGCCGAGATACCTTTGGAGATGATACGCGAGCGGGTGTTGCGTCCGATGTGGATCATCTTGGTGCCGGTGTCGGCTTCCTGGTAGTTGTTGGTGACTGCCACCGAATAGAATTCTCCCTGGCTGTTGTCGCCCTTGAGCACGCAGGAGGGATACTTCCAGGTGATGGCTGAACCTGTCTCGACCTGTGTCCACGAGACCTTCGAGAAGTCGCCTGCGCAGAGTGCACGCTTGGTGACGAGGTTATAGACACCGCCTTTGCCGAACTTATCGCCCGGATACCAGTTCTGGACCGTGGAGTACTTGACCTCGGCACGTTCGTGGACGTAGATCTCGACGACGGCAGCGTGAAGCTGGTTCTCGTCGCGCATAGGTGCGGTGCATCCTTCGAGGTAGGAGACATAAGCCTCCTCGTCGGCGATGATGAGGGTGCGTTCGAACTGACCCGTTCCGCTGGAATTGATGCGGAAGTAGGAAGCCAGTTCCATAGGGCAGCGCACTCCCTTGGGGATATACACAAACGAGCCATCAGAGAAGACGGCTGAATTGAGGGCGGAGTAATAGTTGTCGCGCACGGGAACGACCTTGCCGAGATACTTTCGGACGAGGTCGGGATACTCGCGCACGGCTTCGCCAAACGAGCAGAAGATGATGCCGAGTTCGGCAAGTTTGTCGCGATAGGTGGTCTTCTGCGAGGCAGAATCGACGATGGCATCGACAGCCATTGTCGAGGATGTCTCGACGGCCGAGAGTTCGGTGCCGGTGGTCTTGCCGAGCAGCATGTCGCGCTCGTGGAGGGGGATGCCGAGTTTGTCGAATGTCTTGAGAATCTCAGGATCGACATCGCCGGCAGCCGCCTTCTTGCGAGGGGCTGCGTAGAACGAGATGTTGTCGTAATCGATAGGATCGACCTTGACGTGTCCCCATTGGGGCACGGGCTGCTGCCGCCAGTAGCGATAGGCTTCGAGGCGGAACTGGAGCATCCAGTCAGGTTCCTGCTTTTTGGCCGAAATCAGCCGGACAACATCTTCGTTGAGGCCCTTGGGGATGATATCGGTTTCGACGTCGGTCGTAAAGCCGTACTTGTATTCGCTGGAGGTCAGGTCCTTGAGTACGTCTTCCGACGATTGTCCATTATTCATATTCTATTATTTGTTGAGCAACTCGAGGGTAGGTTTCAGGATATGCTCCGAAGCCCAGGGCGTGATGACATCGATGAGTTGGTGGATGCGAGGCACGAGACTGCTAGTCTCGAGGTACTGCTTCAACTTCTCGATTTCGACGTGAGCGGTAATCACCTCCAGAAGGGAGATGATGAGCGCCACGATGATGCAGAACTTGAGGGCACCAATCAAACCACCTGCCAACCGGTTGATCCAACCGAGCGAGATAGAGTCCATAAACTGGTCGAGCAATACGGCCAACCTGTTGAGCAGGAACATGGAGAAAAAGAACACGATAACCCAAACAACGATGGATGCAATGGTGTCGCTCTCGATGAAGTTGTTGGCGAATGGCTTGGTGAAAGGTGACGCAAGATTGGCGGCAATGGCAGCCAACACAATGCCCGCAATACCGATGGCTTCGCGGAAGAAGCCACGGTAGAGGCCGATGCAGGCGCCAATGCCAACAATGATGAGGATGATGCGGTCGAGGTCGTTGAGAACCATAGGTGGAGGGATTAGGGCAGCCAAGCTTGGCTGCTACTAAAACATTGGGATGATCGTTTAGAGCTTGGCCTTGATTTCGATCTCGGTGTAGGTTTCGATGAGGTCGCCTTCCTGAATGTCGTCGTAACCGTTGATGGAAAGACCGCATTCGAAGTTAGTGCCCACCTCCTTGACGTCGTCCTTGAAGCGCTTGAGGCCTGCAAGTTCGCCCGTGAAGATAACGATACCGTCGCGGATGACGCGAGCCTTGTCGGTGCGATGGATCTTGCCGTCGCGAACGATACAGCCAGCCACGGCACCGACCTTCGAGATCTTGAAGACGGACTTGACTTCGGCATTGCCGCAAATCTCCTCCTTGACGATAGGCTTGAGCATGCCTTCCATAGCCTCCTTCACCTCCTCGATGGCATCGTAGATGATGGAGTAGGTGCGGATATCGACACCGTCCTGGTCGGAGAGACGCTTGGCGGCAAGAGAAGGACGAACCTGGAAGCCGATGATGATGGCCTTGGAAGCCGCGGCGAGCACCACATCGCTCTCTGAGATCTGACCCACGGCCTTGTGGATGACGTTGACCTGGATCTGCTCGGTAGAGAGTTTGATGAGGGAGTCGGTGAGTGCTTCGACCGAACCATCGACGTCGCCCTTGACGATGAGGTTGAGCTCCTGGAAGTTGCCCACAGCGATACGACGACCGATTTCGTCGAGGGTGAGGCGAGTCTGGGTACGGAGTGCCTGCTCACGCTGCAGACGGTCGCGCTTGGCAGCGATGTCGCGTGCCTCCTGTTCTGAGTCGAGCACACGGAACTGGTCGCCTGCCGAAGGAGCACCGCTCAAGCCGAGCACCTGTACGGGAGTGGCGGGACCTGCCTCCTGCACCTTGGCGCCACGTTCGTTGAAGAGCGCCTTGACACGTCCATAATGCTTGCCTGCGATGACGACGTCGCCCACATGGAGCGTACCATTCTGTACGAGCACAGAGGCCACATAACCGCGACCCTTGTCGAGTGTGGCTTCGATGATGGAGCCGCTGGCCTGCTTGTTGGGATTGGCCTTGAGGTCGAGCAGTTCGGCTTCGAGGAGCACCTTTTCGAGCAGTTCATCGACATTGAGACCATCGCGTGCGGAGATGTCCTCACTCTGATATTTGCCACCCCATTCCTCGACGAGGTAGTTCATGCCGGCAAGTTGCTCCTTCACCTTGTTGGGGTTGGCAGTGGGCTTGTCGATCTTATTGATGGCGAATACCATAGGTACACCTGCTGCGGCAGCGTGGTTGATGGCCTCCTTGGTCTGAGGCATCACGCCGTCGTCGGCAGCGATGATGATGATGGCAATGTCGGTCATCTTGGCACCACGGGCACGCATAGCGGTGAACGCCTCGTGACCAGGGGTGTCGAGGAAGGTGACGTGACGACCATCCTTGAGCTTGACGTTGTAGGCACCGATGTGCTGGGTGATACCACCCGCCTCACCGGCAATCACGTTGGTGTTGCGGATGTTGTCGAGCAACGAAGTCTTACCGTGGTCCACGTGACCCATCACAGTGATGATAGGAGGTCTGGGAACCAGATCTTCGAAGTCGGATCGTAGCCATGTCGTTCTGTGAGCCAAGGAGTTGT
>JAZQBS010000222.1:0-15263 GCA_045545875.1 Bacteroidales bacterium
CGTACTATTTCGTTTCGAAATGGAGCATCTATGTTCGTAGACGTACTATTTCATTTTGAAATGGAACGTCCATGTTCGTAGATGTACTATATCATTTTGAAATGGAGCGTTTATGTTCGTAGACGTTCCATTTCGTTTTGAGATGCCATTTCTTAACTAAAAACGGGCTAGCACTTAAGGATGAGCAAATAATAAATTATCGCACTAAAAGTGCTTCTATTATTCTAAAGTTTATTGATATGTTTGAATAGATTTATAGATCATTCTATTCAAGGGATGATTCTTCAATCACCCAATTCTCCACGGTGCGCGTCTCGGCATTCATCTTCACGCCGACCTTAACCACACGACGGCCATCGGATTGATAAGGGATGGCATAGCCCTTTGAATCGATCTGAGCAAGTGCAGCATCAGCCGTGCCGTCCACCTTCAGCTCGAAGACGTAGATGGCATCGGGCATCCACACCACCATATCGACACGACCACCTGCACACTTCACTTGCGTGCGGGCATAGACATTGAGCATCGAGAAAATCAGGTACATGGTGTATTCGTAGAAACCTTCAGCGGTTGCAGCATCCTTCAACTTCTGCTTGAAGCCTTCGACATCAGGAACTCCTGCCAGATAAGCCTGCATCTCGCGCATAGCTTGATCGATGTCACCACGCTTCAAGGCAAGCCAGAATTTTGCTGCAAAACCTACCTGCACCTCGTAATCCTTCAGTCCCGAATAAATCGGCAGCAATCCACTGACATAGCCAATCCTTACCTCCTGATTGGGAATCGAAAGTGTATAGGTCTCGGTATCTCGGTCATAACCCTTAATGGTCAGATATCCGCTCTGGTAGAGCAAAGGCAGTGCGTCCTGCATCGCTTCGGTGGGCTGATCGAACGCAGCAGAAGGAACATCCAAACGGTCGAGCGACATGATGTCGGTGCGGTAGTGCTGCATCTGATGAATGAGGAATGTAGGCGTACCACTCTCAAACCAATAGTTGGCCACCTTACTCTGTGCGAATGCCTTCATCAGGCTGAATGGATTATATATTTCTTCTTTTGTCTCCGAGAAACAATAGCCATCATACCTCAATTTCAACTTCTGATGCATGCCATCCCACGTCGTTTCGTATGCTTCGGCCAAAAGTCCAATATCCTCTTTGAGCGTGGTGACCAATTCCTGCTCCGTAATGCCACAAATGGCACCGAACTTCGGATCCATCGTTACGTTCATCAGGTTGTTGATAGTGGAGAAGATGCTCAGCTGCGAAAACTTGGTGATGCCTGTGATAAAACAGAACTTGATCTTTGACTCCATCGCCTTTAGTGGCTGATACAGTTCCTGCATCACCTTACGAAACTGAGGAAGATTCGCATCTTCATGAAGCACGTCAAGGAGCGGTGCGTCATATTCGTCGATAATGACCACCACTTGTCTATATTCTGATCGTTGGCTGGCACGAGAAATAAGGCCTGTAAGGCATTGACCAGGAGTCTGCTCCTGAGGATCTCTGCCATAAACATCTCGTAATTCCCGCATCAAAAACATCAGAGCCTGACGCAGTTCCTCTGCTGTGTCTTTATTCTTGGCAGTGCTCAAATCAAGACGCAATACCGGATACTGCTTCCATTCCTGTTCGAGGTCCATGATCTTCAGACCCTCAAACAACTCGCGTTCTCCACTAAAATACGAAGCAAGAGTTGAGGTCAACAAAGACTTTCCGAAGCGACGTGGGCGGCCTAGAAATACATAAGTAGCATAATGTGCCAACTTCCAAACCAAGTCTGTCTTGTCAACATAAATATAACCCTCGCGAATGATTCGTGAGAACGTCTGAATGCCGACAGGGTATTTTCGTCTGATTTCCATTGAACCTTCCATAATATTGTTTTGGATGAAATCCTTTATGTATATCTTTGGGTGCAAAGATAATAGATTTTTCTATTTTTTCCAAATTATTTTAGTCCATTCTATGATTTTACTAAAAAAGTAGGGGAAAAATTTGGAAATATGAAATAATCTTGTTATCTTTGCAGCAGGGAAACCGGATATGTAGAGCGGGAAACTCATCGATTCTTACACTTACCGGGTAAAGCGTATGCTGAAGGCGCGCTCTCGACCCTGACGACGCCACGAACACTGGTACCACCGGCGGGAATTCGAAAGATTACGGAGGCGGACCGCAGCCCAAAACCTATATACTGGAGTTTCATCACGTCCAGAGAGCCGGTTTCCTTTTTTTTTATTTATTCCCCCATGACATCTTACCAACTCGGACAAGCCGGTGAAGAACTTGCCATCGAACGTTTGTGCCAAGAAGGCATGCAGATACTCGAGACAAGGTGGAAAGACCATGCCTACGAAACAGACATCATCGCCTTCGATCCTGTGAGTGATGAAATGGTTTTCGTGGAAGTCAAGACCCGCTCGTCAGGCTTATGGGGAAGACCTGAGGATGCTATCGACCGACGCAAGATCATGCGTTGTGTACGTGCAGCCGACTATTATATGCGTTCGCGCAACATCGACTATCCCGTGCGATTTGATGTCTTTGCCATTGTTATTCCCAGTTCAGGCAAAGCTAAGGTTGAGTATTACAAGGATGCGTTTTATGCCCCGTTGGGGTAAGGATATGGCACAGAAGGAACAACTTGAGACAATGAGCTTTGGAAGCCATTTGGAAGTACTGCGGCAAATGCTGATACGCATCGTATTGGTTGTCGCAGTTCTTTCGGTCATTGTGTTCTGCTTCAAGGAAGAGACTTTCCGCCTGCTGCTGGCTCCCAAGGAGAGCGACTTCATCACCTTCCGTGCCATCGAAAGGCTCAGCGACTGGATTGCCTCGCTCACCGGCAGCGGCGAAGGGTTCCGCTTTACGCCCTATTCCATTGATCTCATCAGCACAGAACTCTCGGCACAGTTTATGATGCACCTCACGGCTTCTGTCAGCATCGGTGCCCTGTTGGCTTCGCCCTATATCCTTTTCGAACTATTCCGCTTCATCACTCCGGCCCTTTATTCCAACGAACGAAAGTATTCGTTCGCCATCGGCGTGTGTTGCTATGTGCAATTTGTCATCGGTGTTTTGCTCACCTACTTCATTCTCGCTCCCATCTCCTTCCGCTTCCTTGGCACCTATCAGGTGGACGAAACTGTCCGCAACTATATTTCTCTCGACAGCTACATCTCCACTTTCACAGGCCTTACATTCACCATGGGACTCGTGGCACAATTGCCCGTCGTCTGCTGGCTATTGGCTAAGATGGGGCTCTTGAAGGCTGCATTTATGCGAAAATATCGTCGTCATGCCCTGGTGCTCATCATGATAGCAGCGGCAATCATCACGCCGCCCGATGTGTTCACCCTCGTGCTTGTGACGTTGCCGCTGTATCTGCTCTATGAGCTATGTATCTTTATAGTGAAGAGATACTAAGGGATACTAAGGGATATTAAGGGATTCTAAGGGATTTTAAGGGACAAATGTTTCTTGGGTCATTTCAGACATGTGTGGTATTGTCCCTAAATATCCCTTCATATCCCTAATATCCCTAAATATCTTTTATAAACTATTGATATACCATTCAATTACCATATATCCATCCTCTCTGATTTGAAGTGCATCCGTGGCATCATTCGGATCAAGCCCATTTGCCGTTTCCCATTCGTCGGGGATGCCGTCGCCATCGGTGTCCAGACGAGGTTCGCCAGTGTAAGCAGGAAGACCTCCCACCTGTTGGGGATTGGTGATGATACCCAACTTATAACTATCGGCAGGCAGACGTCGGCGGCTGTAGGGCGAAGTATATTCCTCGGCCTCCGGCACGAAGGTGGCCTCACCCGTACGCACGCTGCGAATGATGCGCTCATCGACAGCATCACGACAAGGCTTCGTAGCTCCCACATTATTTAATACAAATTCATAGGCTTCCTCTGCGTTCATGATGTTTTGTGGTGCATAATATTCAAAGGGAGCATCGGCCTTCAGCACCTCACGTATCTTCTGCTCATCACCGAGGCCAGCGGGTTGCACACCTCCAGCCCAGTTGTCGGCCGTCACGGTCGGGAAACCTTCCACAATATTTCCGGCGACGTAAGCCTTGCCCCAGTCGTTTCCGTTCGCCTCACTCCTACCATGCTCGGGTTTCAAGATGCGATAGCAGATTTCAGGAGCCTTCTCAGCAACTTTATCGGCCTTCTTCTTGCCGGACTTATTTGCCGCAGCCTGTTCAGAGTTGCCGAAACCGAACTTCTTGACGTTCTTCCGATAATTTCTCAGATAATTGTCCACCAGTTGGTTGGCATCGAAACCTGTGACAAGGCCAGGTTTGAAATAGTTGTTGATGATGTTATAGAGCGAAGTATGGTCGCCACCATCTATCGAACGGTTCCACCAGTTGTAGATTACGTTGTTGACAAAGTTGAAGTCTCCATTCATGGCAATCGATGGATTGCGTGAGATGTTGTTGGCAAAGAGATTGCGCGCAAAGAGTGAATTGTATCCGCCAATCGAGGCTCCGAAACCATGATTATAGAGGTCGAGGCCTTCGCCGAAGATGCAATCCTGGATGGTGATGTTGCAACATGCCAGCTTCTCGCCATAGCCATTGGCCTTGCGGGCATAGACATGACGATACATCGACATCACCTCATCGAGTCCCCACGAAGCCGAACAATGGTCGTAGATGATGTTGCCGATGCCGTTGCCGCCACAGGCATCATCACGATGTGCCACATCCATCGCCCCACGACGGAAACGCATATATCGGATGATGACATCGTGCGTATCGATTTCGAGCGTCTCGCCTGTCACGACAATGCCTTGACCGGGAGCAGTCTGTCCGGCGATGGTCACGTAGGGAGCTACAACATGTATCGGGCGCTTCAAATGTATCTCGCCTGCCACATTGAACACGATGATGCGGGCACCACCCGTCTCGCAGGCTTCGCGCAAGGTACCAGGTCCATCGTCTTCGAGGCTTGTAACTACCAGGATCTTTCCCCCGCGGCCACCGAAACTATACATACCACCGCCCTCGGCTCCCGGAAAAGCCGGAATCGTGGCTTGTCGCAAATCCGAGGGTCGGTTGGCCCAAGGTACAAAAGGCTTGCCATCGAGCATCTGCTCCATCACGACAGGGACGGCTTTTTGCCAGGCGACTTGATCGAGTTGATTCCACACCGCCTCTTCGGCTGCTCCACGAGCCTTGACGCTGTCGGGAATAGTAGGATACTGTGCAAAAAGTTCAGTGGCACTAAGTGCCAGACCTAAGGTTAATGTAAGAATTCGTGTATTCATAAACTTACAGTGCTATGTGTGTTAAACTTGCTGCAAATATAACAATTCCCGATGATTTGTCCAAATTTTCGGTGGATAATTCTTAAAAATCAACAGATTTTGTTCGTTGAATCGCGAAAAACATTATCTTTGCAGACAGAAAACTACATTATATATATTATATGAAGAAGGCCTTACTACTTTTATTTGCCCTTGGCACAATGACACACATGATTGCCAAGGCCGAAACCACCGAACACTATGTGGGCGGCGACATCTCTCTGCTACCAAGTTACGAGCAATACAATACCCCTTATTACGACCGCGACGGCAAGACCATCAGCGATGTCGTGACCTACGTCAAGGAGACGTGCGGATGGAATGCCATCCGTGTGCGCATCTTTGTCGATCCCAAGGAGCGCACTTCGTCGAAATCGGGCGTTGTGCAAGACCTCGCCTATGTGAAGAAACTGGGCAAGCGCGTCAAGGATGCCGGCATGAAACTGATGGTCGATTTCCATTACTCCGACTGTTGGGCCGACCCCTCCTATCAGGATATCCCTTCGCGATGGAAAGGTAACACCAGCAACGAGGCACTTGCCGATTCGGTCTATGCGTTTACGAAGAACTGCCTCACCGAACTCAAAACTTATGGTGCAGAACCCGACTTTGTGCAGGTGGGCAACGAGATAAGCTACGGCATGTTGTGGCGCAACAATAGCGACAAGGTCTATCCCTCGCAGGCCAAGAGCAACAACAGCGCAGGTTGGTCACGCCTCAGCCTTTTGCTCAACAGCGGCTCGAAAGCCGTGCGCGAAGTGTGCCCCGACTGCAAGATCATCATCCACATCGAACGCACCGAAAACAGCAGCCAGACTGCCAACTACTACAATTACATCAGCGACGTCGATTACGACATCATCGGCCTCAGCTACTATCCCTTCTGGCACAACAGTCTTGCCAAACTCGGCACTACGCTCACCACACTCCAAAATCAATTCCCCACGAAGCCTGTACAGATTGTCGAGACTGCCTATTTCTATCAGTATTACCCCGGCGACGCTAAATATGACTTCCAATCCACTTGGCCTGCCACCGAAGCCGGACAACTTGCTTTCACCAAGGACCTAGTCGCCGAGCTCCTCAAGCACGACAATGCGAACGGTCTCTATTGGTGGTTTCCCGAAGAGAACGGCAATGGAGGTGCATCGTGGAACGCCAGCACCATCGTCATCGAGTCTTGGCTCAATCGAGGCCTTTGGAATGACAACAACCACAAGGCTCTCAGCGCCCTCTACGAACTCCAGACCTTGCGCGCCAACGATGCAGCCATCAGTGGAATATCTGCCGACGAGGCAGACACTCCCACCATCTACAATCTTCTGGGCAAGCCCATCGACAAAGGTCGAAGCGACCTCCCCCCGGGCATCTACATCATCAACGGACGGAAGGTCCTCTTGAGACGATAATATACCAAAGATAGCATAGCCAGCGGCAAATTGCCGCTGGCTTTTTCGTGTCGGACAATTTGTCACATTGTCCCGATAATCCCGTTTGGCACGGAGTTTGCAAAGGTTGAAGTGTTGCAATACATTTGCAATGAAATAACCGAAATATTTCAATATCAAAACTATTATAAACATCAAAACAATTATGAAGATTCAACCATTGGCAGACCGCGTGTTGATCAAACCCGCACCTGCAGAAGAAAAGACCGTCGGTGGCATCATTATTCCTGACACCGCCAAGGAGAAGCCCCTCAAGGGCGAAGTAGTAGCTTGTGGCAAAGGCACCAAGGACGAAGAGATGGTAGTCAAGGTAGGCGACCAGGTACTCTACGGCAAATATGCCGGACAGGAACTCGAGTTCGAAGGTGTCAAGTATCTCATCATGCGTCAGTCTGACATCGTAGCTATTTTGGCTTAAAGAATCAAGGGCATTGAAGGGATAATTTATTACAGTTTCGTCCCTTTTACTACCCTTTTACTCCCCTTTTACTACTCTTTTACTACTCTTTTACTCCTTTTAAAATAATATTATTATGTCTAAGATTATCAAATTCAATACAGAATCAAGAGATTTGCTGAAGTCTGGTGTTGACCAGCTTGCAAATGCAGTGAAAGTTACTCTTGGCCCTAAGGGTCGCAACGTGATTATCGACAAGAAGTTCGGTGCTCCTCAGATTACCAAGGACGGTGTTACCGTTGCCAAGGAGATTGAGCTCGAGGATCCATTCGAGAACATGGGTGCACAGCTCGTCAAGGATGTAGCTTCCAAGACCGGCGACAAGGCTGGTGATGGTACAACTACCGCTACTGTTCTTGCCCAGGCCATGATCAGCGTCGGCCTCAAGAATGTCACCGCAGGTGCCAACCCAATGGACCTGAAGCGTGGTATCGACAAGGCCGTGGCTACTGTGGTTGACTGCGTCAAGGCTCAGTCTGAGGAGATTGGTGACGACTACACCAAGATCGAGAACGTTGCCCGCATTTCTGCCAACAACGACGAGGAAATCGGCAAGCTCATCGCCCAGGCTATGAAGACTGTCAAGAAGGAAGGCGTCATCACCGTTGAGGAGGCCAAGGGTATGGATACTACCGTCGATGTTGTCGAGGGTATGCAGTTTGACCGTGGCTACATTTCGCCATACTTCATGAACAATGCCGAGAAGCAGACCTGCGAGATGGAGCAGCCTCTGATTCTCATCCACGACAAGAAGATCTCCAACCTTCAGGATCTGCTCCCAGTACTTGAGCCAGTTGCCAAGTCGGGTCGTCCTCTCCTCATCATTGCCGAGGACGTCGACTCTCAGGCCCTCACTACCCTCGTGCTCAACAGCCTTCGCGGTTCACTCAAGATCTGCGCTGTCAAAGCTCCAGGCTTCGGTGACCGTCGTAAGGAGATGCTCAAGGATATCGCCATCCTGACCGGTGGCCAGGTTATCTCCGAGGAGGTAGGTTTGACCCTTGCCAACGCTACTGTCGATATGCTCGGCCAGGCCGACAAGGTGACTGTCGATAAGGAGAAGACCACTATCGTTGATGGCGCAGGCGACAAGCAGGCCATTGCCGATCGTGTCAGCGAGATCAAGATGCAGATCGAGAAGACCACCAGCGACTACGATCGTGAGAAGCTGCAGGAGCGTCTTGCCAAGTTGGCAGGCGGTGTAGCAGTGCTCCACGTCGGTGCAGCCTCTGAGGTCGAGATGAAGGAGAAGAAGGACCGCGTCGATGACGCCCTCTGCGCTACCCGTGCCGCCATGGCTGAAGGTATCGTTCCTGGTGGTGGTGTTGCCTACATCCGTGCCATCCCTGCTCTCGATGCCCTGAAGGGTGACAACGACGACGAGCAGCTCGGTATCGAGATCGTCAAGCGTGCCATCGAGGAGCCTCTCCGTCAGATCGTTGCCAATGCAGGCAAGGAGGGTGCTGTGGTTGTACAGCGCGTCAAGGACGGCGAGAAGGACTTCGGCTACAATGCTCGCACCGAGCAGTATGAGCACTTCCACGAGACTGGTGTCATCGACCCAGCCAAGGTGGCTCGTGTAGCCCTCGAGCAGGCCGCTTCCGTAGCAGGTATGTTCCTCACCACCGAGTGCGTCATTGCCGACAAGCCAGCTCCAGAACCACCAATGCCAGCCGGAAATCCAGGTATGGGTGGCATGATGTAATCTGCCAATCCCTATAAGTGGCATGATGTAATCAGCTGTCTTTCCCACATGCTCCCCGATAGGGAGTGAAACAATAAACGCGAGGGCGTGTCAAGATCTTTCAAACTTGGCACGCCCTTCTTGCGTTTCTTTGTTCGCTCAACGACATAAACACATGAACGTTGAGGAATTGTTCTTTATGAGGAATGTGTCCGGGTCAGACGAACCTCTATGGTCAAACCTCCTTTGGGTGTTTGCCATGCATCAGCCGAACCGCCATATTGCAGTGCGATATTCTTGACGATAGCGAGGCCCAGGCCTGTACCACCAAGTCGACGGGAACGGCCTTTGTCGATTCGATAAAAACGTTCGAAGATGTGAGGCAAATGTTCGGCAGGCACACCTACTCCATTATCTATAAATGTGAATGTGTAGAGGTCGCCTGCTCCCTCTGCCTGAACACGGAAGTAAGTGGCATCGGTGGCATAAGCGAGCGCGTTGCTGAATATATTGCGGAAGAGGGAATAGATGAGCGAAGCATCACCCGTCATGGGCAGCGATGCAGGGATTTGCATCTGTAATTGTATGTGCTGCTCATTAAACTTGGTCAAGGTTTCTTCCTGGATTTGTCTGAGGATGACGGCTGCATCTATCATCGTCTGTGGCCGGGTGGTGTGGGCTTCTTCCAAACGGGTGAGTGTGCTCATATCGGTCAACAGACTACTCATACGGCGACTCTGTGCATAACATTTCTCGAGGAATTCCACACGTTTCTCCTTGCTCATCGAAGGATTGCTGACCAGAATTTCAAGATAACCTTCGATGGTGGTGGCTGGTGTCTTCAGTTCGTGGGCAGCGTTCTCGGTGAGCTGACGTTTGATGCGTTGCTTCTCGCGCTCGCTGTACTCATATCGGTGACGGAAGTACATTGCAGTAGCGATGAGGACTAAAATACTGAGAGTGTAATACAAGAACGTGTAATCGTGTTCGAGTGAAGATGTGAGTTCGGCGGAATAAGGCACCGAAGAGCGTACTATCTTGTCCCCGAAACGTGTTGCAGAATAGAAATACTTCTCACCATTAGTCTCGGAGGCTCGCTTGATGGCATAACCACTTCCACATTGCAAAGCCTTTTGAATCTCCTCGCGCTGGTGATGGTTGCCCATGCGGTTGATATCCTTCTCCTCGGTGTCCGAAAGCACATTGCCAAGAGTATCAATGACGGTTACACGAATGTAGCGTTCTCCTTGGTTCTCAAGATAATGATAGTTGTTGAGTTGTAGTTGCGAATGCAGAATGTCCACACGGAAAGCATGTTCACGCCTGTACTCATAAAAGCCGAAGAAGAGTGTAAACAGACTCGCAAGGATTGTCGCAACAATGACAATCTTATTGGTGAATCGTGCTTGTTTCATCTGCCAAACATATATCCGTAACTAAATTTCGCACGCAAATAATCCCCGTAACGCCCTATCTTCTTGCGAATGCGAGTGATGTGGACGTCCACGGTGCGGTCAAGCACAATAGTGTTGTTTGGCCAAGCGACTTGAAGGATTTTCTCGCGAGAGAATACCTGTCCCGGCTTGGAAAGGAGAAGGGCCAAAACCTCAAACTCCAGCCTGGTAAACACCACTTCTTTATTGTCAACGTAACATTCCTTACGGTTCAGATCGAGTACCAGACCCTCGTATTTAATGGTATTTGAGCTTGTTGGAGTTGGTAGAATCGTATCGGGTTCCTTGGATTCAGAGTGCGTCCTTCTCAAAACGGCCTTCACCCTTGCTTTTACTTCGCTGATGCGGAAAGGCTTGAAGATGTAATCGTCGCTACCGATTGCAAAACCCTGCAGCAAATCTTCCTCCAAGGTCTTTGCCGTACAGAATATGATGGGAACACCGACTGTTCGGGCATCAGACTTCAGTTCCTTTGCCCACTCAAAGCCCGACTTGGGCGTCATCATCACATCGAGAAGTATCAAATCAATACTGTTACCGGCCGACAAATTATTGTCAACTATTCGTTGTGCTTCTTCTGCGCCTTCTGCTGTCAGCACATCATAGCCATCCATCTCAAGATTGAAGCGGAGTATCTCGCAGATATCGGGTTCGTCATCGACGATGAGAATTCTTTTTGCCATAAGTTAATTATTTGCAAGTGCAAAGTTACGCATTTCTAACTAAATATAGTTCAAATGTTTGTACGTTAGGCAAAAGTTTAACAAGAATTTAACACCTTCGATTGAATTCCCACATATTTATCATCATTGTTATCGTTCAACGACAATAATTACCGACCCATAAACGTCATGATTGATGCATAACCTTATGCCCTCGTCTGGCGTGCTTTGCTCTGTACGACGTTGAGGACATAGTCACCAAGCTTCTCAAGACCATTCACGTAGTCGATGAAGAAGGCGCCAAGCTTGTAGTCATACTCTCCAGCCGCTATGTTCTGCAGGTTGTCGTTGCGCAGCTGGGCACGAAGGTTATTGATCTCGTCTTCGATAGCATAGCTGCGAGAGATGTCGTGACCTTCTCCCTCTGGTTGCTGGAGGGTTTCGGTCATCTGGGCAAGAGCATTGGAGGCAAGTTGTTCCATGCGATTGAGCTGCTTGAGCTGCTCGGAGGTAAAGGGCTCCTGGCAATTCTCATGCTTGCGACTAAGCGTACGAGCAAGCGAGAAACAGCAGTCTCCTATACTTTCGAGGTCGTCCACCTCACGAAGCATGCGCTGGATCTGACGTTTCGCGTCATCTGAAAGTCGGCTCTCTCCCACCTGTTGCAGGTAGTGTGCAATCTCGTACTCCATATTGTCGGTAATGCCCTCGTATTTCTCCACCTTCGAGAAGAATTGATCAAAACGATCGGGATCATCCTCATCTTCATTTGCACGCATTGACAGCACATAGTTGAAGGACTTCTGACAACGTTCGGCAAAGACCACAATTTCCTTACGAGCTTGAAGGATAGAGAGTTCGGCAGTAGAGAAAAGTCCTCCGGAGATGTATTTGAGGCCTTTGTCCTCCTCCTGTTCCTCCTTGAGGGGAAGAACACGACAGACGAAGCTTTCTATCTGATGTACAAAGCCTATCAACAACAAGGTATTGAAGATATTGAATGCGGAGTGGAACATTGAAAGTTTGAACAGGTCATTCGAGCCAGCCTTGAAAACCTCTTCCACCAACCAGCTGACAGCGTTACAGAACGGGTAGAATATAATCAAAACGACTACCACACCAAATACATTGAAGAACATGTGGGCGAGGGCTGCACGACGGGCTTGTATTCCTGCTGCCATCGATGCCATAACGGCTGTGATTGTTGTACCAATGTTCTGTCCCATGGCAAGTGCAGCAGCCTGTTCAAGGCCGAATCCCGGGATATGCATATCGAAGAGCATAAGAGTGATGGCCATGGTGGCAGCCGATGCTTGCACCAGCATGGTGACCAAGGCTCCTACGATGACAAACAGAATGATGGTAAAGAAACCTCCATCAGCCACCTTTGCCAATATAGCTGCAACCATAGAACCTATATCGAGGTCGTTCGCTGCTTGTTGCAGAAAACTCAGACCCATGAAAAGGAATGCAAAGCCATAGACAAATTCGCCGATGGACTTACGCTTGCTATCGTGGCTGAAGATAAGAGGAAGGCTAAATGCAAGAAGGGGTAGCGTGAGTGCGGCAATGTTGACTTTGAAGCCAATGGCAGAGATTATCCACGCGGTAACAGTTGTTCCGACGTTAGCACCCATTATGACTCCGATGGCTTGGGCGAGATTCATCAGTCCTGCATTAACGAAAGACACAACCATAACAGTCGTAGCTGATGATGACTGGATGAGAGCCGTGACAATGATGCCCGTGAGGACACCCATGAAACGATTCTTCGTCATGGCTGCCAGAATACTACGCAAGCGATCGCCCGCAAACTTTTCGAGGCCTTCGCTCATTGTCTTCATACCAAAGAGGAAGAGGCCAAGGGAGCCTAAAAGGGAAAGGAAATTGAGGAAAGTATCCATATTTGTTTTATAATTTTGTGCAAAGATATTACCAAGTTATTACAAAGTTGTTACAGCAATGTGAAGTTGTTGTTACATCTTTTGCTGTAATCAAAACTAAACATGTTTGTAATCATTCTGTAATAGATGACCAATACCTTTGCATGGCAATTCACAAAACTGTAACTCAATTATGGACAAAGGAAAAGCAAGGAAGATTCAGCGTTTCATGGAATATTTACGCGTGGCAATCATTATTATATTAATAGGGTTATTGTTCTATACATTATGCCAATAACCCGGCGAGTCGCTCCAATTCCATCATTGGAGTGACTCTTAAACACAAGTTTTCATCTTTTTTCGATTGGGAATACGATAATTCCAGATATTTTTCGTATCTTTGCAGCGCACAAAAGCCTTGGAAGGAGTCGCCGAGACAGTCTCGCAGCCCTCGAACAGGCTGCTTTTTTCACAATGAATTGGATTATCCTGATTCTTGCCGGACTTTGTGAGGTGGGATTCACCTACTGCCTGGGTCGTGCCAAAGGAGTCATCGGCACGGAGTGGTGGATGTGGATTACGGGATTTGCCGCACTCTATGTCTTGAGCGCTGTATTGCTTGCCAAAGCCACCCAAACGATTCCCATCGGCACAGCCTATCCCGTCTGGACAGGCATCGGAGCCGTGGGTGCCGTTGTCGTCGGCATCTTCATCTTCCGAGAGCCAGCCACCTTCTGGCGAATCTTTTTTCTAACCACGCTGATTGCTTCAATCATCGGTCTTAAAACCTTATCCTGAACATGGAAGTATTTCGTCCCATTCGTCGTCATCATCAGCAACTTTCCCAAGAAGAGAGCATTCGCATTCTCACCGAGTCAACGTCAGGCACCCTCGCCCTGCTTGGCGACAACGATTATCCCTACGCCGTCCCCCTCAGTTACGTTTATGCTGATGGGGCAATCTTTTTCCACAGCGCATTGGAAGGCCACAAGATTGATGCCATTCGCAAACACGAGAAGGCATCGTTCTGCGTCATCGCGCAGGATGCCGTACACGGGAAGGAATACACCACCTACTTCCGCTCGGTCATCGCATTCGGCCGCATCCATATCATAGAAGATGCCGAGCAGAAACTAGCTTATGCGCGTCTGCTCGGCAACCGATACAATCCCAATGACGATAAGGCACTTGAAGAAGAACTGGCCAAGGGCTTCAACCGTATGCTGATGCTTCGTTTCGACATCGAGCACCTCACAGGCAAAGAAGCCATCGAACTCACCCGGGCCAGACAAAAAGGCAACCTGTGAACCTCTGAGACATCAGCCCACAATCGTCAGTCGTCCATCCTTGTTGACAATCCTGCCATTGACAATCAGGTAACGCAAGGCGCGCTGCAAGGCGGCTTCGACCTTCTGTCCGCGTCTTGCGAATCCAAGACGTTTAGCGGCAAGCAAGGTGGCATTGTCCTCGGGCAAGGAGAGTTGTTCGCTGACCACATCGAGCAAAGCCTGTCGCACCTCTTCGGGTGAAATCTCGTCGATAGTGCGATCGAAATTCAACGGGCGCTTCTTCTCAGGAACAACCACCTCCTTCTCGTTCGAGATGTCGAAGACCGGCTTCTCTACGGGTTCGGCCTCAGGTTCGGGTTCCACGATGGCCTTCTCGATACGTTCGAGCAGGCGGTCGGGGTTGTTGAGCCAATCGACCGACCAGACGCGCATCACTCTCCACGCCAGTCCTTGCAGGACACCGGGCTGCACGATTTCACGGTCACGTGTAGTCTGCGTATCGCGATAAGTCTCGCCATCGAGCAGGATGCCGAGGCAGTACTTGCTGTCGTTGTTGCGGCTTGCCACGGCCAGATCGACCTTGAATCGACTCCTTCCCACACCAAGTTCCACATCGTATCCGCGGTCACGCAGGGCCTCGGCAATCTCGTCAGCCACACCGGTGACAGGACGTTCTTCCTCCTTTCGTTCGATCGTAGCCAAGGTATGGAATTCGGCATATTCGAGGAAATGCTTCAATCCCTCCACGCCCTTGGCCTTCGAGCGACGCAGGTCAATCTGCGAAGAGTGCATGGTCGAGAAGACCATCATCTCGCAACGAGCACGGCTCACGGCAACATTCAGACGACGTTCGCCTCCTGCATTGTTGAGTGGGCCGAAGTTCATGCTTACGTTGCCATCCTTGTCGGGACCATAGCCTACCGAGAAGAGGATCACGTCGCGTTCGTCGCCCTGCACATTCTCGAGGTTCTTCACAAAGATAGGCTCATACATGGCATCAGCCCAGTCGGCCAACTGACGGTCGGCTTCAAGCGTGTCGTTAAGTCGGAGGCC
>JAZQBS010000223.1:0-3503 GCA_045545875.1 Bacteroidales bacterium
TAACTTCACGCTCTTTAACCCCTATAGTGTCGGATATATCCTTCGTGGTATAAAGATACTCAAGAAACTTAAGAACACTGGAGAAAACGATTTCCAGGGCTGCGCCATCAATCCTCGTCACATCAAACGTGGCTTGGATCGATATCAGCAGGCCATCGACATGTACATTGGCCAGCAGTTGCAGCAGTTCGAGGCGCTCGGCATCATCAATCAGGAGCCAGGCGAGGAAGGCGCCGGCGAATGGGTTGATTACGGAGGAATGCTAGTTCCTCGCAAGGAGATGCTCGATACTTTGCGTGAGGGCAAGAGTTTTGAGGACCTGAAGCCGCAGCTCCATACTTTCGAATACAACTGGTTGGCCGCTCACTTCGATATTTCTGAGAAAGAGAGTCTCATCGAAGGAGGCAAGTCGGCTGCCGAAACCTGGAATGCAGCACTCGATGCCGATGGAGATATGGACATTGCAGCTTGCAATATCGATCTGTAATGCTGTCATCCGTTTCTTCTCTCCAAATCGTTTATTAACGTTAAATTGCTCCCTGTCTTTTAAGTTCAAGGGAGCTTTTTTGTTAACACAAGATAGATGAAGGTATGAAATTCTTCTACATTGCAATTTTCCCCGTCCTATTTTTAGGTTCGTGTATTCGTCCAAAGGCAGAGGAACCAGTTTTGTCCGGCCCTTCTGCCGATAGCGTCTATACCATCAATGTGGCAGAAGCAGGAGCGGTAGGCGATGGTCAGACACTGAATACCGAAGTCCTGCAGAAGTGCATCGACGAAGTGCATGCCCATGAAGGGGGAGGACGTGTCTATTTCGGCAGCGGAAAGTGGCTGTCGGGACTGTTACGGCTGAAAAGCAATGTGGAAATCTACCTTGATGCAGAAGCCACTTTGCTTGGTAGTACCAATCCGTACGATTATGATGGAGGCAGCGATGCAGTAGGTCGTCGAGGCGATGAGGATGTTCATTCAGGGCTCATCGTCAGCGATTCGGCGCAGCACATCCGTATCGTCGGTCATGGCACGGTTTATGCCCAAGGGTTGGATCTTGCCCTCGCCATCGACAGTCTGCACCATATAGGCGAACGAATCGATCCGAACTACAATTATCGGCGGATGCGTCCTTCCACCCGTCCGAAACTCTTCTTCCTTGCCGAGAGTGACAGCATCTACATCCATGGCATTACTTTGAAGAATAGTGCAGGTTGGGGATTGTCGCTCCATGCTTCCTCCAATGTCGTCGTCGATAGCGTGACGGTTGTGAATCGTGGCTATTGGAACAATGACGGCATCGACATGAACGACTGCAAGCATATCGTAGTGCGAAAGTGTGACGTGAATGCAGCCGACGATGGCATCTGCCTCAAGAGCGATAACCCCGAGAGTTGTTGCGAGGATATTCTGATTGAGGATTGTCGGATTGCTTCTTCGGCATCTGCCGTGAAGTTCGGCTCTGCTTCGTATGGCGGATTCAGGAATGTGACTGTCCGAAATATCAAGGTCTATGACACCTTCCGTTCGGCCATCGCCTTGGAGACTGTCGATGGAGGAACGCTGGAGAATATCCTTGTCGAAAACATCGAAGCGAAGAACACAGGCAATCCCATCTTCATCTGCCTGGGAGCGCGTCATCCTTATGAGGGAAAGGAGCCTGGCAGGACGGGCGGCATCTGCCGGAATATCATCATCCGCCACTTGAAGGCCGAAGTGCCCTTCGGTCGTCCCGACGAAGCATACGATTTGCGTGGTCCCGAAGTCAATTTTTTCCACAATCCCTGGCCTTCCAGCATCGCAGGTCTTCCGGGACAGTATATCGAGAATGTCACGATTGAGGATGTCGATATCCTATATCCAGGGCGAGCTACCAAGGGAATGGCATACGTGGGCCTCTATCGTGTCACCGAAGTGAATGAGGCCGCCGATCAGTATCCCGAATTCTCGATGTATGGCGAACTGCCATCCTGGGCATTTTATGTGCGTCATGTGAAGGATATTACCTTCAGGGATATTACGGTGAGGTTGGCAGGTGAGGATTTCCGTCCTGCGTTCGTCTTCGACGATGTGAAAGGATTAAAGATGGAACGAATCAACCAACCGGAGAATCAGATTTTCAGAAATAACGTAACAGAATAGATAGCATATGAACACACACAATTTGAAGAATCAGGCCCTGCTGCTATTGGGCATGACAGCCTTGATGGCTTGTACAGAGCAACCCGAGACAAAGGATTACATGCAGTATGTCGATACCATGATAGGTACGGGAGCACACTACAGTGAGGATGCTGCCGGCCTTTGGGGTACGGAGCGCAAGCAGAAGCCTATCCCTACGAGCAAGAAGGGAACAATGGCAGGCTATGACCAGGCGCATGACCCGGGTCAATGTATCCCAGCGGTCTTTGTGCCCCATGGCATGAACTTCTGGGTGGCTCAGACCGAAGACACCGAGCAGAAGGAGATTTCGCCCTACTATTACCAGGATGAAGAGATACAAGGTTTCCGCAACAGTCATTGGATTGTGGGCGGTATGACGCAGGACTACGGTTCGTTTACCCTGATGCCTTTGGGTGGCGAACTGATCACCAATCCGTTGGCACGTGGCTCGAAGTTCAGTCATGACAAGGAGATTTCCACTCCCGCCTATTACAGTGTCGAACTGCCCGACTACGGCATTCAGGCAGAGATGACTGCGGCATCGCGCTCGGCCATCTTCCGCTTCACCTACAAGGAGGCAGGCGATGTCTATCTGGTGATGAACCCCAATAGTGACGAAGGTTTGGGCCGCGTTGCTTTTGACCCTGAGACAGGGGAGATGACGGGCTCGAATCCCGTGCATCGCATCTATCAGGGTTGGGGTGAATATGCCGGCTTCGACGGACATTTCGTTGTCAAGGTGAACAAGGAGATTCTGGAGGGTGGAGTCTATAACTGCAACGGCAAGCTGGAGGAGACGACCCGTATCGACACGCCCAACGAAGGTCGCGTCTATGAGCGCAAGTTCGTACCCGAACCCGAAGTGCACGAAGTGGGGGCCTATGTGAAGTTCCATGTGGAGGCTGGCGAAACGGTGCTGGTGAAGGCCGCTTCTTCGTTCACCGACGTTGCCCATGCCAAGGCCAATCTTGCCAAGGAGATTCCCGCCTGGGATTTCGACGCTTTGCAGAAGTCATTGACCGACACGTGGCAGCAGACGTTGAGCCGCATCGAGGCAAAGAGCAGTGATCGTGCTTTGCTGACCAGTTTCTATACGTCGCTCTACCATGCCTCCTTCCTGCCTCGCGAATTCAACGACTGCGATGGCTCTTATCCCAGTTATGCAGGCGGTTCGGAGATTCGTCACACCGATGGTACCTATTACGAGGATTATTCGATGTGGGATACCTATCGCGCCCAGCATCCATTGATGTGCATCATCGAGCCCGAGAAAGCCGGACAGATGGTGCAGTCGCTGCTCGACAAGTACGACGATGGCGGCTGGCTCCCCATCTTCCCGTGCTGGAACA
>JAZQBS010000224.1:0-11420 GCA_045545875.1 Bacteroidales bacterium
CTCGGATACTGCCATGCCGATGATCACGGAGCGCACATCCCCGTCATCTCGACCGACGACTATGGCCTGCCATCACTTCGTTCCTTGATGCACGTGGCATCTCGTTCACGGTATGGTGCTTCGATCCACACTGGGCTCCGACGCTCATCGACGATTGGGACTTCACGCTTTCGACACAGGGCAGGTTCTTCAAGCCGTATCTGATGGGGAAAAATCACAACAATTAAAAAATTACGACAATGCTTAGACCTGCTTTATCTTTCATTCTGATGTGCCTTTGTGCTTCGCTCGGGGCAATGGCTGCCAATGACAACGAGCAGGAACGGGAGGCACAGGACATCATCACCGGTATCATCAACGACCTGTATGCCGCTGCTGCCTCGAATGAGGACTACTATGACGGGCGATTCGCCTGCCACACCTGGATCGAGACGGTACGGGCTGTTGAGAAAAAGGATTCGAAACTGGAAGATATAGGCTTCTTCAACGAAGACTACTGGACAGAGATGCAGGACGGTAACCCTGACGACCTGGAAGCCCGTGACATCAAGTTTGAACACCTGGACCTCGAGCAAGGAACAGCGACAGTCGGTTTCACGCTTTACAGTTCAGTACAAGTCATCAAGCGCAAGTTCTCGTTCTGCCGAGAGGAGGGCGAATGGCGCATCCACGACATCACCAAGTTCTGGACTGATGAAGACGACAAGGAGGTGGCGTTCGACTATCTGGAAGGAATGCGAGACTATCTGTACGAACCCAAAGAGATGGCGGTGCAGCTCTACAGCATTCGCGACGTGATAGGCAATGCCGAGTTGTACGCCAAGAACCATGCGGAGGTATTCAGGCGCTTGAGCGAAATGGGATACACGGGCATCGAGGCTGCCGACTACAAGGATGGGAAGTTCTATGGCGTCTCACCCGAACAATACAAACAGGACTGCGAGGAGGCGGGACTGACTCCCCTCTCATCGCACGTCAATTGCAACCTGAGTGCCGAAGAACTTGCCAGCCACGATTTCACGAAGGCGATGGAATGGTGGGACAAGGCCATCGAGGCGCATAAGGCTGCCGGCATAAGATATGTGGTCACTTCATGGGCCGAAACACCCAAGACGCTGAAGGACGGACAGACCCTCTGCGAATACTATAATGAGGTAGGACGACGTTGTCGTGAGGCTGGACTCAGCTACGGCTATCATACCCATTCGCATGAGTTTCAGAAAGTGGAGGGACAGGTATGGATTGACTATATGATGCAGCACACCGATGCCGAGAACGTGTTCTGGCAGATGGATACATACTGGGCTGTGATGGCGAAGCAGGGACCCGTGCATTACTTCAAGAAGTATCCCGGACGCTTCAGGATGCTCCACATCAAGGACATCTACGAACTGGGAGAAAGCGGATTTGTCGGATTCGATGCCATCTTCCACAATGCGGGTTTGGCAGGACTTGAGAACTACGTGGTGGAGATGGAAGGCAACGACGGCACCATCGACTCGATGGAAGGTGTGCGGCGTTGTGCCGAATACCTGAAGGCGCAGGATTTTGTGCTCCCCTCCTATTCGAAGTGATAAAGAATTGATTTAGGAATTGTTGTTTCTTTGCCAAAAAAACAGAACGATATGAAACGAATGCTAGTACCTTTGATAGCACTTTTGCCGTGCTTTTGCCTTGCCCAGTTTGACGATGCCAAGTGGATTGGCAGCGAACAAACGGTGTTGTATGCCGACTATCTTCCGCAGTTCAAAATATGCTGGACTGTGCAATTGGACAAGGCAAGCCGATCGGACAGGATGGCATTGCTTTTCGGAGGCAACGACCCTCGATTGATGGACCGCAACATGAATATCCTGGGGGTAGAGAACGGAGTGGACGAGTCGTATATCAAACTGGAACTCGATGCAGCATCTTCCCATCTGAATGTCTGGCGCATAGGCTATACAGTCAAAGGACGGGAGTTGTTGAAATCGTTTGAGCTTGGAGCCTTCGATGCCTACGAATGCCATACAATTGAAGCGCAATGCTGTCTGGGCAGCGCTGACATCCTGTTTGATGGACAGAAGTTGGGCGACGTAGTGCTGAACCCGATGGGACGAGGCGGCGACTACATCGCCTTTCCGCAGTTGTCGCAGATCGGCTATGCGATGGAAGCAGGGAAGTTGGCGATAATCCACAATGTAGAGGTGCGTAACTACCGCTCGCCTTACGGCATCCTCTATGCCGACAAGAACATACAGAAGATTGGCGACAAAAAGAAAGAGGTGCTACGGCTTGCCGATCCGAGCCGAGGAGCCATGCCCGAACTGCAATGCAAATTCGCCCTGAAGCAGAAGCCCGTGAAGGAGGCTACGCTCACAGCCACCGCTCGAGGCATCTACCAGGCTACACTCAACGGAAAGCAGGTGGGCAGCGAATACTATGCACCAGGCATCTCGCAATACAACAAGACGCACTTCTATCAGCAGTATGATGTCACGACGATGCTGCAAAGCGACAACCGACTTCGTGTCAGGTTAGGCGAAGGTTGGTGGGCTGGAGCCTTGACTTTCGGTGGGGGCAACTGGAACTATTTTGGCGATCAGCTGGCATTCATAGCTCGTCTGGTGGTGAGATACGAAGATGGTGACTCGACCGTTGTCACTACACAGCCTGAGAGTTGGGAGGTGAGCGACTGTTCGAAGGTAACCTATGCCAGCATGTTCCAAGGCGAGGTGTATGATAATACCGTAGAAACCAATGTGTGGAGGAAGGCTTGCGAAGCCAAGCTTGAAGGACATCTGCCCACTGAAGGAGGCGGCACGATGCCCCAGGTGTGCGACTATAGCAACTTCCGTCTGTTGCCTGCCTCTACTTCCGTAGGACTGCACACCGTGCTGAAAGCCCAACAAGTGAATGAGGTTCGACCTGGTGTCTTTGTCTATGACATGGGGCAGAATATGGCCGGAATTCCAAGAATCACGATGCGTGGTTTGCGTAAGGGGCAGACAGTGACGTTCCGTTTTGCCGAAGTACTCTACCCCGACCTACCCGAATATGCCGACAAGAAGGGGATGCTGATGCTCGAGAATATTCGTGCTGCCATGGCACAGGATATCTACATTGCCGGAGGTGATGCCTGTGAGGTGTTTGCGCCCGACATGACACTGCACGGGTTCCGATACATTGAAATAACGGGCATCGACGAACCTTTGCCAATAGCCGACGTGGAAGGACTTGTGGTCAGCAGCGTAGATCGTTTCACTGCCGAATTTGAATGCAGCAATCCAAAGGTGAATCGTCTCTGGCAAAACATCCAATGGTCGATGCTGTCGAATTTCATCAGCATGCCTACCGACTGTCCGCAACGCAACGAGCGCATGGGATGGAGCGGCGACATCAGCGTCTTTTCGCGCACAGCTGTCAATATGGCCGACGTGGACGAATTCCTCAATCAGCACATGCAGGCTATACGTGACGTGCAGACAGAAGATGGACGTTTCCCCGACATTGCTCCTATTGGCGGTGGCTTCGGAGGAATGCTGTGGGGCAGCGCAGGCATTACGGTGCCCTGGGAATGCTGGCTGCAATATGGCGACCTCGACATTCTTGCCCATCATTATGAAGCGATGGCACGGTATATCGACTACATCGACAGCCACTATTTTGAGGCCACTACCGGACTGCTGGTGCAGTTGCGACAGTGGGGTGACCTGGGAGACTGGCTTGGATTGGAAGACGGGAAGAATGACAAGACGCTGCTCTTCGAGGCTTACTACATCTACGATCTCGACATCATGCGACAGACGGCTCTGTTGCTCAACAAGAAGGCTGATGCCGAACGCTATCAGCGACGCCTTGACGAACGGAAGCATTTCTTCATCGAGCACTATATCGACACCAAGACAGGTATGTCCATCTTTTCGGCTTTCGATCCGAAACGCCAGGGACAACCCATCGACATACAGGGTTCATACGTCCTGCCTTTGGCCTTCAACATTGTGGAGGGTGAGTTGCGAGAGAAAGTTTTGGAGCGTCTGGTGGCAAGCATCGAACGTGAGAACACCACCGACGGAGGTGTGAACTGTCCTCCCTATTCGCTGATGACGGGCTTCATCACCACGGCATGGATAAGCCGCGTACTCAGTGATGGCGGACGCAGCGACATAGCCTATCGCCTGTTGCAGCAAGAGGACTATCCCTCGTGGCTTTATCCGGTGACACAAGGTGCAACGACCATTTGGGAACGACTCAACTCCTATACCCACACGGCAGGCTTCGGTGGCAACAACTCCATGAATTCCTTCAACCACTATTCATTTGGAGCAGTGGGACAATGGCTCATCAATCGCTGTCTGGGCATCGAACGTGACGAAGAGCAGCCGGGATTCAGTCACTTCATCCTTCGTCCTGAAGTTGACCCAACGGGACAAATGACGTTTGCCCGTGGACATCTCGACACTCGCCAAGGACGAATTGAGAGCAGCTGGCAGACAAATGCCGATGGGACAGTGAATTACACCTTCACCATTCCCGAAGGCACTTCTGCTACCCTCCTACTCCCCGGAAAGACACCGATGGAATTGAAAGCGGGGAAATATAGTTACTGATTTGTTTGGTGAAGCGACAGATTTGGAAGGGGCTTGTCGAGGGTGTCGCGGTTTGGCGATGGTGTCGCTATATAGTAGGTAAAAAGTTGGGAATATGTTTGGAGGAAGCGGGAAAAGGGCGTACCTTTGCGGTGTGAAAATGATTCACAGAACAATAAACAAAAATATTAACAATTAAAAAAATACTACTATGTACACCATCGCATTCTACTCCACCGTGTTCCTCTTTGCAGCAAGTCTCTACATCTGTGATAAGATTTCTGATTCAGTAAATAACCACAAGCACAGCAACAACACTGCTGACTACCACATCGAACAGTCGTCCAGCAAGGCAGCATAAACATCAACAACGGCATTTACACGCCATCAAGAGCGTAGTACAAGCATCGGTGTTTCCAATAATGTTTGGAAGCACCGATGCTGTTTTTGTCGAAATGTGTTTGTCGAGAGGAATGGATATCGCTAAATGATTACTTCAAAAAGTCGTTTATCGTTCCACTCAATCCATTGTGGTTCAACATTCTTCTTATCTTTTGAGAAGTCGAAAGTGACGAGATAGCCTTCGTTCATATTGCGGGTGGCAAGATAGGCCGACAACTGGTCACGACCATTCTCCTCGTATTTGTCACCACGCCATATCTTCAGTTCGATGATAAATTCCTGCTGTCCGTAAGTCACAACAAGGTCCATGCGGCGGTTATCGCGTGTCTGAGGCTCTACGTAGTAAAAGCCGGTACCGTTGATGATGGGTTTGAGGAAAGTAAGGAACAGGAGTCTTCCCTCTCGTTCGAGGAAGGGCACGGTGCTGTCGCGATACTCCTCCAACAGGAGGTCGCGAAAACGGGTAACCACATGCTCCATATTGAGTTTGCCATTCTGGACATAATTGAGGATGTAGGGTGAGATGCGGGCACCTTGCTCACGCATGGTTTTGTTTCCGAAATACATGAACAGCACTTCCTCGAAGATCAGATTATGGATCATGGTCTTGTGTCGTTGGTTCTCGCGAATATAGGAGAACATATTGGCCAGACGCACCATCGGATCGATCATCGTATAACTAAATTCCTGTCCGTTTATGACTATCGAATAGATGAAGTCTCGTAATTCATCATTGTTCTCCAGATTCTTTGACAAATCATCGATGAGGGTGACATTCTCGCCTTTTGCAATGATTTTTACTGCTTGCTGCACAGAATCTCTGCTCCAAGAACGATCGAGTCTTTCATCGATAAGTTTGCATATATAACTTACCAGGAACGGGTAACCCGTAGTATATTTGTATATCTCTTCGCTGATGGACTTGATGTCCATGCCGGTGTGAGTGTCGGCTTCATAATCGGAGAGCATCTGAGCGATCTCTTCGGGATGGAAGGTCATATCGACATTGAAGTCGGCAGCGATATTCCAAGGCGAGTTGTATTTCTTTTCGGCATCAGGTCGGATTTTCAATTTGAGGTTCTTTACGTCATAAACACCTGCCAGGACAACACTGAAGAAAGTGGAGTTCATGCCACTTAAACTACGATCCAAGTATTTGTTTCGTAGCATTCCGAGGAAGTTGAGAAAAAGCTGGTTGTCGCTGCTCTTGTCCACTTCGTCGATGGTCAATACTAAGGGTTTTGTACTAGTTTCGCAAAAAGTTGTAATTGCGGAAGACAGTTCATCCATCGACTTGGCCGTGCAGTTTCTCCAGATATTTGCCAGATTATCGTCCTTAAACATTGACGAAAGGCGATTCGACATCATCTTTGAGAAAGTGCTAGCGAATGCCTCTTCCGAGGTGAATGCACTATCGCCCAATCCTTCGAAACTTAGAGGCACCACGAGATATCGGTCTGACATTCGACGCCAGATCATCATCAGCATGGTGGTCTTACCGTATTGACGTGCACGATTGATGGTGAAATATTCTCCCCTTTCAATCATATCCTCAACCAACATAAACCTCTTGTCGGTATCCACCATATAGTGCCACTGAGGGTTACAACTACCCGTAATGTTGAATCTTTTTCTCATAGTTCGAAACTCATATGATTAGCGAGCGCCTTTTCGGGCTGTTTCACGGTGCAAAGATACAATTATTTTTTCAAAATGCAAAATAATCGGTCGGAATTGTATAAATTTAATAAAATAATCCCGTGTGGCAGAGATTACCACACGGGATTGATTATGGATAGATATGATCCAAATAGCAGTGTTAGCGATTATAGAGCAAATTAATCATAAACCAGAGTGGAAAAGATAAAAGAAAATGAAGGATCAATGCCAAAAGGCGCCAACCTCTATTATCTTTTCCCATTAAGCATATCACTGCATAAACATGGAAAGCAGTAGCAAGCACTCCAATCAGAATCAATGCTAAATTGAATGCCAAGGGCTGCATATAAACGAAATTGAAAACAAACAAGGATACTCCACTGAGAAACACGAGAATCATCAGCACCACACTTGTCCCTACAGGATTCTTCAATTCTTTCTTTTTGCGTTTTATTGATTTGTTAATCCCGGTATTCACAGATTCTTTGCGTTTCTTCTCCTCTCGAATATAATAGATCAAGCATAGTAGCTCTGGGATGACAGGATTGAGCAAGAAGTAAGGTAGCAACTCCCACTCGAATCCCCATCGTGACATTTCGACGCAACGAAGGAGTAAATAAACGCCGATGATACATAAACTCATCACTACGCGATTTGTCCAACGACGAAGCAATAAAGAAACAAGAAAGACTACGAACGTTGCCAAAAACACAGGAAAGGTATCTACAATTAACCAAAAGGGAGCTCCCGGCCCATCTCCTGCACTTTCTGACCACCCAACGAATGCAAGCAGAGTGAGAAGAAACTGTGTGACGAATACACCATACCTTTCCATATTAAACAAACATATTAAATGATTATCACTGTAAAAATTAAGGGCTATATTGGTTTCTCCAAATATTGATTCGGAATATTGTAAAGAATGCTCCTCAAAGCGGTTTTGAGGAGCATTCTTTGTATATTGACATTACAGCTCCATATCAGGCTTGCAAACGTCGTGGCCGGGGAAGGTTTGGGGCTTGACCTGGGTGTAGGGAGCAGTGGCGCGGATATCCTCGACATTGGCACCGAACTTCACGGTGTAGCGACCGGCAGCGGTTTCCCAGGCTTGGGTGGCCTCGTTGTAGGAAGCGAGGTCGTAAGCGGAAACGGTCATCGTGAGGGTCTGGCTTTCACCAGGCTGGAGTTCGCGAGTCTTGGCAAATGCCTTGAGTTCGTTGGCAGGTTTCTCGAGACCACCACCAGGAGCGCTAACGTAGAGCTGGACAGCTTCCTTGCCTGCTACAGCGCCGATGTTGGTGACGGTGATGGTGGCTGTGAAGCCATCCTTGCCAACCTTGACGACGGGCTTGCTGTAGGAGAAGGTGGTGTAGCTCAGACCGAAGCCGAAGGGATAGGAAACAGCGATATCGTTGGTGTTGAAGTAACGATAGCCTACGTAGATGCCTTCCTGATGGAGGGTGTAGTCGGTGTTCTTGATTGGACCACGGCTACGCCAGCCACGTACCTCGGGGATGCCTACGTTGGGATAGTTGGCGAGGGCGGGGATGTCGGCAGCAGCGATGGGGAAGGTCATGGTGAGCTTGCCCGAAGGATTGGCCTTGCCGGTGAGCACATCGACCACGGAATTTCCTCCCTCCTGCCCTGGCTGCCAAGCCATGAGGATGGCATCGGGCATGCCCTTCCAGGATGCGGTCTCGATGACGTTGCCCATGTTGAGGATCACGACGACCTTCTTGCCTGCCTGATGGAAGTAGAGGCATACGTCGTTGAGGAGGTTACGCTCCACCTCGGTGAGGTTGAAGTCGTTCTCGATGTGACGATCGGAGCCTTCGCCAGCCTGACGGCCGAGGCAAACCAGTGCGATGTCGGCCTTCTTGGCCTGGTTGGAAATGGTGCGTGCAGAAACTTCCAGTTCGGGAAGCACGGGTTTGCCCCAACGGAATGTGTTGGCAAACTCGGCAGCATCCTTGCTCTCCTGGAACTTCTTGTAGTCGTAATAAAGGTTCTTCAGGTCTTCGGTAACGGTCAGGCCGGCATTGGTGATGCCCTGCATCAGATCGATGGTGTAAGCCTTGTTGACGTCACCCGAACCTGTTCCACCTGCAATGAAGTCGTAAGCGGTGATACCGAAGACGGCCACGTTCTTCACGTCCTTCATGGGAAGGGTGCCCCCGTCGTTCTTGAGCAGTACCATACCTTCGGTAGCCGTCTGACGAGTTACTTCGGCATGTGCCTTGAGGTCGGGCTTGTTGCTGTACTTGTAGCCTTTGAAGCGAGGAGTGCGAACGATGTACTGGAGGATGCGACGGGCGTTGCGGTCGAGGTCGGCCATCGGGATGGTGCCATTGTTGACGCCTTCGATGATACGATTGATCTCGGTCTGGTTGCCGGGCTCCATGAGGTCGTTGCCGGCAATGACAGCCTTCATTGTGCCTTCCTTGGCACCCCAGTCGGTCATCACGATGCCCTTGTAGCCCCATTCGTCACGCAGGATGGTGGTGAGCAGTCCGTGGCTCTGCTGGGCAAATTCGCCGTTGACCTGGTTGTAGGACGACATCACGGTCCAGGGATCGGACTCCTTGACGGCAATCTCGAAGCCCTTGAGGTAGATTTCGCGCAAAGCACGCTGGCTGACCACTTCGTTGACAAAGGTTCGGTTGGTCTCCTGCGAGTTGACGGCGAAGTGCTTGATACTGGTGCCGACGCCCTGGCTCTGGATGCCACGTACGTAAGCTGCAGCAATCTTGCCTGCTACCAGAGGATCCTCGGAATAGTACTCGAAATTACGTCCGCAAAGGGGCGATCGATGGATGTTCATGCCTGGAGCAAGGAGGACGTCGCAACCGTATTCGAGCACCTCGTTGCCGATGCTATGACCTACGCTTTCGACAAGTTCCTGGTTCCACGTGCAGGCCAAAGCGGTGCCTACGGGGAAACCTGTAGCATAATAGGTGTTGGGATCGCCTTCGCGTGTGGGACGGATACGAACACCGGCAGGACCATCGGCAAGGACGGTGGAAGGGATGCCGAGGCGAGGGATGGCACGAGTGGCACCAGCAGCACCTGGGACGAGGTCGGCATGAGCACCGATGACTCCATTGAGTTGCTCGGTGGCCTGGGCAATGCTATAACCTACGCAAAGGGTGGCTTTCTCCTCGAGGGTCATTGCCTTGAGGACTTCATCTACGTTGTCGGCACTGAGCGTGAGCTGCTGTGCCGTCAGGGATTGGGAACAGATGAGCAGCATGGATGCTGCGAGAAATTGAATCTTCATGGTGAATTGTTTTTTAGAAAAGCTTGCTGCAAATATATGGATTTTTATCGAATTGTCCAACAAAGGCCCATCAAAATGTAACTTTTGCATAAAAAAAGTGCAGAATTTGCCGATTTCTGCATTTTTTTTGTGCAGTTTTCAGTATTTCTACATTATTTTCGAGCAAAGTCGTTATATATAATTTGGTGAAGTCGCAAAAAGGACGTATCTTTGCACACGGAAAATGGCAATGACATCACCGAAAAACCAACTAATCAGCGAACGATGAAAAAAGGAACGAGCATCATCAAATATGTGAAGGACAAACATCTGCGGGCCATTGGCAAAAGGGCCTTCCACCTGTGGCAGATTAGGCCGCACGAAGTGGCACCCCTATCCAACACTCCTTGCAAATGTGCATGCTGCGGCACGGAGTTCGTGGGCAATTTCTGTCCGCGCTGCGGTCAGTCGGCATCAGTGAAACACTTCTCGCTGAAACAGGCCATCGACCTTTTCCTCGACGTCTGGGACGTGAACAACCGCAGTGTCTTCCGTACGATGCGCGATATGCTGCTGCGTCCGGGCTACATGATACGCGACTACCTGAACGGCATGCAGGCGGGCTACTTCTCCCCTTTCAAGATGTTCTTCCTGCTCGCTACCCTCTCGCTGCTCGTCGAACATGGCTTTTTCTACTCGCCCGAAGCAGCAAGTGACAACACAGACATTGTGTCGGAAATGGAGGCTGCGGCCAAGGGAGTGAAAGAGTTGAGGGAGGAAAAGGACAGCATCGCTCTCACATCAAACAAAGTCGAAACAGTTTCGACCACGGATGAAGTCGCAACTGCTTCGACTACGGATGAGGAAGAGGTAAATGCTGCCTCGAAAACAGAAAACGATAGTATTTCGGAAACAGAAAAAATTCACAAGAGACTGGATAGCAGTTCGAAAGACCCTAACGTCCAAATGCTCCATAAAGTGGGCAGGATGATCAGCAAGTTCGCCGACGACAATCCTGCACTTTTCACGCTAATCCTGCTGGTACTGTTTTCGCTATCGATGTTCCCGTTTTTCCGCCATTGTCCGCGCTTCCCGAATCTGAGGTTCTCGGAGTTTGTAGCAGTGCTGATTTGCTCGTACAATACCTACACGCTCTTTATGATCATCGGCACCCTGCTCGACTCCTCCATCATCAGGATCATTGCCATATTGATGCTTTTGGTGTCCCTGAAGCAGTTCTCGGGCTACTCCAAGCGTCGCATTTTTGGATATTTGACGATAACCTCAATCTGCTGGTTCACCCTGGCAGTCGCCATCATTGCCTCAGGTATCTACTTCCTGGCATATAAGTAACAGATTGCCTTCGAAGACAATCACTTATAGGTGATCTTCTGCACAATCTGACCGGGATCGACGATGGAGAGTGTGAGGGTGTGTTCGCGCTGACGTGCCAAGGGGAAGGTGAAAACGTACTCCTTGCTGTTGGCAAGCACCTGGATGCTCCATGAAGTACCCCATTCCTTGAACTTATTTTC
>JAZQBS010000225.1:0-9448 GCA_045545875.1 Bacteroidales bacterium
AGGCAGGATGTTGAGCTTCTTGCGAAGGGCACGTACGGCAAGCACCTCCTTCTCCATGTTGCTGCCCTGATGTGCATTGAGCACGAAGCGGGCAATCTGGAAATCCGAGAAGCCAAGCACCTTGGCCTTGGTCAGCACATCGGCAGGAAGTTGGTCGAGCGAAGTATAACCTTCGAGCACGTGCTTGTAATCGACGATGTTCTTCATCCTTTCGATGAACCATGGGTCGATCTTCGTGAGTTCGTACAGTCTCTCGATGCTGTAGCCTTCCTCCAAAGCCTGGGCGATGGCGAAGATACGCAGGTCGGTCGGGTTCGAAAGTTCCTCGTCGAGGTTGTCGAAGCGTGTGTGGTCGTTGCCCACAAAGCCGTGCATACCCTGTCCGATCATACGCAGACCCTTCTGCAGCATTTCCTCGAACGAACGTCCGATGGACATGATTTCGCCCACCGACTTCATCGACGAACCGATCTTGCGGCTTACGCCCACAAACTTCGTGAGGTCCCAGCGTGGGATCTTGCAGATCATATAGTCGAGCGAAGGAGCCACATAGGCCGAGTTGGTTGTGCCCATCTCGCCGATCTGGTCGAGCGTATAGCCCAGGGCAATCTTTGCGGCAACAAATGCCAGAGGATAACCGGTAGCCTTCGAGGCAAGGGCAGACGAACGCGACAGACGAGCATTGATCTCGATAATGCGGTAGTCGTTGGTCTCGGCATTGAAGGCAAACTGGATGTTGCACTCACCCACAATGTTCAGATGACGCACGCACATGATGGTGATGTCCTGCAGCATCTTCACCTGCTCGTCGGTCAGGGAGCAGGTCGGAGCCACCACAATCGACTCGCCCGTATGGATGCCGAGTGGGTCGAAGTTCTCCATCGAAGCCACGGTGAAGCAGTGGTCGTTGGCATCGCGAATGCACTCGAACTCGATTTCCTTCCAGCCTTTCAGCGACTCCTCAACCAGAACCTGGGGCGCAAAGGTGAAGGCACTCTCGGCAATCTCCTTGAACGTAGCCTCGTCGGGGCAGACGCCCGAACCCAGGCCACCCAGGGCATAGGCCGAACGGATCATGATAGGATAACCGATCTTGCGGGCCGAAGCCAAGGCATCTTCCAGGGTCTCGCAGGCATGGCTCACGGGCACCTTGGCGTCAATCTTGTTCAGTTCCTTCACGAAAAGGTCGCGGTCTTCGGTGTTCATGATGGCTTCCACGCTGGTGCCAAGCACTTCCACGCCGTACTCCTTCAGCACGCCCTTCAAGTAGAGTTCGGTGCCGCAGTTGAGCGCGGTCTGACCACCGAATGCCAACAGGATGCCGTCGGGACGCTCCTTCTTGATGATCTCGGTCACATAGTAGGTGTTGACCGGAAGGAAGTAAACCTTGTCAGCAATACCTTCTGAGGTTTGGATAGTCGCAATGTTCGGGTTGACCAAAACAGAACTAATACCCTCTTCACGCAAAGCCTTCAATGCCTGACTGCCTGAATAGTCAAACTCTCCAGCCTGTCCAATCTTCAAGGCACCCGAGCCAAGAACAAGGACCTTCTTCAGTTTCTTTTTCATTGTGGATGAAATTTAATAACGACTTATTGTATGGTGTTGAATATTAAACTTTCGTTTTAGGGATATTTGGGGATATTTAGGGATATTTGGGGATATTTGGGGACGTTACCTTGTTCACGTTCGGTCACGTCCGAGAGAAGCGCCTTGTTGAGAATAGAACCCAAGAAACATTCGTCCCTTAAAATCCCTTAAAATCCCTAAGAATCCCTTATAATCCCAAGCTCTTGAGCCAAATACCTGGTAGTCCAGGTATCGAATTTCTCGCAAATCTCCTCGGGGCTGCCATAGGCGATCAGATGTCCTCCGGCTGAACCGCCATCAGGACCCATGTCGATGATGTAGTCGCAGCACTTGATGACGTCCAGGTTGTGTTCGATGATGATCACCGTGTTGCCCTTGTCGACCAGTCGGTTGATGCAGGACATCAGCACGCGAATGTCCTCGAAATGCAGACCCGTAGTGGGCTCGTCGAGGATATACACCGTCTTTCCCGTCTGTTTCTTCGACAGTTCGGCAGCCAGTTTCACGCGTTGCGACTCACCACCCGACAGCGTGGTCGAAGGTTGTCCCAGCTTGATGTATCCCAGGCCCACCTCCTGCAGCACCTTGATCTTGTTGAGGATGGTAGGCACGTTCTCAAAGAACTCCACGGCCTGGTTGATGGTCATATCGAGCACGTCGGCAATCGACTTTCCCTTGAAGCGCACTTCAAGCGTCTCGCGGTTGTAGCGCTTGCCCTGGCAAACCTCGCAGGGCACCATCACGTCGGGCAGGAAGTTCATCACGATGGTCTTGTATCCGTTGCCCGAACAGGCTTCGCATCGTCCTCCGCCGATATTGAACGAGAAACGTCCGGGCTTGTAACCCCTCATCTGTGCCTCGGGCAGTTGGACGAAGAGGTTTCTTATGTCCTGGAACACGCCCGTATAGGTGGCGGGGTTCGAACGTGGTGTGCGTCCCAGGGGTGACTGGTCCACAGTGACCACCTTGTCGATGTGTTCCAGTCCGCTGATCGACGTGTAGGGCAAGGGTTCGGTCAGCGAACGATAGAACTTCTGGCTGAGGATGGGCTGCAGCGTTGCATTCACCAGCGTTGACTTGCCCGAACCCGACACTCCCGTCACGCCAATCAGGCAACCCAGTGGGAACTCCACCTTTTCGCCCTTGAGGTTGTGCCCCGTTGCACCTTCGAGCACCAGCATCTTGCCGTTGCCCTTGCGACGTACGGCAGGCACCTCGATGCGACGTGTGCCATTCAGGTAGTCGCTCGTCAGCGTGTGCTCCTTGAGCATCTGGTCGGGAGTGCCTTCAAACACCACGTTGCCGCCCTTGCGTCCTGCACCGGGACCGATGTCCACGAGGTAGTCCGACTGCAGCATCATGTCGCGGTCGTGTTCCACCACGATGATCGTATTGCCGATGTCGCGCAGTTTCTTCAGCGACTGTATCAGCAGCTGGTTGTCACGCTGGTGCAGTCCTATCGAAGGTTCGTCGAGGATGTAGAGCACGTTCACCAGTTGCGAACCTATCTGTGTAGCCAGTCGGATGCGTTGCGACTCGCCGCCCGAAAGTGTCATCGAGGGACGGTCGAGCGAAAGATAGCCAAGGCCCACGCCGAGCAGGAACTTGATGCGTGCGGCAATCTCCTTCAATATCTCACCGGCGATGCTCTTCTGCCTTTCGTTCAGCTTCGCAGGCAGCTGGTCGACCCATTGGGCCAGGTCGGTGATCGTCATGGCGCTCACCTCGGCGATGTTCTTGCCGTCGATGAAGTAATGGAGCGACTCATTGTTCAAGCGCTGTCCGTGGCAGTGGGGACAGGTCTGCACCGTGCTGAACGACTCAGCCCAACGGCGTTCCTTGGCCGAAGCGTCATCACCTGCGGCATCCTTCAGATATTTCACCAGGCCCTCATAGGGCATGGTCATCATCGAGTAGCCCATCGACTCTTCCGACACGTGGTACGACTGTCCCGTGCCGCTCAGCACAGCCTCGATGGAATCTTCGGGCAGGGTGCTGATAGGGTCGTCGAGCGTGCAGTCATAGGTCTGCAGCAGCGCCTCGATCTGCCAGAAGATCATGCTTTTCTTCTTCTTGCCCAGCGGGACGATGCCGCCTTCGGCTATCGACAGCGACGTGTCGGGGATGATCTTCGTCCGATCCACCATCGTCACCGTTCCCAGGCCATGGCAGTGGGGACAGGCGCCCATGGGGCTGTTGAACGAGAAGTCGTGCGGCGCAGGTTCCTTGTACGACAGGCCCGTCACGGGGTCCATCATCGAGCGCGAATAGTACTTCAGCTGGTCGTCGCACATGATCATCATCATTCCCTCGCCATGGCGCATTGCAAGTCGCACGCTTTGGCGCAGACGATGTTCGTCGATCGACTCCACGCGCATCTTGTCAACTACCAGCTCGATGGAGTGGTTCTTGTAGCGGTCGAGTTGCAGGCCGTGCAGTATCTCGCGCATCTCGCCGTCGATGCGCACGTTCAGATAGCCCTTCTTGCGCAGGTTCTCGAAGAGTTCGCGATAGTGGCCCTTGCGGTTTCTGACAAGCGGAGCCAGCAGATACACGCGGCGTCCCTCGTAGTCCTTCAGGATGAGGTCGATGATCTGGTCTTCGCTGAACCTCACCATCCTTTCGCCGCTCAGGTAGCTGAATGCCTCGCCGGCACGTGCATAGAGCAGTCGGAAGAAGTCGTAGATCTCGGTGGTGGTGCCCACCGTCGAACGCGGATTGTGGTTCACCGTCTTCTGCTCGATGCTGATCACGGGCGAAAGGCCCGAGATCTTGTCCACATCGGGGCGTTCGAGGTTGCCGAGGAAGTTGCGCGCATAGCTCGAGAAGGTCTCGATGTAGCGGCGCTGTCCTTCGGCATAGATGGTATCGAACGCAAGCGACGACTTTCCCGAACCCGAAAGACCGGTCACAACAGCAAGGCTGTGACCGGGGATGGTAACATCTATATTCTTCAGGTTATGGACTCTTGCGCCTAATACCTCTATAGCCATATATCAAAATAGTGCCCGTCGGTTGAGACGGGCTTTTCTTGGTACGCCCTTTGTCAGAGCGATAGGATTAATTCTCATTCTTTGCTTTCCAGCCGAGAGCCGAAGCGCCGAGGACGGCAGCGTCGCCCGATGCGAGACCCGAAGGCAATACCTTGATCTTGCCCTTCCAGATCTGCAGGAGGTTCTCCTCCATGGCCTTCACGATAGGCTTCATCAGCAGGTCGCCTGCGTTGGCAAGACCGCCGAAGAGGATGATGGCCTCGGGAGCCGAGAAGGCAACGAAGTCGGCAAATGCCTGACCCATGATGCGGCCGGTGAAGTCGAAGATCTCCTTGGCCAGTGCATCGCCTGCCATGGCAGCGTCGAACACGTCCTTCGAGGTGATCTCCTCGGCAACAAGGTTGCGGAGCGACGAAGGAGTCTCACGGGTAGAGAGGAATTCGCGGGCTGTGCGAGCCACGCCCGTAGCCGAGCAGTAACACTCCAGGTGGTCGGTCATACCGCATCCGCACATGCGGTTGCCGTTATGACGGATTCTTACGTGTCCAAGTTCGCCGGCAAAGCCGTCATGGCCATACACCAGTTCGCCATTGATCACGATGCCCGAGCCGACACCCGTACCCAGGGTGATCTCGATGAAGTCGCGCATGCCGCGAGCAGCACCGTAGGTCATTTCTCCGATGGCTGCAGCATTGGCATCATTCGTCACAGCCACGGGGATACCCAGGCGCTCGTAAAGTGCATCTGCCAATGGGAGAATGCCTTTCCATGGAAGATTAGGTGCATATTCAATCGTGCCGGTGTAATAGTTGCCGTTGGGCGCACCAATACCGATACCTGTGATCATCTGAGGGCCACCCACCTGCTCGAACAGCTCGCTGAGCGAACGTGCAATGGCGTCGATGAAATCATTGAATTCGATGTAAGCTTTGGTTTTGATGGCATTTTTGGCAACGACCTTGCCACGACTATCAACAATACCCATCACGGTGTTGGTGCCACCGCAATCGATACCTACTACATAAGGTTTACAAGTAACCATAATTTATATATATTTAAAAGGTGTAATACTTTTTCGGGGGCAAATATACTAATTTTTTGTGGAACTTGCAAGAAATAGTAGAGTTTTTTTGCAAAAAAACCTAATATAGACCCCTAAACTATCTCAGTCGCAATACCTGACCTTCATGTACGGTGGCCGAAACCAGCTTATTTCGCCTCATGAGGCTCCTGATGGTCACGCCATAGACTTGCGAAATGCTCCACATCGACTCGCCCGCCTTCACCCTGTGGACGGTGAACTCCTTGGGAGCCTTGCTCCGCTTGCTCTGCAGGTAGATGATGTCGTTCTCCTTCAGCACCGAGCGCTTCGTCAGGTCGTTGTATCGGCGCAGTTTGCGCTCGTTGACGCCGTAGTCCTTGGCGATGGCAGCCAGGTCGTCGCCCTTCAGGCAGCGCACGTATTTCAGTCCGCGCTTCGCACTGGTCACGTAGAGGGTGCGGTGGGCGGTGGTCACCTTCTTGTTCTTCAGGATGTCATAGACGTCGAGGTGATGGGTCTCGATCAGGTTCACCAGCATCGTCCCGTACTTCGGGTTGGTGGCATAGCCGCAGGCCTTCAGTCCGTGAGCCCAGCTCTCGTAGTCGCGCACGTCGAGCTTGAAGAGCGAGGCATAGCGCGGGTTGTCGCGCAGGAAGGTCGAATGGTACTCGTAGCCCTCGGCCACGCTGCCGAACTTGCAGAACGGCTCGTTCCTTGCATCGTCGTCACACAGCACCGTCGCGCCCTTCCAGCCTCGGCTGTAGGCCTTGATGCCGAAGTGGTTGTTGGCGACCACAGCCAGGTAGCTCGACCCGTAGCCCGACTCCAGGATGCCCTGGGCAAGGGTGATCGAGGCAGGCACGCCGTATTTGCGCATCTGCTTTTGTGCCATTTCCGAATATTTCTCGCAGTACTCTTCCACCGTCAGACGTGGGCCCATCGTTGGGCATTTCGCCTTTTTTGCACCGAATGAGGGTGTAAAAATGAGTTCGACGATGGCAAATGCAACAAAAAGAATAGTTTTTTTGCAAAAAGTGGTGCAGTTTGTTTGGACATTTGAGATTTTTGCCATATATTTGCAGTGTTATAAAACCCTAACTCCTATGAAAACCATAGAAATCGCCGCAAAGATACGCATTTTAGACGAATCTGAGCTCACTTTGGACCAAAAAAATGTAGTTGATGCCGCAAAATTGGCCACTTCGCGCTCATATTCGCCCTATTCACACTACAAAGTGGGCGCTGCTTGCCTGCTCGACAACGGAGAAATCATCACCGGAAGCAATCAGGAGAACGCTGCCTACCCCAGCGGGCTCTGCGCCGAGCGCACCGCCGTGTTCTATGCGCAAAGCCGCTACCCCGAGGCTCGCATCCTCAAGCTGTGCATTGTCGGCAAGACAGCTTCCGACATTTATTCAAAGGGAGTGTGCGCTCCGTGCGGTGCATGTCGGCAGGTCATCCTCGAGGCCGAGTACCGGAATGGCGCTCCCATCGAGATTCTCCTCCCCTCGCAGCAGGGAATCTATGTCATTAATGGTATCTCGACTTTACTACCTTTCGGTTTTTCCTACGATGAAGTAACTGAATAGTAATTTGAAATCATTTTTTTTAACGAAACCCGAGTTATCAACAATCTAAATGCTACTTTTTCAAGAGGAAACAAGCATATTTGACCCCATTAAAGATTGTTGATAACTTTTGAAAATGAACTTTTCGCCCAACACTATATCTTTCTATAAATCAACGTATTGCAACCTGCAAAATCGACGAATTTCAAACACCCCGATTTGAAGTGAATCGAAATTGAAAATCAACGAGTTAGAAATTTCCAAATTTTTTTGCAATTTTTTTGCTCTTGCACCGTAATTTTTTTTTCTATATCTTTGCACCGCGAAAGGGTAATTCGCCCTTTTCGCAACCAGTTTGACCTATCATAACACAATATACAACCCATCGAAACCCTTCGACCCATTCGAAACACTTCAAACCTTTCGCTCCGAGCTCTGCTCGCGCGCACCGAAGGAAGCAACCTTTCGAACCCCTCGAACTTTCGAACTTTATACATCTTCTGTAAGTAAATGGCACCATTCGAGAAACAGTGGGAACAATGCCTCGCCATCATACGGGACAACCTCCAGAACGAGGACGCCTATCAGGCCTTCTTCGCTTCTGTCCGTGCGGGCGAGTTCAAGGACGGCAGGCTCACCCTGCTCGTTCCCTCTCACTATGTCTATGAGACGCTCGAATCCGACCAGTACTACAACCTTCTCTCCAAGACCTTCTGGCGTGTCTTCGGACCCAATGCGTCCATCAAGTACCGCATTGGAGTCGTCAAGACCAGTGACGACGATGTCCACGACGACAATGCCTCGGTGAAGCTCAACCCGAAGAACCGCATCGAAGCCGCTCCCGAATCCAATTTTGAGTCGCATCTCAATCCCAATTGCACGCTCAGCGCGTTCTGTCCCGGCAAGTCCAACGAGCTCGCGCTCAGTGCCGGCCTCACCGTCAGCAACCGTCCCGGCAATTCGGCATTCAACCCCTTCTTCATCTTCGGAGCCAGTGGTGTCGGCAAGACGCACCTTGCACAGGCCATCGGCCTCAAGATCCTCGAGAACGACCCCACCAAGCGCGTGCTCTACGTCACCGCCTATCAGTTCAAGGTGCAGTACACCGATGCCGTGCGTCAGAACCGTCTGAACGACTTCATCAACTTCTACCAGAGCATCGACGTGCTCATCGTAGATGATATCCAGGAGTTTGCCGGCAAGAACCTCATCGCAACGCAGAACACGTTCTTCCACATCTTCAATCACCTGCACCAGTTGGGCAAGCAGCTCGTGATGACGTGCGACCGCCCGCCTGTCGAGCTTGAAGACCTCGTGCCGCGTCTGCTCACCCGCTTCAAGTGGGGCTTCATCGGCGAAATCGAGCGTCCCGACTACGAGCTGCGCAAGGGCATCCTCCGCAGCAAGTGCGAGAAGGAGGGCATCACCATCAGTGAGGACGTCATCGAGTACATCGCACGCAATGCCACCGACAACGTGCGCGACCTCGAGGGAGTCATCAACTCGCTCCTCGCCCATTCCATCGCCTTCAATCGCCCCATCGACCAGGATCTTGCCACGCGCGTACTCCGAATGATCGTCAAGATCGAGTCGAAGGTCATCACCTGCGAGAACATCATCAACCTCGTCATCCAGACATTCGGTGTCGATATGAAGAGCCTCAATTCGAAGAGCCGCAAGAAGGAGATTGTCCAGGCACGTCAGGCAGCCATGCACCTCAGCCATCAGTTCACCACCCTCTCGGTGGTCCGCATCGGCGAAGTGATAGGCGGACGCGACCACGCCACTGTCCTCAGCGCCTTCAAGAAGGTCGACGATATGCTCGCCACCGATCCCAGCTTCACCGAGAAGTACCGCGCTGTCGAAAAACAGCTCTCGGCAAAGAGGGATTGAAAATTTTCGTTCCAATCATTATATTGTGAATCAAAGTACTTTATAATATAGCCGATAGAAGATATGTTATAGTGTTACTGACTTTCTAAAGAAGTAGACACCGTACTAAAGCTTAAAAAACTATATCAAATCGTGGCATATTCCCCAAGGATCATAAGGGGATGTGCCACGATTATTGTATGTCCTCTATTGATCGCTGAAGGACATGCGTCGATGGAAAAATGTTCGCCTACGTTCGTTGGAGGACATGCAACAATGATAGAATGTCCGCTTACGTTCGTTGGAGGACATGCTACGATAATAGAATGTCCGCCAATGAAGTCGGTTCGTAGCCATGTCGTTCTGTGAGCCAAGGAGTTGTC
>JAZQBS010000226.1:0-65749 GCA_045545875.1 Bacteroidales bacterium
GTCTTCCTAAGACCGCTTGGCCTCCGACTTCTCAAGAATGGCGGCCACGATACGGGGCAAGGCCAGGGCGGAACCGTTCAGCGTATGGCAAAGCTCGATCTTCTTGTCGGAGGCATGGCGGTAACGGCACTTCAGACGATTGGCCTGGTAGGTGTCGAAGTTGCTCACCGACGATACCTCCAGCCAACGCTGCTGGGCCTCGGAATATACCTCGAAATCGTAGCAGATGGCGCTGGTGAAACTCTGATCACCGCCGCAAAGACGCAGGATGCGGTAGGGCAGTTCGAGTTTCTTGAGCAGACCCTCGACATGTTCGAGCATCTCACGATGAGACTCGGCGGAATGCTCGGGAGTGTCGATACGTACGATCTCGATCTTCGAGAACTCGTGCAGACGATTCAAGCCACGTACGTCCTTGCCATACGAACCGGCTTCGCGACGGAAGCACTGGGTGTAGGCGCAGTTCTTGATGGGGAGGTCCTTCTCGTCGATAATAACGTCACGATAGATGTTGGTGACAGGCACTTCGGCGGTTGGGATGAGATAGAAATCGTCGATCTCGCAGTGGTACATCTGTCCTTCCTTGTCGGGCAGCTGACCTGTGCCGTAGCCCGACTCCTTGTTGACGACTGTCGGAGGCATGATCTCCTCGTAGCCGGCATTGGCTGCTTCGGTGAGGAAGAAGTTGATGAGGGCACGCTGGAGACGTGCGCCCAGGCCACGATAGACGGGGAAACCTGCACCCGTGATCTTGACACCGAGGTCGAAGTCAATGAGGTTGAGGTTCTTGGCGAGCTCCCAGTGAGGCAGCTTTGCAGTGGGCACCTCGGGGTTGCAAGTCCAGTTGCCTACGGTGTCCTGACCGAGGACACACTCCTTGAGGTTGGACTTGACTACCCAGTTGTCCTCGGCACCAGTGCCCTCGGGCACCTCGTCGTAGGGGATATTAGGAATCTGGCAGAGCATGTCGGTAATCTGGCCCTCGCAAGCGGCCTTCTTCTCGTCAAGCTCCTTGTTGATGGCCTTGAGTTCGGCAACACGAGCCTTGGCCGCCTCTGCTTCGGCGCGCTGACCGTTCTTCATGAGCATGCCGATGCTCTTGGCGAGACGATTGGCCTCGGCGAGGTTGTCATCGAGGGTCTTCTGCGTCTGACGGCGCTCCTGGTCCTTGGCGATGACGGCGTCGATGGCTTCGCGTGCGCCTTCGAAATGCTTTTTGTTCAAACCGGCAATGACGCGGTCGTATTGCTCGGTGATGAGTTTCAATGTTAACATGTATGGTAAGTCGTAAAAGGGGAGTAAAAAAGGAGTAAAAGGGGAGTAAAAGTGACGTTTGTTCACCTTACGAAAATGGAGCCCCTTTGAAAAAACAAAAACAGAGCACTTGGCAACCATGGGGTTGTCAGATGCCCTGTAATTCTTTTAAGCTGTTGGCCAAGGGCTTAAGCCAATGGCTCAACTGAGACGTAGCTCTTATTCTCGCGCTTCTTGGTAAATACTACCTTGCCGTCGATGAGAGCATAGAGAGTATCGTCCTTGCCAATGCCTACATTGAGGCCTGGGTTGTGCTTGGTGCCACGCTGACGAACGAGGATGTTGCCAGCCTTCACGATTTCGCCACCAAACTTCTTAACACCGAGTCGCTTGCTATGAGACTCACGGCCGTTCTTCGAACTACCTACACCTTTCTTGTGTGCCATAGTGCTTTTTTCCTTTCTTTTTAATAGCGGATTCGCTTATGCAACAATAGACTTAACTAACACTTCGGTAAAATGCTGACGAGAACCGACGAGCTTGTCAAAGCCCTTACGACGGATCTTGTGGAACACCTTGATCTTCTTACCGCGAAGTTCTACCTGAGAGACTTCGAAAACAACCTTTGCACCCTCTACAGTGGGAGTGCCAACGGTGATAACACCGTCATTGTTAACGAGGAGGACCTTGTCGCAGACTACCTCGTCACCTACCTTAGCACCTGCGATGTTGAGAACGCAGATCTTCTGGTCGGGCTCAACGTTGAACTGCTGGCCCTGGATTTCAACAATAGCGTACATTGTACAAAAAAATATTTTTTAAATATTTCTCCGCAAGGCGAATGGCGCTCATCGTGGAGGGCTGGCATCACTGCCACCTTGCCGTGACGGTCATTACTTATCGTGCCTACATCGGAATCAGCGCGCAAAGATAGACATTTTTCCTGATACAGCAAAATAATTTGAAGTGATTTTTGCGTTTTTGGGCCTAAAATTGCGATATTTAGCCAAAAATTGGCATTTGCACTTCATTTTTTTGCAAAAAAAGTTGTTTATTTAAATTAGAATTGTTACATTTGCACCGTGAAACGTCGAATGAAAAACGACCATTACCCAAAAACAACAATAATAACCTTTTAAACACAAAAAACATGGCTTACAAGATTGATCAAATCGAAGGCATCGGCGAGGTTTACGCCGAGAAACTCATCGCCGCTGGCATCGCTACCACTGACGACCTTCTGGAGAAGTGTGCTGCCGCCAAGGGCCGCATTGCTATTGCTGAAGAAACCGGCATCAGCCGCAAGCTCATCCTGAAGTGGACCAACCACGCTGACCTGATGCGCATCAACGGCATCGCAGGACAGTTCTCGGAGCTGCTCGAAGCTGCCGGTGTTGACACCGTGAAGGAGTTCCGTCATCGCGTTCCCGCCAACCTCCAGCCCAAGCTCGTTGCCATCAACGAAGAGAAGAACCTCTGCAACCGTGTTCCTTCGCTGAGCGAGGTAGAGCGCATGATTGCCCAGGCCAAGGAGCTGAAGCCACTGATCACCTACTAATTAAGGGTTCTGAAGAGTTCTGAAAGGTTCTGAAGGGCTCTGAAGGGCAATCTCCGCATAACCCTAAATCAATTTAATAAGCCCCTTCCGACATCGGGAGGGGCTTATTTTGTTGCCATTAATGGAACAACTCATCAGCAGTCACCTCAGAAGTGACGATATCAGAGTAAGCATTTCGTTCAATGGGATTAACAGTCACAAATGTCAGATGATAGGATTTGGTCGGCTGCAAGTTTTCCAAAGCGGCGATACGCCGCTGCAGTTTTTCAGAATATGACTTAGTAATAACATAGTTCGCCTTGGAATACTTCATTTCGCAGACATTGACGACATCATCAGCTCGGTCAATAATAAGATCTATCTGCATACCGTCAGATTCTTCGCCACTATGAACGATAAACGATGACTCCTGTGAGGACACTCCCGCAATTTGCAGAGCAACCTTAATCTGCCAAATATGTTGCATACAAACTTCTTCGAATGCTATGCCACGCCAAGACACTATCTCACTCTCCTTCAAATGCTGCTGCCAATAATCGCGTTCAGCAATATGAAGTTCCTCTTTGAAATGCAACCAAAACCAACAGAAGCAATCAGACAGCTTATAATACTCTTCTCGATTCGAACTACCCCAAGGCTTATATTTGGAGATAAAATCGCTTGTAGCAAGAGCTTTCAACATCTTGGTAAAATCCCCATTGGGATTTATACCTGTATTTCGGGCTATATCTTCACGGCTATATCCCGCATGTCGTTTTCCTAAGAAACGAATGATTTTCATACAATCGGAGGCATTGTCGAATATGGAATTAAATAGTCGTTCAAACTCATCGCCCAATTTTGCTTTTGGATTAAAAAACAAGGCATCAATATTCTGGGCGAGACTGAGAGAGGGATTAAAACAGTCAAGATAGAACGGTATGCCACCAAGTATCATATATGCCTGAATGATATTATAACGTGACATATTAATCTTCCTGCTCTTGAAGAACTGTTCACACTCCAATAGCGAGAAAGGCGAAAGCTTCAACTCACAGGTCAGGCGTCCATAGAGCCCACCCTTATTGTTGATAAGGTTATCGAGCATCCACGACGTTGCCGAGCCACATACCACGAAACAAAGGTTATGACGACTACATCCCCAACCGTTCCAGAATGCTTCGAGAGCGGTCAGGAAAGCGGAACGTGGCGTATCCATCCATGGTAGTTCATCGATAAAAACCACCTGGCGAGAACCATTGTCGAGTCTCTCGAGTAACGTCTCCAACAAGAAGAATGCCTCCATCCATGACTTAGGCTGTTCAATATTCTCCATGCCATGGCGAATGAGCGAGAAATAGAAATTCTGAAGTTGAGCTTTGAGTGTCACCTTACTCCTACGATCGTATGGGGACAACCCCGTATGATGAAAAACCATACCATCGCCCAATACCTCATTAATCAGAAACGTCTTACCCACACGACGACGTCCATACACTGCGACAAACTCCGGCCTACCGCTTTCAAAACGTCGATTCAGCTCAGCTATCTCTTGTTTTCTTCCAATTATTGCACACATATTCTCGAAATATTGATTGGATGCGGCAAAGATACAACATTATTTTGGGATATGCAAGAAAATATGTTAAAATTACGTTAAAAAAGCGTTTATTTCGCTACGAAGACTATTTTTTTGTACTTGTAGCGAAATAAACGCATTAATTTGTAAAAAAAGACGGAGAATCGTAAAGAGTCTAATACTTGTCGGAGGGTCCATCGAGACGGAAGACGATGCGGAAGGAACCGCCTTCGTCAAGAGGTGTCCACGACGTGGAGGAGATGCGGAAATGACCACATTCGAGGGTGTGCTCGACGTGGAACCCGAGACAGGCGCAGACGTCGTAATCGCCGACACGGACGAGACGCAGCGTCTCGGATGCATCGTCGGGCAGCTTGGCGAGGGAGACTTCAGGTGGAATCTGGTCGCGCGTCACATACTCCATCGTCACAGGCATATCGGACTGGATGACCTCATTGACACGACGCTCGACCTCAGCAATCTGTTCGGGCGTAGGACACTCGGGCAGCTCGTAGTTGAGTTTGCTCTTCTTGCGCTCCACATGGGTGTTGCGCGAACGCTCACAGCCGAACATGCGCACCATCGTCTGGTTTAGGATATGCTCGGCGGTGTGCGCGGGCTCGTATTCTCGCTTGTTGTGGTCGTTGAGGATGGGTTCGGGCATAATGATGTCTATCGGTTGACCTGACGATTGACTACATTGCCATCGGCAGCGTGGATATTGAGCACGAGGCGATCCTCACCTGCATAGGGTGTAACGTCAATCTCTACGGTGCGCTTGCCTTCCGCCTGGACGGTGGCAAGAGTTGCACCCGAATAGCTGACGATATCGACCGAAGCGAGCGACACGGCAGCAGCCACCATAAGCTTGTTGTCCTGCTCTCGAATGAAGGCATCGACAGCGAAAGCATCGCCAGGATTGCCAGTCTCGCACTGCAGCTGGGAGTCGGTGTCATCAGCCACATCGTAACCATTGAGCTGGAGCCACTTGATGGCATAACGGGTGCCCAAACGACGATAGCCAACACCAGCGAAGTGGAGGTTGTCGCGGCTCACCTTGCAGGCACGCGACGAAATGGTGTAAGCCGTTGGGATGTAGTCGTGAATCTGGTCGATGGTGGGGTTGGCATGCGCGCAGACGCCATTCTGATCGAGGCCGACAGCTTCGCCACAAAGGACGGGCACATCTTCGGCCTTCAGGTTGAGGTCGGTGAGGATGTTCTGATAGATACGGTTCACCTGATTGGGCCAATGAGGGCCATAGGCATCGGTCTCGCCCTGATGGATGAGCAAGCCGCGAATGGTCCAACCCTGGGCTTGTGCCTGCTTGGCCAAGGTGATGAGACGGCCATAGGGATTGCCATCGTAGGCAGCAATCTCGTTCTTCATCCAATCCATCTGACAGCTATCAACGAAGCCCTTGTAGAGATCCTTGTCGAAGAGACGCATGGGGCAACCATCGACAGCCACCTGGATAACGGCTACAGAGTCGATGGGCGAAAGGTGCTCAAGGACGGTGCGTCCGAAATAATCGGTGGGCGACAGGTAGTTGGGACGATGATAACCCGGACGGCAGTTGCCCGGCTTGGCCACACGCCACTCTCCCACCTTGCGGTCTTCGTTTTCGGTGGAAGCAAGATTGAGGAAACGAGGCGAGACGATGGTGTCTTCTTCCGAAGAGATGTCACCGATACCTACCATGTTGGACTGACCAATGGCGAGGAAAGCAATTTTCTGAGGCTCGGGCTGCTTCTGGCAGGACATGAAACCGAGCACGACGAGGCTGCACACGAGGCAGCAAAGGGTACGAATGCTACGCATAGATATTAATTAACAATTAACAATTAACAATTAACAATTTCGCCTTGAAAGGTAGAAATATGCGATGCAAAGTAAGCGATTTTTTGCGATACCTGCAAGTGTTTTTGCAAAAATGACCTTTTTAGCGCATTATTCGTAACATTTAGAGAGCCTTCTTGGGATACATGGCATCCCACCAGGAAGAATCATCCTTAAGATACTTCTGGAACCAGGCAAGTTGTGTGCGGAGCCAAGCCATGCGTTTGTCGTATTCGACGACGCCATGATCCTCACCATCGACACAAACGAGAGCCGTCTCGCGACCGAGGAGTTTCAGTGCGGTGAACATCTGGATGGAGTTGTTGATGGGGACATTGACATCCTTGGTGCCATGCAGGAAAAGGATGGGCGTGTGGATCTTATCGACGTTGTAGATGGGCGAGTTCTTCACATAGAGGTCGGTTTCGCTCCAAGGATAACTGTTTGCCATCGACACCTCGCTGTAGCTGTAGCCCCAATAGCCATAGCCCCAATAGGTGGTGTGGTCGGAGATGCCAGCATGACTGATGGCACAAGAGAAGGGGCAATCGGGCAAGGTCTGCAGATACTGCGTCATAAAGCCTCCATACGAAGCGCCACAGCAGCCGACCTTCTCCTTATTTATATACGCGTGCGTGCGACAGAATTCGCGTACTGCCTCGGTGATGTCGCGAGCAGGATCGACACCTGCCGTATTGACATGACGCGATGCCCACTCCTGTCCGAAGCCTGCGGCGCCACTGGGTTGTACGACAAGCACCACATAACCCAGCGCTGCCCAACATTGCCAGGGATAACTCGACTCAAAGTTGCGACCCGTGGGACTGCAACCACCATAATAATAAGTGATCATCGGATAAACGCCCACGGCATCGGGAGCCTCGTCGTCGAAACCGACGGGCAGATAGTAGCGGCAAAGCACATCGTCGCCATTGCTGTTGGTGAAATGCCAAGGCCTGCATTCGGCAACCTGCACGTCGCGGAGTGTCTGAGCCGAGAGGTCCTCAAAACACGTGGAAGGGCAAGTGAGATTTCCCGTCTTCTTGTTCATTCTGACCTTTGACAGATCGACAGAATACAGACGATCGCTGTTCATGGATGACTGTCCGTACCATGCCATCACAGGAGCCTGCGAAGCGAATGTAACGCCCTTGACACACTCCTCGGGAAGAGGCAGCATGCGAATAACTCCCGTTGCTGGATCGAGGCGATAGAGGCTCACGGAGTCGCGGTTCTCGCAAGTGAGGTAGATCTGACCATCGTAGAGGCTCCACTCCATCGAAGAGATGCTGGGGTCGAAGTCGCGGGTCACGGGATGCACCTCATGGTCATCGACATCGATGATGTAGGCCTGGTAATCGTACATCGAAGGAATGACTTCGGCAGGCAGCGTGCAGCCCACACGGCCAAAAGCCTCGGGAGAACCCTGAACGAGCACCTGACTGCCATCGGGAGAGAAAGTTCCGCCATAAACGAAACCATCCTGATAGATGAGGGTGTCGAGGGACAGGCTCTCGAGATCGAGACGATACAACGAAGTGAATTCATGGGGACGCTGGGGACGATCGACAGCCACAGCTTCGCCAAGCGGTTTGAACGTGTGTTCGCTCTTGGAGAGCAAGGCATAACGTCCGTCCTGGCTGATGTCGGTCACATAGCAGCTATTGTAGCCGAAAGTGAGCGGACGGAGCACACCCGACCGGATGTCGTAGATGGCCATCGCATAGCGGTCGCGCCAGCGTGGCTGACGATCCTCGGGATTAAGCACTTCATAAACATCCTTATTGACCTCCTTGGGTCCCTCCTTGCTGACATAGAAGACGAGGGACTGCTCATCGGGCGAGAAGCTGAAGCTGCCCTCGGGCAGATGACGGCAAAGGACCTCCTCGGCACCCGTAGCCGGATCGACAGTGACAAGTTCAAGGCCGTCGTTGCCCGTGCGCGTATAGTAATAGCGGTTGGTGCGCGGCATCCAATCCACGCCTTGGCTGAGTTGGGTGCGCTGACCCGTCAGACGGTTCTGAAGATAATACCAGCGGCGATTCTGCTTGGGAGCGCGCTGACCTTCGGTGACGAGCAGATAGTCGCCCTTGGGCGAAAGGGAGAGTCCATAGCATAGACGAGACTCCATCATTCGCGTGATGGTATAGAGCCGACCGAGATTGTTGGGCAGATCGACAAGGACCTGCGACGTGGACTCGAAAGTCAGTTCGAGGCTATCGGGCTTCCCGGCACTGGCATCGCTGAGATATTTGATGACAAAATCGTGGTCACCCGGCTCGAGCGACAGTTCACCTGCAGCAGACTTCTGTCCATCGAGGAAGAGCTGATAGTTGGCAGGTGCCTTTTCGAGCTTGAGCGTTCCTTTGACAAAGGTGGATGGCCGGAGCGTGAAGCCCAGCTGATGCAAGGCGTAAGCAGCGCCTTCGGGAACACCGGGCAGTTCCGTCCCTTGCCATGTCGTGCCATTCTTAACGGCTTCGGGCGAAAGGGCGCAATCGAGGAGCGACTTGGGGTCGAAGCCCTTCAATTCGGCATCGATAGTGTCGAGCATCACAGGGGCCTGCATCACCACAGGACCGGCATAGAGAAACTTTTCGATGCGTGTGGTTTGGGCCGAAAGCGACACAACGGAAAGCGACAGCGCAACGATGGCAAGGAGAGTGGATTTCATATCATTTTTTGAGATTATCGATGAAAAGCAGCAGACGGTTGGTGATATTCACCTCGGAAACGCCGGAGTCGAAATCGAGCGAGAGGAGGTTCATGTCAGGATAGACCTGCTTGATGCGACGTTCCACGCCTCGGGCCACGATGTGGTTGGCGATGCAGCCAAAGGGCTGGAGCGAAACGACATGGTTGATGCCCTGGCGCGCATATTCGGCCACCTCGGCAGGAAGAAGCCAGCCTTCGCCAAACTGAGCAGAAAGGGAGACAATCTCCTGGCTGACACGGGCCTCCTCCATGATGTCGTGGAACGGCAGGAAGTAACGGAACCGACGACCGATACGGTTGTACTTGCCCAATTGGCGTCGGATGAGCAGATAGACCGTATCGACGATGAAGTCAGGCACGTTGGAACGTTCGACCTTGGTGGCAAGATTCACCTTGCGATTGACAAAACTTTGTGCAAAGAAGTCGAGCAAGACGGGAGGTGCCACCTCGATGCCGCGTTCCATCAGCCAATCGACCACATGCAGTTGTGCAAACGGATGGAACTTGAGGAAGATCTCGCCCACGACACCGACCTTGGCCGTCTCGCGATCGATGCAGGCGGCATCGAACTCGGCAGCAGCCTGTTCGGCCAGATGCGTCAGTTGCCTCGAACTGCGACGCTCGATGGCTTCGCAGCCCAGCTGCAGATACTTGTCCTTGAGACGCTGGGCAATACCAGGTTCACGTTCACGCACGGCAGTGGGATAATACAATTTGGCGATGAAGTCGCTGTAGAGCACGGCAAAGAAGGCAATGACGATGATCTTGCGCCAAGGCACATCGAAGCCGGGCTGCACATTGCCCATGTCTTCGCCAAAGGTGAGGCTGATGACGGGCACCTGTGGGAAGCCCGAATCGACAAGCGCCTTCTTGATGAGCGAGATGTAGTTGGAGGCACGGCACTGTCCACCCGTCTGCGACATGACCACGGCCGTCTTGTCGGGGTCGTAACGACCTTCGCGGAAAGCCTTGACAAAATCGCCCACCACGAGGGTAGCCGGATAACAGACCTCGTTGTTGGCATAACGCAGACCCATATCGCCCGAAATCTTGTCGCTGAGCGGCAGACACTCCAGGTCGAGGCCCACAAGCTTCACGATGGACGGAAGGAGCGGCGAGATGAACTGTGTGAAATAGGGTGCCAGGATCTTGCGACCACGCATCGTCTCGTCGAAGATGGGTGTGGTGACAAACTTCTCGGCCTTGCGTTTCTCAGTAAGGCCCGAAGCCAACTTCAACGACTCGATGAGCGAACGGATGCGGAGCTTCATCGAACCCACGTTATTGATGTCGTCGAGTTTGAGGAGAGTGAGGCTCTTGTGATGGCGAACCATCAGGTCGCGCACCTCATCGACAAGGAAGGCATCGGGACCGCAGCCGAACGAAGTGAACTGCACGAGATGCACATCGTTGCCCTGCTCGGCACACCACTTGGCAGCCTTCAGAATGCGTGTGGGATAGGCCCATTGGGCAACGTGATGCACGTCGTGGAGGTCGATATCCTTGTCGCGAACATAGTCGTCGGTGATGACGTCGATGCCCATACCCGAAATCAAGTCGGCAACCTGGTGCTGGATGAGCGGGTCGCTGTGATAGGGTCGGCCTACAAGCATAATGACCAGACGATGGTTGTTGCGAGCTTCGCGAAGCACATCCTCGCAGAAGTAGGTCAGACGTTGTTCGAAGAGATTCTGCACATAGATCGCTTGATCGATGGCATCGTTGATCTGTTTGCGGCCTTTCACACCAAGGTCTTTCAGCAATTGCTGGCACTGCTTGCGCAGCAGCTTTTCGTCCTTGAACGAGATGGTCGGCGAGATGAATTCTGCCATGGAACCCTGCACCGACTTGACGACCTCGCTGTAACCGCTTACGATGGGACAATTGAAACTGTTCTGACCGCCGTTGGGCCGCTCATAGATGACGAAAGGCAGGAAGATACGCTTGACACCACGCTCCACCAGGTCGCGAATGTGGCTATGCATCAACTTGGCAGGGAAACAGATGTTGTCGCTCATCACCATGCCGGCGTCGCGCTCGTACTTGCGATAGTTGGAAGGGGAAGAAAGGACTACGTTGATGCCTGCATGCGTAAAGAGGGCATGCCAGAAGGGGAATTCCTCGAATTGGTTCAAGGCACGGGGAATGCCGATTAGGGGGTTCGAGGGGTTCGAGAGGTTTGAGGAGTTCGAAGAGTTGCTCCCGTTGGTCGCGTCCGAGGGAAGCGAAATGTTTGAGGGGTTCTGATTTACAGAAACACGGTCGAAAAGCTCGTGAAGCTTCTGGTCATAGACGTTGAGACCCTTGCGCTTGGCCTCGCCGCCATTGACGAAGACTTTTTCGCAACGATTGCCACTGAAATAGGTCTTGCCGCCTGCAAACTTGTAGGTCGAGACAAGACACTGATTCTCGCAACCATGGCAATAGACATTCTTCTGCGTATAGGACGATTTCTGCAACAGGTCTTCGAGGAAGGGAGCCTGTTCTGCCGTCTTTTCGACATGACGCATAGCAAAGAGAGCACAACCGAAAGCACCCATCAGTTCAGGTTTGTCGCAACGACTTACCTGAGCCTCAGAGAGGAGTTCGAGGGCACGTACCACTGCATCATTGCGCATAGTACCGCCCTGCACGACGATATGACTGCCCAGTTCCTTGGTGTTCTTCAACTTCAATACCTTGTACAGGCAATTTCGAACCACCGAATAAGCCAAGCCAGCCGACAAGTCGGCCACCGAAGCACCTTCGCGGAGCACCTGCTTCACCTTCGAATTCATGAAGACGGTGCATCGGGTGCCAAGGTCGCAGGGAGCCTGGCTCTGGCGTGCCTGATCAGCGAAGTCGGAAACCTTGTAGCCCAAGCTGGTGGCAAACGTCGAAAGGAACGAACCACAACCCGATGAACATGCCTCGTTGATCTCTATGCGGTTGATGACTCCATTCTGCACAAAGATGGCCTTCATATCCTGGCCTCCGATGTCGAGAATAAAGCTCACGTCCTTGTCGATATGATGGGCCGAAAGGAAGTGCGCAATGGTCTCGATAATGCCATGATCAAGCTGGAAAGCAGCCTTGATGAGGTCCTCGCCATAACCTGTGCTGCCCGAACCAAGGATACGAAGACGGGCATTGGCCGACGACAGACGGGCGTTGAGACGCTTCAACCCCTCCTCTACCGCATGAATCGGATTGCCGCCATTGGGCACATAGTAATCGTAGATGATGCGGCCTTTGGTGTCGAGCAATACGATCTTGGTGGTAGTGGAACCGGAGTCGATGCCGAGAAAGGCATTGAGGACGGCGACATCCTTTCCCGATTCGACTTCTGCCTCACCCAGATTCTGCTCCAAGGGCTTGGCCTGTGCTATCAGCCTGTCTAGATCAGCTGTCGGCAGCTTGCTCTGGGACATCCTCTCCTGCCATACCTGATAGTCGGCAGCATCCTTGAAGATGGGAGCCATAGCTCCAGCCGACGTGATGCCCTTCACATTGTATGCTGCGCGAATCTTATCGATTAGGGCATCGATGCTCAAATATTCTTCCGAAGGGATGACAGCCAAGGCAGCACCTTCGGCAGGTAGCAACGTACCACGCTCGGGAAGAATCACCTCCTTGTCGGCAAGATGCATATAATCGACAAACGCCTTGCGCAAAGCGGGAATATAGGTCAAAGGTCCTCCGCAGAAAAGCAAGGGACGCTCAATCTCGCAGCCATGAGCTAACGTCATGACTGTCTGGACGGCAACAGCACGGAAGATGGAAGCGGCAATGTCCTCACGCGAAACATTCTTGGCAATGAGGTTCTGTATATCAGTCTTACAGAAAACGCCGCAACGCGAAGCAATAGGATAAACCTGTTTGGCCTGCAAGGCAAGCTGATTGAGCTCGTCCACCGAACACCCCAGGATAATGGCCATCTGGTCGATAAATGCACCGGTACCACCGGCACACTGACCATTCATGCGAAGATCGCGAGCCTCCCCATTGTGGAAGAAGACCACCTTGGCATCTTCGCCACCGATGTCAATCATCGACTTGACATCGGGATATTTCATCTGAATGCATTTGGAGGCTGCGACGACCTCCTGCACAAAAGGCAGACTGACTCTTTCTGCTATACCCATGCCGATCGAGCCCGTGACGCGAAGCGAAACCTCGAAGGCATCGCCAATCTTGGACTTCATGTCGGAAAGAACGTCAACGACACTCTCGACGGCTCGGGCCAGATGACGGATATACTTGTCGAAAACTACGTGGCCATCGCCATCCAAAGCAACCACCTTGGTAGTGGTAGAGCCTACGTCGATTCCGAGTCGCAATCTCTGTATATTCATTCCTTCAAACATATTTAGTGTACAAAAATATGGCATTTTGTTCAAATCACCAAATTTGAAGGCACAAAAAGTAATCCAATTGGTCTTTTGCTCGAAAAAAGAGCAATTTTGACCAATTGGATTGACGTTTTATCCTATAGGGTAAGGATTATTTGAATGACAACTCTTCAATAGGCACAATACCGCATTCCCACTCCATGGAGTCATCGACCTCCCAGCATCCCATAATAAAGATGCCCGAGCCCTTGCCATCGTTGTCACGCACACGTTCGCCGATATAATACTCGAAGGAACCATCCCTGTACTTGTTGCCTCCCAAACCTCCTACGGCACAGCATTGCGTGAGGGAGAAGGTGCCATCGGCCAGACGAACCACCATGGTGTGCTGAGGACCATATTCGTAAGTCATCGGGTCGCGTTCGTCCCCAATCACATGGCCCTCGGCATTGACTTTTCGGCAATCGGTAAAGACAGTCTGCTGCAAGCCATTGTAGGCATCCCAGGCAATCTTGATGCGGTCGGCGGGGAGATAGCCCTTGTTGACCGCCTTGGCGATAGCATACATGAACTGCACAGTGACGGTAGCCTCGGGCCAGTTACCGACCTTATCGGGGCAATCGAGCACCTGGTACCAGAGTCCTCCGCGTTGATATTGAGGCAGGGCATCGACAAGCTGGTTGATATACGAGATGAGCGTGTCGCGTCCGGAAATCTGAATAGTGTCCTTACGTCCGCAGTTGAACTGCGAGGTGAAACCCTCGGGGATGTAGTCGAGAATATCGACCATAGCCATCAGATACCAACCGACGGAACGTCCCCAGAAATTAGGCGAATGGCCTTCGGCATCGCTCCAACGCTGCGAAGCGCTCTCGTCCCAAGCGTGATGAAGGAGACCGGTGCGAGGATCGTAGGTGTGATGCCAGCAAGTGATGACTTGCTGCAGAGCCTCGGCCTGCCATTCAGGATGATTGAACGTCTTTCCATAGATGGCCATGAAAGGAGATGCCATGTAGATGCCGTCGAGCCACATCTGATGGGGATAGACAAGTTTGTGCCAAAAGCCGCCGTCGCAGGTCTTGGGATGGTTTTTGAGCTGCTTGATGAGCTGCATCTCCATGCACTTCTTATATTTCTCCAACTTCTTCTGGGCGATGGCTTCACCTCCCACCAGGTCGGGATTCTCCTTGATCAGATTATAGACCTCACAAACTACCCAACCGCCACGAATCAGGTCGAGGTTATAGGTCTCCATGGCCCGCTTCTGAATAGTTCCATCCTCCATGCAGAGCGTGTCGCACCATTCTTCGGCATATTGGAAGTAGCGACGATCGCCCGTCTTGCGATAGAGGTAGAGAAAGGAGGTGCCGCCCACGCCCTGGGTGTAGCCAAAGAAAGGCACACGACCATAATCGTAGAGGTAAAGGTGTGGAAATCGCTTGAGTTCGCTCTTGGCAAACTGAACAGCCATATCCCTGGGGGTGTCGACGAGGTTCACGGGGCCTTTGACCTTCTTCTTGGCATCAGCCGTGCTGACGAGGGTCAGGACAGTGAGGATGAATAACAGGAGTCTTTTCATGTGTGAATGGTGTTTTATGGATTAATATAATAATGGAAAGAAGCAGAAAAAACGAAGAAAGGGATGGAAACAACACAGGTTTCCATTCCTTTCTATGGGGATTGGAGGCTATTATTCCTCCTTGAGGTTCAACGCAATCTGGAGTTCGTCGAGCTGTGCCTGGTCGATGGCGCAAGGTGCATCGATCATCACGTCGCGTCCCTGGTTGTTCTTGGGGAATGCGATGGTATCACGGATGGAATCGATTTCGGCGAACATCGAAACGACGCGATCCAAACCGAATGCAAGACCAGCGTGAGGAGGTGCACCATACTTGAAGGCATTGATCAGACAACCGAACTGTTCCATGGCCTTTTCCTCGGTGAAGCCAAGGAGTTCGAACATCTTCTCCTGCAACTTCGAATCGTGGATACGAACCGAACCGCCACCGAGCTCTACGCCGTTCATGACGCAGTCGTAAGCCCAAGAACGAACCTTGCCCTGATCGGCGTCGAGGAGCGGGATGTCCTCAGGATTGGGGCTGGTGAACGGGTGATGGGTAGCGTAGTAGCGCTGTGTCTCCTCATCCCATTCGAAGAGCGGGAAGTCGATGACCCAAAGGGGCACATAGACCGAAGGATCGCGGAAACCGAGGCGCTGACCCATCTCGAGACGAAGGGCGCAAAGCTGCTTCTGTGTGCGACGCATCTCACCGCAAAGGATGAGCATCAGGTCGCCTGGCTCGGCTTCGAACTTCTGGCAGATGGTCTCGATGACTTCGGGAGCATAGAACTTGTCGATGCTCGACTTGATGCTTCCATCCTCGTTCTTGCGCACCCAGATAAGGCCCTTGGCACCAATCTGCGAACGCTTTACGAAATCGGTGAGGCCGTCGATCTGCTTGCGTGTATAGTTGGCACAGCCCTTGGCATTGATACCAGCCACATAGGGCACACTGTCGAATACCGAGAACTGACCCTCGGGGAAGACGCTCTGTCCTACCCCACTGGTATCTGCACCCTGGACGTAAGCACGCAACGGCGACATGTTCTTAAGTTCGACGAACTTCATGCCGAAACGAAGATCCGGCTTGTCGGAACCATAGTACTTCATGGCATCCTCCCAAGTCATACGAGGGAACTTGTCGAACTCGATGCCCTTGAGTTCCTTGAAAAGATGCTTCATCATACCTTCAAACATCTCGATGACATCATCCTGCTCGACAAACGACATCTCGCAGTCGATCTGTGTGAACTCAGGCTGACGGTCGGCGCGAAGGTCCTCATCGCGGAAACACTTTACAATCTGGAAATAACGGTCGAAACCAGCCACCATAAGCAGCTGCTTGAACTGCTGGGGAGATTGTGGCAAGGCGTAGAACTGCCCGGGATTCATACGGGAAGGAACCACGAAGTCACGTGCACCCTCGGGAGTAGATTTGATGAGCATTGGGGTTTCCACCTCCAGGAAGTTCTGGGCATCAAGATAACGACGCACCTCGAAAGCCAGCTTGTGACGAAGTTCCAGATTCTTGCGCACCATCGGACGACGCAAGTCGAGATAACGATACTGCATACGAAGGTCATCGCCACCATCGGTCTTGTCTTCGATGGTGAAAGGTGGAACCTCGGAAACCGAAATCACGTTCAGCTCCTTGGCCACGATCTCGACATCGCCAGTAGGAATATTCTTATTCTTGCTTTCACGTTCGCGTACAATGCCAATCACCTGAATGACATATTCACGACCCAGGTGTGTGGCCTTTTCACAAAGAGCTGCATCAGCCTCGCTCTCATCGAAAACGAGCTGAGTGATACCATAACGATCACGAAGATCAACGAAAGTGAGGCCGCCCATCTTGCGGACGCGCTGCACCCATCCGGCCAGTGTGACCTCCTGGCCAACATTGGCAAGACGAAGCTCGCCACAGGTTTGTTTACGATACATAGTTATGTGAGGTTATATAAAGTTCTGAGGGGTTAAGAGGGGTTCGAATGGTTCTGAAGGGTTAAGAGGGGTTAAGAGGGGTTCGAGGGGTTTGAGGGGTTCGAAGGGTTAGAAGGCCGAACGACCTTTCGAACATTTCAGAACCTTTCAAACCTTTCAAAACCCTTTCGATTGAGTTTCAATCGAAAGTGGTGTTGTGCATATCTCCCGACTTGCGGAATTCCTTGTGGAAGTCGAAACAGTGGTCGAGTGACATTGGTGTATGCCCACCTTCCTTAAGTGCCAATTCGAGATACTTGCGCAGCAAGGGACGATAGCTTGGATGTGCACAGTTTTCGATGATGGCCTCGGCACGCTGACGAGGTGACTTGCCTCGCAGGTCGGCAACACCCTGGTCTGTAACTACCACCATCACGGAATGCTCTGAACTATCGACATGGGTGACATAGGGCACGATGGCCGAGATGGTGCCTTTCTTCGCGATGGAAGGACAGATGAAGATGGACGTGTAGGCATTGCGTGCAAAGTCAGCCGCACCACCAATACCGTTCATCATCTTGGTGCCCAGGACATGGGTAGAATTGACATTGCCATAGATATCCACTTCCAGCGCAGTGTTAATGGTGATGACACCAAGTCGGCGTACAATCTCCGGGTGATTCGACAGCTCATAAGGTCGTAGGATGATGTGATCCTTATAGAAGTCGATGTTATTCATCACCTTATCATAATATGCATCACTCAGGTAAAGTGAACCTGTCGATGCAAATGTGCAGCGTCCCAAGTCAATCAGGTCGACACCCTTGTCCTGCAATACCTCAGTGTAAAGTGTGAAAGGAGGAATGTCGGAGGCGTCCTTCAATGCCTCAAGTACGGCATTCGACACATTACCCACACCCGATTGGATGGGAAGGATACCCGAATGGAGATGACCTATACGAAATTCATTCGCCAAAAAATCAACAACATTCCGGCCCAGCTTGGTGGTTATCTCGTCAAGGGGAGTAAAGGGCGGCACGTTGTAGTGATAGTGGCAAGGAACGACAGCAATAATCTTCTTGGGGTCAACCTTCAAGATAGGACTGCCAATACGGTCGGAGGGCTTATAGATAGGGATAACGTCTCGGCGAGGAGGATCTGCCACTGTGTAAATATCATGCATTCCTCGGATACGATAGTCGTAAGCCGAATTGAGCTCGATGATGATCTTGTCGGCTACACGGGCGTAGGTATCTACACATCCGACGCCACCAGCAAGGGTTATCTCTCCCAAATCAGAGACCTGGACAGCCTCGATGATACACCAATCGACCTTGCCGAGGAAGCCATAGCGCACATATTGTCCAACTACCGAGAGGTGCATATCGAGATAATTTACCTCTCCACTGTTGATAGCTTTGCGCATCACTGGCGAACCATTGAAAGGCATTCGGCGATCGACGGCATGGGCATTGGCCAAAGCATCGTCGAGCTTGTCGCTCGTAATAGCTCCTGTAAACAGACTTACTTTGAAAGGACGACCTGCGGCATGTTCGGCTTCGGCTCTTTTGGCTAACGCTTCGGTAACAACTCGTGGTGTGCCGGTCGAAGAGAAGCCGCTAAAACTAAGTGTATCGCCATCTTTGATGAGCGCTGCGGCCTCTTCAGGAGTCATTTTCGTATAATTCATATCAATTTTCTTGCGTCTTTGAAAAATATTGGCTATCTTTGCGGCGCAAATTTACAGAATTTTGCTGAAACAGACAAATATTTCGGGGGAAATTCATCTTATCCCTCCTTTTTTGTCCCATTTTGGTCAACCTGTAAAGCGAATGATATAAAAAAACAAGCTAACCTTCACAGGCTCGCTTGTTGTATTAACCTAAACCTTAACTATGATAAATTTTCGCTGCAAAGATAAGATGTTTTCATCCATTTGCCAAATTTTTTTACAACAAAGTTCAATTTATAAACAATATTTAACAAAATAGTATGAAGAAACTATTCATAGAGACCTACGGTTGTCAGATGAATGTAGCAGATAGCGAGGTTGTGGCCAGCATCATGCAGACCATTGGCTACGAGCTGTGCGATAACATCGACGATGCTGACGCCGTCTTTATGAACACTTGTTCGGTGCGTGATAATGCTGAACAGAAGATATATAGCCGACTGCAGTTCTTCCAGAGTGTAAAGAACAAGCGGGCCAGAAGTCCGAAGGACAGCGGCATGCACAACCCGCTCATTGTAGGAGTGCTGGGATGCATGGCCGAACGTGTCCGCGACGGTCTTTTCGAGCACGGAGCCGACCTCGTAGCAGGTCCCGACTCCTATCTTGACCTGCCCAATCTCGTGGCAGCTGCTGAAGCTGGCGAGAAGGCTGTCAATGTTCAGCTATCAACCACCGAGACCTACAAGGATATCATTCCCAGCCGCGTTGGCAATAGCCGCATCAGCGGATTCATTTCGATTATGCGCGGCTGCAACAACTTCTGCTCCTACTGCATCGTGCCTTATACTCGTGGTCGTGAACGTTCACGCGAAGTCAGTTCAATTCTCAACGAACTTCGCGACCTTGAGCAGAAAGGCTTCAAGGAAGTGACCTTACTGGGTCAGAACGTCAACAGTTATCGTTACTGCGACGCTGAAAAAAAAGAAGGCATCGACTTTGCCGACCTCCTTGGCATCGTTGCCGACGCTGCTCCCGGAATGCGTATCCGCTTCTCGACCAGCAATCCCGAAGACATGAGCGACAAGATTCTCGAAACGATGGCTGCCCACAAGAACATCTGCCATCATCTGCACCTGCCTGTCCAGTCAGGCTCTTCGGCCGTACTCAAAAAGATGAACCGCAAATACGACCGCGAGTGGTACCTCGATCGCATCGCTGCAGTCCGTCGCATCATCCCCGACTGCGGACTTTCGACCGACGTGTTCTGCGGTTTCTGTGGCGAAACGCTCGACGATCATGCCCAGACGCTTAGCCTGATGCGAGAAGTTGGTTATGATTCGGCATTCATGTTCAAGTACAGTGAACGTCCCGGCACTTTTGCAGCTCGTCATTATGCCGACGACGTTCCCGAAGAAGAGAAGATACGCCGACTCAACGAAATCATCGCCCTGCAGAACGAACTCAGCCTCGAAAGCAATCGTCGCGATATTGGCAAGACCTTCGAGGTGCTCGTCGAAGGCTACTCAAAGCGCAGTCGCGAACAGATGTGCGGCCGCTCGCAGCAGAACAAGATGATTGTTTTCCCCAAGGGCGATGCCAAGCCCGGAGACCTGGTGATGGTCCGCGTCACCGATGCATCATCGGCTACCTTGCTCGGAGAATTAGTATAAGGATGCCCACAATTCGATAATTCGCTAATTCGGGATATAAGAAAAACAGGCGCTACCCCAATCGGGATAGCGCCTGAATTTTATTCTCCAGCTAAAGTCCCCCTAAGCGGGGGGATTTAGAGGGTCTGGGTCTTACTTGCCAGCGAGCTTGTCGCGAAGAGCTGCAAGAGCGTCAATGTCACCGAGAGTAGTTCTCTCGATAGTTGGCATTGGAGTAGCAGCCTTCTCGGCAGCAGCAGCCTTGGCAGCTGCACGCTTCTCGGCATTAGCCTTGCGCTGCTCAGCCTTCTGCTCATCCTCGAAGATACGAGAGTGAGAGAGGATGATGCGACGGTTGTCCTTCTTGAACTCAATTACCTTGAAGTCAAGGGTCTCGCCCAACTTAGGCTGTGAACCATCTTGCTTCTGGAGGTGCTTAGGAGTAGCAAAGCCTTCAACGCCCTCTTCGAGGCTGATGACTGCACCCTTGTCGATGAGCTCAGCAATGGTACCATTGTGGATAGAACCAACGGTGTACTTCTCCTCGATAGCATTCCAAGGATTCTCCTCGAGCTGCTTGTGACCGAGGCTGAGACGACGGTTCTCCTTGTCGATCTCGAGCACGCGAACAGAGATAGGAGCACCAATCTGAGTGAACTCAGAAGGATGCTTAACCTTCTTGGTCCAAGAGAGGTCGCTGATGTGGATCAGACCCTCAACGCCATCCTCGAGCTCAACAAATACACCGAAGTTGGTGAAGTTGCGAACCTTGGCCTCGTGATCCGAGCCAATAGGATACCTTGTCTCGATGCTTGCCCATGGATCCTCCTTGAGCTGCTTCAGACCGAGCGACATCTTGCGCTCCTCACGGCTGAGAGTAAGGATGACCGCCTCTACCTCGTCACCGACCTTGAGCAGATCGTTGGCCGAACGTACGTGCTGGCTCCAGCTCATCTCAGATACGTGGATCAGGCCCTCAACGCCAGGAGCAATCTCAACGAATGCACCGTAGTCGGCCATAACGACAACCTTACCCTTCACCTTGTCGCCGACCTTGAGGTCAGGATCAAGGGCATCCCATGGATGTGCAGAAAGCTGCTTCAGGCCAAGGGCGATACGCTTCTTCTCCTCATCGAAGTCGAGGATAACGACCTTGATCTTCTGGTCGAGCTGCACAACCTCCTTAGGATCGCTAACGCGGCCCCAGCTGAGGTCTGTGATGTGGATGAGACCGTCAACGCCACCGAGGTCAACGAATACACCATAAGAGGTGATGTTCTTGACAGTACCCTCGATGATCTGGCCCTTCTGAAGCTGCGAGATGAGTTCCTTGCGCTTCTCTTCGAGCTCAGCCTCGATGAGCACCTTGTGGCTGACAACGACATTGCGGTACTCCTGGTTGATCTTCACAACCTTGAATTCCATTGTCTTGTTGACGAATATGTCATAGTCACGGATTGGCTTAACGTCAATCTGCGAACCTGGGAGGAATGCCTCGATGCCGAAGACATCGACAATCATACCACCCTTGGTGCGACACTTCACGAAACCAGTGACAATCTCCTGGTTCTCGAGAGCCTCGTTGACACGGGCCCAAGAAGTAGTGGCGCGAGCCTTCTTGTGAGAGAGCACGAGCTGACCAGCGCGATTCTCGGGAGAATCAATGTAAACCTCTACTTCATCACCTTCCTTCAGGTCGGGATTGTAGCGGAACTCAGATGCTGGGATTACGCCCTCGCTCTTGTAGCCAACGTTTACGATAACCTCACGCTTGTTGATAGCGGTTACAGTACCTTTGACTACTTCGTTAGCATTGATGCTGCTGAGGGTCTTGTCATACTCAGCAACCTGCTCTTCCTTACTTGCCGAGGTAAGGGTCTCGCCGTTCTCGTAAGCTTCCCAATCGAAGTCTTCGATAGCGGTGTTCTTTAAATTGTTAGACATATAAAAAATTTCGTTAGGCCTGCCCTTTAGTGGGCAAAGCGGCGCAAAGTTACGAAAAAATTCTCAGAAAATGGCAGTCATCAATTAACATTTAACGATTGTGCGGAAAAAAGAAGACCGAAGCGGCAGGTTTGCCACTTCGGTCTTTCAATTTAGAGTTGTGTCGCCATTGTCAGACGCGGCAGAGACTCAGCAGATTACTCGAATACAAGATAGCTGCCATCGACGGTGAGACGGAAATAGAAGTTGTCAGCGTCGATAGGACTGATGCCGATGTAATCTTGGATGTAATCCACGCCATCAGTGCCATGCATCACAGCCTGGACGTCAGCTGTGCCGTCGCCCTTGTTGCTGATTGTCAGCGAAACCTTTGCACCATTCATGGCAGCGAGCCAAGCGCCCCAGTCAGCCTGTCCGCCACTTGGTGTGCAAGCGCCGTAGCTGTCGCCCCAACCATAGTTGTCGGCACGAACTACAGCATATTCGCTCAGGTCGGCCCTATTGAGAATCGCAACAAAGTTGTTCCAATTGTTAGCGCCCGAAGTGTAGTTGGTGAAGTTGATGGTGCATACCTGGTGAGCGCGGATCTGCACGTTAGGCGTAAATACCGACCACCAGCCTGTCGAACAGTCGGAGGCGCCCAACTCGGTGTCGAATACGAGATACGAGCCATCCACGGTGAAGCGGAAGTAGAAGTCATCAGGATCGACGGTATTGATACCATTGTATTCCTGTACGTATTCTACGCCATCAGTGCCAATCATCACAGCCTTGATATCGGCAGTGCCATCGCCATTGTTGGTGATATAGGCGGTAACCTTAGCACCATTCATAGCAGCCAGCCATGCAGCCCAATCGGCAGGACCGCCAACGGGCTTGCAGGCAGCATAGCCGTCGCCCCAACCATAATTGTCGGCACGAACCACTGCATATTCGCTCAAATCGGCACGATTGAGGATGATGACGAAGTTGTTCCAGTTGTTGGCACCCGAGGTGTAGTTGGTGAAGCTGACCACCTTGGTCTCCTTGGCCTCCACCTTGATATTCTCGGTGAAGTAGGTCCACCAACCGGCAGTGCAGTCCTCAGTACCCAAAGCAGTTGGAGTGGGAACAACGACTGTCTGGGTGAAGGCCGAAAGTTCGTTCACAACGCTGAAGGTCTTGGCAGCAACAACCGGCTTGGCAGCAACTTCGCCCTTGAAGGTCTTGTTGTAGATTACGACCAGGGTCTTGGTGCCAAGTTCGTCATAATTAGGAATAGCCTCGAACTGCAGGTCTTCGGCAGTCACATTCTTCGAAACACTCTGCTCGAAGTTGACAACGCCGGTAACGCCAGCCATAGCCTCAGCCAGATCGGTACCGAGAAGCACCTCGCTAGGCACGCCGCTGATCGTCAACGAGATTGGCTGCTTGTCCTCGGCAGAGGTGAAGCCACCGATCGGCTCGATGTTTGACTGCAGGAAGTTGATATACGAACCCTCGGGAACGAGGAAAGCGCGAATCGTCGTATTGGCGGGATCGTCATTGAGGTTGGGCAGGGCCGGGGCATTGTAGGTCTTGGTGACAGTGCCGTTGGTCATCTTCACCAGGAACTTGTTCGGATCGGAGCGGTCGATGGTGAGGGTGACGCGTCCGCCGAGTTTCTCGATGCCGGCATCGGTGTCGCTGCCGAAAGTAAGATTGCTCTCAACCAGGCTGCGGTCGATGTAATCGCCCCATTCGGAGTTGCCGCTGGGCTGGTTGTCATAACGGATGGCTCCATACTCATGATAGTCACCTGCACCACGATCTGCATCGGAGCAGAGGATGAGTGCGAAGTTCTTATAGGTATTGGGAGCAGCGGGGTTGATGTTCAGGTTGAACACTGCGTTCCAGGTCTCGCCATCGGGAATCTGATAATACTTCGAGAATACAGCCCACCAGCCTGTCGAATAGTCGGTAGCACCGATGGTATAAACGTCCTCCTCCATGCCTTCGAGTTCTTCCTGAGGCTCGTTGCTCTTAGCGTTAGCAATCGAGTCGGCACGTTCGGCAATCCAGTCGGGAGCATCGATGCTATAAAGGTCACCACCCTCACAGGCCGTCAGCGCAAGACCGAGGGCGGCTATGCCGAAGAGGGATGCTAATTTATTCAGATGTCTCATGTTCTTGAAATAAATAAGTGTCAATTAATTCTTATTTGTTTAGAGGTCAACGACTGGGTGAACAGTCCAACCTTTGCTTGAGAAGTAGGAAGCATTCGAAGTGCTGTTGTTGGCAGAGTTGCCCACGAGGTTCGGGTTGTCGTTGAGCGTACCCTGGTAGATGGGCAGGTACTCATGACCATCGACGAACGTGTCATACGAACTCTTCGAGCATCCATCGTAGCTAACGGCATCCTTGGGGGTATAAGCGTAAGAGCCAGACTCATAGTCAGCCTTTGTCCAGAAATTGACAGCGGCATGCTGCTTGATCTGGGCCATACGTCCGGCATCGTAGAAGAAGCCCCAACGAATCAGGTCAAGACCACGGCCATACTCGCAGCCGAACTCCTTCGGACGCTCGACGTTGGCAATCTGCTCGAAGAGCTTGTCCTTCGAACCGAAGTTGGCAAGATTGAGACCAGCAAGGCCAGCACGTGCACGAACCTCGTTGATCCAGTCGATAGCCTGCTGGGTAGGTCCGTTCACCTCGTTCTCGCACTCAGCAGCACGAAGCAGCACGTCAGAATAACGCATCATACGGAGGTTGATACCATCATGCAGACCGGTAACCACCTTGTCGTAAAGGCCGGTACGGAGGTTGGTCCACTTGGCAATCGGAAGTCCGCCGTAGTTGTTGTTGGTTACAACGAAAGCATCAGCGCTCATAGGAACAGTGAAGCAAACATTGCCATACTCGAAGCCATCCCATTCGGGCTCGTAGGTGCCGATGGTCCAGTAGAGACGTGGATCGAGACTACCATTGGTGGTACGTTCTGACTTGAAGAGGTTATAGAGCCATGGAGCTGCCGAAAGGTCGGCCCATCCGCCAAAGTCGCCAGGACCAAAGTTACTCTCGATAGCAGAACCCTGGGTAGCGTTGGCACTGGTGTTGACAGGAGTCCACTCGTCGTCGGTACCCTGCGAATCATGATCGAGGAACTGTACCTCGAAGAGGCTCTCCTCGTTGTTCTCGAAAGCAGGGCCTTCGCGGAAGTTGTCACCGTAGTTGGCCATCAACTTGTAGCTGCCATAGCGCTTGCCAATGATGTCCTTGAGGACGGCAAGAGCCTCGCTATACTTATGGCGCTGCATGAGAGCACGTGCATAGTAGCCAGCGGCAGCACCGCAAGTGGCACGTCCCTTGGCCCACTCGCCTCCCATATCACGCGAAGGGAGGAGCGTCATAGCCTCCTGGAAGTCAGCCTCCACCTGGTCAAGAACGCGGTCATACTGAGCGAATCCATCCGTTTCACCTTCCTGTACATTGGAGGCATAAAGACCGTCAAGTGTCGAATAGGCACCGAAGTCGGTGATCAACGCAGGATTCTGATAATAGTTAACCAGATTGTAGTATGCAAGGCCACGAAGGAAAAGCACCTGGCCCTTGATACGCTTGTACTGCTCGGAGAGAGCATTGTTGTCTTCACCGCAACGCGAAAGGACATAGTTGGTGACGGTGATGGTATAGTACCAGTCTCGCCATGACCACTGGCCGATTTCGTCAGTGATTGGCTCGTTGAGGTCATCGAAAGGCATATACCAAACCTGTGAAGAGTTCCAAACTTCGTCACCACGGCAAACATCAATATTGTAACCCACACGAGCGTAGGTGCCCTCCATGCGGATATGGTTGTAGGCGGCAATCACGGCTTCCTCCAGGTCGGCGGCAGTGTTGCCCCAGGTACTGGTGGTCTGCTGGTTGGGATTGATCAGATCCAGCTTGTCGTCGCATGAAGTCATCACGCCGAGACCCAACAATAATGCAAAGGATATTCTATATAGTTTCATATTCTTCAATTTTTCAAAATTTTGTCATGTTCTCGACTTAGAATGAGAAGAGGATACCGGCCATGAAGGTGCGAGGCGTTGGGAACGAACAGAAGTTGTAGCCCGGGGTAAAGGTACCGCCTGCATAATCGACATTATAGCCATGATAACCTGTGAAGGTATAAAGGTTCTGGGCAGAACCGTAGATGCGTACGCCAGAGACATAACCGCCAAACCACTTGTCAGGCAGGTTGACGCCAAGTTCGATGTTGGCGATCTTCCAATAGGCAGCATTCTGGATCTTGCGGTCGCTGAAGAGGTCATTCCAAGCCAGCGAAGCATTGTTGGAGAGGTAAGTGCGAGGAACATCCGATACGTAGCTCGTGCCTTCCCAACGGTTGGCATCCAGCATACCTACCTCCTTGTTGCCATAACCATAGCAGGAGTTGAGGCTGTTGTAGATGTCGTCAGATACGTGGTAGTCGAGAGCTCCGAAAGTCGAGATGCTGAGATCAACACGCTTGTACTCGAAATGAGCACTCAGACCGAAGTTGATCTTTGGCAGACCGCTGCCGAGCACTACCTGGTCGTCACCGTTGACGATGCCGTCACCATTCATATCCTTGTAGAGGCAGTCGCCCACGTTGGCACCATCCTGGCGAGCCACAGCATTGTGAGCATTGAGTTCTTCCTGGGTACGTGCAATGCCTTCATAGACCCATCCATAGAACTGACCGATCTCCTCGCCAACATAAGTAGCATAAGCGCCAGAGATATAAGCATCTGTGCCAAAGCCGAGCGAGGTCACCTTGTTCTTCAAAGTGCTCAAGTTGGCGCTGATATCATACTTGAATGGATGATCGTGGTTGCGATAAGTCAGCGAGAACTCAAGACCACTGTTCTCCATTGAGGCAGCATTCATCGTCACACTAGTATTGGCGAAACCTCCACTGGCAGGCACAGGCACATTATAAAGCAGGTCTTCAGAGACGTTCTTGTACCACTCTGCAGTGAACTCGATGCGGTTGTTGAACATAGCGATGTCGATACCAGCATTGGAAGTCTTCTTCTTTTCCCAAGCAATTTTCTGATTCACGAAGGTCGTGATGGCAGAACCCAGTACTGGAACGTTGCCAAAGCTGTAGGTCATGTTCAGTCGGTTCATGGTAGCCTGGAACTGATACTCACCAATGTTCTCATTACCGAGCACACCGTAGCTGCCACGGAGCTTCAGGAGGTTGATGACATTCTTGCTAACCTTGAACCAGGGCTCGCGGTCGATACGCCAGCCAACGGATACTGATGGGAAGGTTGCCCAACGAATTTCCTTCGTAAGACGAGAGCTGCCGTCACGACGTACGATAGCAGAAATCAAGTAACGGCCGTCGAAGTCGTAGTTCAAACGGGCAATATAGGAAGCAAGTGCATGCTTATTCTCGGGGGAGGAAGCATCACGCGTGGCAGCATTCTGAATCTGCGGGAAATAAGGTTCTGCAAGGTTAACGCCCCAAGCGTTCAGGTCATTCCAGTTCTCCTCTTCATAAGTCTGGCCGACCAAGAGGTTGATGTGGTTGCGTCCGATTGTGCCGTCGTAGGTCAACGTGTTCTCTATCAGCGCGTCGGATGCCATGCGTGCATTCTTCGTCAGGCGCTCGTTGCTCTTGTCGAGATAGACGCGGTTGCTCTGGATCCAAGCTGCCACCCATGTTTTGTCTCGGGCATGCATCTTGCTATAGGAAAGGTTGATCTTATAATTCAGTTTGTGGTTCTTGCTCTCGACGCCAAACATGCCAAGGAGATCGACATCAGCAGAACCTGTGGCAACTAAGCGATCGACAACCGTATTGCGAGTCAGCTGCTTGTTGACGAGCAAGGGGTTCGAAGCAGAGATATCGCCATGCACGGTGTCGTAATATACGCCGTAGCCGTAGGCATCGTAATTGAAACTGCTGGCCGAACCGACCACATCATCGAGCACCCAAGTCGATTCGTCGTATGCCTTGATGGTTGGCTGCATCAGCAGCGTACCGCGCAGCACGTTGGTCACATCGCCATAGAGACCCTGCACGTACTCAGAAGCGTTCGAGAGACCCATACCGTCCTGGTTGGAATGCGAATAGGTGAGGCTGGTGTGAAACTTGATGAACTTTGCATCCATCGAGTTGTTCACGCGTGCGGTGTAACGCTCGTAGTTAGGGCCTGCACCTTCGAGGGTACCCTTCTGGTTGAAGTAGTCGAGGGCGACATTATAGGTATTGTGAGCACCGCCACCGCTAAGGTTCACATTGTGGTTCTGGCGGATACCCGTCTTGAACACCTCTTCGAACCAATCGGTATTGGTAGCATCGCGGAACTTGTAGCTTCCGTCGCCCTGCTGGCTGTAGCCACCGGGGAGTGGAGTGCCCGAATTGGCAGCGGCCTGGCCAAGGTAGTTGCTGTACTGGTCAGCATCCATGACGTCATAAACGCCCTTGCTGATCTGATCGACACCAAAGTAGCCCTTGTAATCGACCTTCAGAGGCTGATCCTTCTTACCGCCCTTGGTGGTGATGATGACCACGCCGTTGGCAGCACGAGAACCGTAGATGGCACCTGCTGCTGCATCCTTGAGCACCTGGATGGTCTCGATGTCGTTGGGCGAGAAGTCGCGGATGGTCGTACCCACAGGCACACCATCGATAATGTAAAGAGGAGCTGTGCTGCCGAACGAGCCGATACCACGGATACGAACTGCAGGATCGGCACCAGGCTGACCGTCGCTGGTAATCTGTACGCCAGGGACCTTACCCTCGAGCATGGTCGAGATATTCGAGTTGGAGGACTTCTTCATTTCCTCCGCATTCACGATAGCCACCGAACCGGTGAGGTCGGCTTTCTTCTGTGTACCATAACCTACGACAACGACCTGCTCAAGGATTTCGCTGTCGGAAGCCATCTTGATAGTGGGGAGCGATGTGCGTCCGTTCACCTGAACGTCCTGGTTCTGGAAACCTACATAGCTCACTTCGAGGGTTGCATTGGGATCAACGCTCAACTCAAAGTTACCGTCAAGGTCAGTAATCGTACCAGTGGCCGTTCCCTTCACCTTGATGGTTGCACCTGTGAGTGGTTCACCCATGTCGTCCACAACTTGGCCCGTAACTACAATGTTAGGAGCCGGTGCCTCTAAGGCCATTGCCGGTGTAGGATGAATCGCTACGCCGCCCATGGTACTCAGACCAAGCATCAATAAGAATAGTTGCTTTTGCATTGTAACTTTAATTTAGTGTTAATTATATAAAATGTGTAGTTGTTTTTGACTGCTGTAGATAAACCAAAACGTTGCCCTCTCACAACGAACTCGTGAACATGAATACATGTTCAACGAGCCAATGGCGATGGCAACATTGAGAAACATCTGATGAGATGATGTGTGTGATAATGTGTTGTTAGTTGTAGCACTACTATCAAATATTGGCTATCCTTGATTCTTAGAAAAAACTTCAAGCTTAGACAAGTTTCAAGCGCAAAGATAAAGTTTTTTTTTGAAACACAAGAATATTTTACAAAAAAAATGATATTTATGCTGAAAAAAAACTAAAAACACAACTTTTTTGGCATCAAAACTTTATTTTTCTATTGAATATATATAAAATTTCAAAAAAAATCTCTATCTTTGCAACGATAAAAAACAAAACCTATCGATTATCATCAACTCTATTTATATAACGCACATTAAATTCCAAAAATGCACAATGAAAACTAATCTAGCTTCTCTCGCCCTTTTGGCTCTTGGTTCTTTAACCCTCGCCTCTTGTAGCAATCAGCCTGCTGTTCCCACCAGCGAATTGCTTATCGAGACAAATCAGCCTGGCGCAGAAATCAAGAACACCATGTACGGCATCTTCTTCGAAGACATCAACTATGCTGCCGATGGCGGCCTCTATGCCGAGATGATCAAGAACCGTTCGTTCGAATTTCCCCAGGCCCTGATGGGCTGGCAGGCTTTCGGCAAGGTCGAAGTTCGTAACGATGGTCCATTCAAGCGTAATCCTCATTATGTACGTCTTTCCGATCCAGGTCACGTACACAAGCGCACCGGTATTGAGAACGAAGGCTTCTTCGGTATCGCCACCAAGGCTGATGAAGTCTATCGTGTAAGCCTCTGGGCACGTTGCCCTAATGGAGGCAAGAGCACACTGCTCCTCTGGTTCTCCGACAACGACTCCATGGGTGAGACCCAGGAGACTGCTTCCGGTCGCATTGACGTAGAAGGCAAGGAATGGAAGAAGTACACCACCGAAATCACAGCCAAGGTAACTGCCGATGATCTCGCCTTCCGTATCTTCCTTCGTGGCTTTGACGAGAAGGAGCCAATTGTGGCTACCGACCTCGAGCACATCTCTGTATTCCCCAAAGATACCTGGAAGGGCCGCGAGAATGGCATGCGCAAGGATCTTGCTCAGGCGCTTTGCGACCTCAAGCCCGGCGTATTCCGTTTCCCCGGTGGCTGTATCGTCGAAGGCACCAACCTTGAGCAGCGCTACCAGTGGAAGAACTCGGTAGGTCCCGTTGAAAATCGCCCCATCAACGAGAACCGCTGGGAGAACACCTTCCCCTATCGTCTTTATCCCGACTACCACCAGACCTATGGCCTTGGCTTCTTTGAGTTCTTCCAGCTTTGTGAGGACTTCGGCTGCGAGCCTCTGCCAGTCATCAGCTGCGGTCTGGCTTGCCAGTTCCAGAATGAAATCAAGGATGAGGCCAAGGTACACGTTGCCCTCAAGGATCTGAAGCCCTACATCCAGGATGCTCTCGATCTCGTTGAGTTCGCCAATGGTGATGTCAACACCAAGTGGGGCAAAGTTCGCGCCGAAATGGGCCATCCCGAACCCTTCAACCTCCATTATCTGGGTGTCGGCAACGAGCAGTGGGACTACGATGAGGCACATGGAGGCAACAATCCTGCCTTCACCTCCCGTCTGAAACTCTTCAGTGACGCCCTTCGTGCCGCTTATCCCGACCTCAAGCTCATCGGTACCACCGGCCCTAACTCCGAAGGTTGGGACTTCGACCTGCTGCAGCCTCGCATGAAGGAGCTCAAGGTGGATCTCTACGACGAGCACTACTACCGCGACGAACAGTGGTTCCTCAGCCACGGGCATCGTTACGACAACTACGACCGTGAGGGTCCCGCCGTCTTCGCCGGCGAATACGCCTGCCACGGCAAGGGCAAGAAGTGGAACCACTTCGAGACCTCACTCTACGAAGCCGCCCACATGACCGGCATCGAGCGCAATGCCGACATCGTTCACATGGCCACCTATGCTCCCCTCTTCGCCCACGTCAAGGGCTGGCAGTGGCGTCCCGACATGATCTGGTTCGACAACCTCCGTTCGATGAAGTCCGTGTCCTACTATGTGCAGCAGCTCTATTGCCACCACAAGGGCACCAACGTCCTGCCTCTCACCATGGATGGTAAGGTTGTAGCAGGAGATGAATACCAGAATGGTCTCTTTGCTTCGGCTGTCGTTGACAAGGGCACAGGCGAATACATCGTCAAAGTAGCTAACACCAGCAATTTCGACCAGTCGCTTGCTGTTCGCTTCAACGGTCTTGACGGCATCACATCAGCTCGTCAGATCCTGCTCCACAGCGATGACCTCGATGCCGACAACACCCTCGACGAGCCCGAGAAGATTGTGCCCGAGGAAACCAGCATCTCTGCCAAGGGTGATGTCCTCAACGTGACACTTAAGGCCAAGACCTTCGCAGTATATATTGTCAAGAAATAGACTACACATTATATATAATATATGAAACATCTCTTAATCTTAGCCCTCTCTGCCGCAGCGCTTCCTGCATTGGCCGACACTGTTTTGACTGATGCCGACCTTGTGGGTGCCTGGCACACCAAGAGCTACGGCCAGCGCATCGTATGCCACGATCCCTCGGTCTTCATGGATACCATCAACTTCGAGAAGACCTCTCCACGCTACTACATCTACGGTTCACACCTCGGAGCCGGTTACACCTCCCCCACCAGCAACTACCAGAACTGGACTGCTTTCGGCAATGGCGAGACTAGCAACTGCACCCTCTTCGCTGACCTCAACGGCAATCGCGTCAACTTCTCCAGTGCTTACAATACGCATGCCATCAAGAAAGTGAAGAACTACCAGGGCACAGAAGTTAATTTCGGAAACTTCAATGCCCACGACTGGCAGTATAAGGGCGACAACATCCAGGGCAACGAATGGGCCCCCGATGTAATCTACAACCCGACGATGAAGAAGTGGTTGATGTACATGAGCGTCAATGGAGACCATTGGGCCTCGGTCATCGTCTGCCTCACTTCTGATTCACCTCAGGGTCCATGGATCTATCAAGGTCCCGTAGTATTTTCTGGTTTCCAGGGATCCTATGCCCACAACGGTTTCGACCGCACCAAGGACTACAAGCACACCGACCTTGAGATTGCCATCGGCGAACAGTCCAGCCTCCCCGCTCGCTACAACGTATCGAGCAACTGGGGCCAGTATTACCCCAACTGCATCGACCCTTGTGTTTTCTACGACGAAGAAGGAAAGCTTTGGATGAGCTACGGCTCATGGTCAGGCGGCATCTTCATCATCCGACTCGACCAAACGACTGGTCTGCGCGACTACACCATCACCTACCCGTTGCAGATCAATGGTGTTAACTCCTCATCACAAGTAGCTTCGAAGGACATGACCTGCGACCCCTACTTCGGCAAGAAGATTGCGGGCGGTTACTATGTCTCGGGTGAGGCTTCCTACATCGAGCACATCGGCAACTACTACTACCTCTTCATGAGCTATGGTGGACTGGTTGCCAATGGTGGCTACCAGATACGCGTCTTCCGCAGCGACAAACCCGACGGACCCTACAAGGACTGCTGCACCGCTGCCGGACAATCGGCCATCTACAATAGCTACATCCTCAACTACGGCCGAAACATCGGGCGTTGCATCGGTGTGAAGATTCTGGCAAACTATCAGTGGGACACCATGCCTACTGCTGAACTTGCCCAAGGACACAACTCAGCTATCGTCGATCATGAGGGGCGTGCACTGCTCGTCTATCACACCCGCTTCAACAATGGCACCGAAGGACATCAAGTGCGCGTCCATCAGATGTTCGTCAACGAGGACGGTTGGCTCGTCACAGCGCCCTACGAATTCAGCGGCGAAACTGTTTCGACTGCCGACATTGCAGCATCACAACTCTATAGTGCTGACGAGGTGGCAGGCGACTACCAGCTCATCACCCACCCCTACAACCAGGACACCGACAACAAGGCCTACGAGTCTCCTGCCACTATTCATCTGAACAGCGACGGCACTGTCACAGGCCAATATACGGGCAGTTGGCAGCTCGTCGATGGCACCAGCTACATCAACATTTCGCTAAAGGGCATCCGTACGGGCAATAACCAGATTGAATTCAAGGGCGTACTGACTCGTCAGACCATCGACTTCACCGACATCTCTGCGCTCTGCTTCACTGCCCTCAGCTCGAGCAACGGCTATGTTTCGACATCCAATCAGACGCGCGGCCTCCAGGTATGGGGTAGCAAAGCCGATGCCAAGGCTGCCATCAAGTACACCCTCGACAAGGTAAGCCTCAGCACCAAAGTCAACTCCGACATCACACTTCCAGCAGGAAAGCTTGGCGCTACTATTGAATGGACATCGAGCAATCCCAACGTCCTCACTAACGAAGGCAAGATTGTCAGCAACGGCCAGACCACTTTGACAGCCAACATCCGCAAGGACGGTTACGTCTATACCAAGGACTTCGCCGTCACCGTCGATGGTGAAGCCACCCCGACCTACTTCCCCGAGTGCGGCGCCAAGGACTTCAGCAATGGCTGGTGGCAGACCTTCTCCGCTACCTACACGCTTAAGGCTGGCTCACAGTGCAACTTCAAGTTCTACAACTACACCAAGGGTGCAGAAAACTGGCAGAACTGGGCGCTCTACGGCTGCAAGGCATTCAATAATGGCAACATCACCACCGAATACTTCGGTGTGCGCTGCGACAACTGGGACAACACTACCGGATCGAACACTGGCTGTACGAGCAACTACAATTGGGACACCTTCAAGAGTGATATGGATGGTTCACTTGTCGATATGACCTGCAGCCTCGGAACCAATGGTGTATTCGAAATGAAATCGACCATTACTACCAAGACCGGCATCGTTTATACCTATTCCTACAAGAAGACCATCAGCGCTCGTCCCGCACAAATCGTACTATTCTTCGTCACCGAAGCCGCTTACATCGGGCCCGATGGTCCCAATGGCGAGAGCCTCGGCATCGAGGAAGTACAAGTTGACTCTTCGAACCACCCGAACCATTCGAACCTTATCTTTGCTCCCGATGGCCGTCGCCTCAACGGCTTCCAGAAGGGCATCAATATCGTGAACGGTAAGAAGATCATCATCCGATAAGCCGACAACTTTCGCATCAGCGAAAGCAAAAACCTAAATAGCAGCATGACCAATCTTAGCCAGGATTGGTCATGTTTCGTTTGGATGGGTCCAATTTACATTAGTGAATTGGACTGACGCGATTGGATGAGTCCAATTTACGTTAGTGAATTGGACCGCAGGAATAAAAAAAGAATACATCCTGTATCGGGGTGTATTCTTTTATGCTATTTATTCCTTTTTGACGAACGAGAATATCGAAGTAGTGTATTTCTTCAACTCCTTTTCAAGCGCGTCTTCCTTTCCTTCGAGCCACGTGTTGAGGTGTGCATGAAAAGCGGGGCTGTGATCCATGTAAAGCGTATGGGTGAGTTCGTGAAGGAGTATCAGCTTCTGGAGATGCATAGGCAAGAGCAACGTGAAGAGCGAAAGATTGATGTTGTAACTCTTTTTGCTATTGAGAAGGGTTCTTTGCTTGTGTTGTGAGCAACTTCCCCACCTTCCTTTGCTGCTATTGATTTTGACCTCATTCAACTGGATACCATAACGCGAGGTATACCCAAGCAAACGTGGAGGCAACTGCACCTTGGCATGATTGCGGATACCTTCGACTATAGCACGTTCGAGAAACGCCTGTAAGTTTGTCTTATCAAAGTCGCAATCGGGTGGACAATGTATCTCCAAAACGGCAGGCTTCACGATAATGTCCTCGCCCTGTTCATCCTTGTCAATCTGTGCCGGCAGCCTATGCAGCATATACCGAGGACCTACGCCTTTGACCAACGAAATATGCAAACAATCGGTTTCGATGCGAAAATCCCAGTCGATACGCACAGTTTCCGTTTTCTTATCTTTGGCAGTCTGGTTAACCTGCAGCATCGAAAGCAATTGCGTGCGGTTCTGCTCAACCGCACGCACTACATCCTTCACGTCATAACGAGGTGGGACGGTTACACGGATGCCAACTTTTGGCGTGCCATCATTGGCAGGACGGAACGTGTAACGAACCGCACGACGATTGACGATGATATACAGATGACCGAAATCACGGTCTTCCAAAATCTTGTCGCAAAGCATACTTTAGTGTGCTGCTAACCAATTGGGACCGCTTCCACAATCAGCGATGAGAGGCACAGAGAGTTTGACGACACCCGACATCTCTTCGAGCACCACCGTCTTGAGTCGTTCAAGTTCCTGTGGAGGCACAGTGAAATTCAATTCGTCGTGTACCTGTATCAACAATTTTGCATGAAGCTTCTCGCGACGAATACGCTCCCAGATACGCACCATGGCAATCTTAATGATATCAGCCGCAGTTCCCTGGATGGGCGCATTGATGGCATTTCGCTCGGCATAACCACGCACGGTTGCATTGGCGGAATGAATGTCCTTGAGCATACGACGACGTCCGAACAAAGTCTCCACATATCCTTTCTCACGAGCTACGCGGATACTCTCATCCATGTACTCACGAATGCGTGGATAGGTAGAGAAATAGCCATCGATGAGTTGCTTGGCTTCTCCACGCGGGATGTTGAGACGGGAAGCCAGGCCGAAGGTCGAAATGCCATAAATGATGCCGAAGTTGGCCGTCTTGGCCTTGGTACGTTCCAATTTGGTGACCTCTTCTAGGGACTTATGGTAAATCTTTGCAGCCGTGGCACGGTGAATATCGTCACCTTCGAGGAAGGCTTCCACCATGTTCGGGTCCTGGCTCAGATGAGCCATGAGTCGCAACTCAATCTGACTATAGTCGGCGCTGAAGAAGACTTCGCCCTCGTCGGGGACAAATGCCTTGCGCAATTCGCGGCCTGTAGCATCGCGTATCGGAATATTCTGCAGGTTGGGATTGCTGCTCGAAAGTCGGCCCGTAGCCGTGACCGTCTGGTTAAACTGGCAATGGATGCGATGCGTCTTCGGATTGATTTCCTGGGGCAATGCCTCGATATAGGTGCCCAAAAGTTTCTTGTTGCCTCGATAACTTAGGATGCCGTCGATAAGTTCGAGATGGACAGGATTGTCAAGACGGCTCTTGAGTTGCACGAGCACATCTTCGGCCGTACTGCGGTTCTTGGATTTCGGGTCGAGACGCAATTCATCGAAAATCACCTGTGCCACGACCTTAGGCGATAGCGGATTGAAGGGATGACCTGCAATCTCGCCGAGCCGTTGCTCCAATCGCTTCTGCTCCTCCTCCAGGATTGCCTTCGACTCGGTAAGTGCACTGACATCCAAGCGCACACCTGTAAGTTCCATATCTGCCAACACACGAACAAGAGGCATCTCGACTTCGGTGAAGAGTTTGAGCAAATTCTCCTTCTTCAACATCGGACGCAACTTCTGCGCGAGCTGATATGTCACGTCGCTATCTTCGCAGCAATATTCAGCCACCTGCTCCACTGGGCAGTCGCGCATGGTTTTCGGCTTTTCTTCGTCCTCGGCCGCATCCATCATAGCAAAGAGGTCGAGGTCGGCTTCGGCCGCCTTTTTCTTTTTGCCGGTGTCAATGAGCGCACTGGTCGGGATAGGCTTGTAGCCAAGGTAGATCTCCGACAGGTAATCCATGTTGTGAGGCTGCTCAGGTTCAAGCAAGTAATGCGCTATCATCGTGTCGAAAAGTGGATAAGCCACCTCGACACCATAACGCTTCAGGATGGAATAGTCGTACTTGGCATTCTGAGCTATCTTGAGAGCTGCTTCGTTCTCGAAGATGGGACGAAGTTCCTCAACAATGTTTTTCGCACCGTTCTGATCGGCAGGCACGGGCACATACCAAGCCTTGTGGTCGGCTGTAGCAAACGAGATGCCCACAAGCTCTGCATCGATGATGTTCAGAGCGGTCGTCTCAGTGTCGAAAGCCCATTCCGCGGTCCAGAAAAGCTCGGACACCATGTCCTGTCGCTTCTCGGGAGTATCAACGATGATATAGTTGGTCTTGATGTCGCGGATAGTTTGATAGGACTGAGGAGCTGCGGGAACTCCCTCGGGAATTGGTTGAGAGGGGCTGCTGCCTGCGTCTCTTTCCTCAGCCAAACTTGGCTGAGACGAGGACGCGGATGGACCGACAGAAACCGAAGGGGCTGATACGGGGCCTGACGTAGTGAAGGGGGCTGACTGTTCTGCGAAAAGAGAGTCATTTCCTATCTTTGCTCGAACCTCGTCGCGCATCTTGCGGAATTCGAGCTCGCCAAAGAGTTCGGCGAGCTTGGCATGATCGGGAGTCTCGACCTTAAGAGCCTCGGCATCGAGAATGGTGCCCGGCACATCAAGGCAGATGGTGGCGAGGTATTTGGAGTCCTTGATCTGCTGAATGTTCTCTGCTACCTTGGCAAACATGCCTTTCTTCAAATTGGGAAGTTCCTTTTTCCCTTCGGCTACGGCTGCCTCAACGACCGAAATCATATTCTCCACGCTATCGAAATCCTCGATAAGTTTCTGTGCAGTCTTCGGGCCGACACCCGGACAACCTGGGATGTTGTCGGCTGAGTCGCCTTGCAGACCCAACATGTCGATGACTTGCGAGGTCCGTTTCAATCCATATTTCTTAAGCACGGCATCCCGGTCGAGGATCTCGTAACCTGGGCCGAAGGATTTAGGCTTGAAGATAACGCTATGGTCGGTGACGAGCTGTGCATAATCCTTATCGGGGCTCATCATAAATGTCTCGAACTCTCCGCTCTCGTCGGCAAGGCGCGACATCGTGCCTACCACATCGTCGGCTTCGTAGTTAGGCACTTCGATGATGGGGATGCGATAGGCCTCGATGATCTTCTTGATCCACGGCACGGCGAAAGTGATGTCCTCGGGTGTGGCCTCGCGCTGCGCCTTGTATGTAGGGAACTGCTTGTGGCGAAACGTGCCTCCTTTTGGATCGAAGCACACGGCGATACAGTCGGGGCGAAGCAGTCCCGACTCATCGAGCCAAGCAGGATTGGCTTCGGGCATCTTCTGGCCTCCTAGCACGTCCTGCAGGGTTTTGGTGAAACCATAGATGGCCGAAGTAACCTGTCCCTTGCTATTCACAAGCGGCTTGTTGATGAACCCGTAGTATGCGCGAAATATCAGCGCGTATGCATCCAAGAGGAACAGTCGTTTCATAAATTCAATATTTGAGTCGCTACGCTCAATAATTATTATACATTGAAGCGGAAGTGCATTATGTCGCCGTCCTGCACGACATAATCCTTGCCTTCGACGCCCATCTTGCCAGCTTCCTTGACAGCGGCTTCGCTACCATACTTGATGTAGTCGCCATACTTGATGACCCCGGCGCGGATGAAGCCCTTCTCGAAGTCGCCGTGGATGATGCCAGCACACTGGGGTGCCTTCATGCCCTTGCGATAAGTCCAGGCCTTCACTTCCATTGGGCCGGCAGTAATGTAGGTCTGCAGGCCTAAAAGCTTGAATGCGGCATGGATCAAGCGATTGACGCCCGATTCTTCCAATCCGAGTTCCTCGAGGAACATCTGGCGTTCTTCGTAACTCTCGAATTCAGCAATCTCAGACTCAATCTTTGCCGAAATAACGAGCACTTCAGCATCCTCGTCCTTCACTGCTTCTCTTACTTTTTCGACGTAAGCGTTGCCATCCTTTGCCGAGGCCTCATCGACGTTGCAGACATAGAGAATCGGCTTGCTGGTCAGCAGGAAAAGGTCGTGATAGGCGCGCTCTTCATCAGGATTCTCGGGCTGCACCGTGCGGGCAGACTTGCCTTGCGACAACGCATCCTTGATGCGCATCATCAGATTGTATTGCACCTTGGCATCCTTGTCGGAGCCTACTTGCGCCAACTTGGCGACCTTGGGCAGACGGGTCTCGATGGTCTCAAGGTCCTTGAGCTGAAGTTCCGTATCGATGATTTCCTTGTCACGGATAGGATCGACCGAACCATCCACATGCACCACATTGTCATCGTCGAAGCAACGAAGCACATGGATGATAGCATCTGTCTCACGGATATTGGCGAGGAACTTATTACCAAGACCCTCACCTTTCGAGGCGCCTTTGACAAGCCCCGCAATATCTACAATCTCGACAGTTGCGGGAACGATACGACCGGGGTGAACAAGTTCGGCAAGCTTATTGAGACGCTCGTCGGGCACCGTGATGATGCCAACCTGAGGGTCGATGGTACAAAAAGGGAAATTTGCTGCCTGTGCCTTTGCACTCGACAGGCAATTGAAAAGAGTGGATTTGCCAACATTAGGCAATCCTACGATACCACATTGTAAAGCCATATATTAGTGGGGTTAATAAGTTCAATAGGGTTAAAGGGGATTCGAATATTTCGCAATTTCGTTATTCCGGAATAACGGTATAACGGATTAAAACGTAAAAACAACTCAAAAGGATCACTTCGTCACAGTGATGATCAGGCTGGCGATGGTGATGAGAATTGAAGTGATAGATATGGCAAACGACGAGAGATTCGACACCTCACGGTTGGCTGCACGAGTGCCGCTGGGCTCCACATAGACCACATCACCATTCTTCACAAAATAGTAGGGACTGGCAATGATCTGCGGATCCTTGAGGTTCAGTCGTATCACCTTCTGTGTGCCATTCTCCTCGCGCATCAACTGGACCTTATCACGTTCGCCAAAGATAGTCATATCGTGAGCTGCGGCCAATGCCTCGAAGATGGTGACACGATCCTGTGTCATCGTTATGATACCGGGATTGTTCACCTCTCCTATCACCGAATAGTGAGCACCCGTGAAAGAGACATTGACAATCGGGTCGCTGATGTAGCCTTTCGAACTCAGGTAATTGGTCAGGTAATCCGAGAGTTCTCCGCGTGTCATACCCTCGACGTGCAACTTGCCGATGCTCGGGAAGAGAATGTCTCCATTAGAATCCACGCGATAATAAAGGTTGTCATTATCGTTGATGTTGGTGCTATAACTGCCACCACCTTCCTGCATCGAAGCCTGAGGACGTTGCAGGTTGAAGGGAACCGCCAGCAGCAAGTCGCTACAGGTCACCAGTATGGACAGCTGATTATCCTTAGCGATGCGAGCCTCATAAGGTGTCGGGTTCTGGAAAGACCCAATCTCATCGGCACCTTGAACATAAACAATCTTCTCCCTGCTGTGACAACTGCACAACATCACCGTCATAATGATGGCAGCGAGGAGTGATAGAACAGTATGTTTCATTTTTTCTTTCATCATTATCGGCCACAAAGATACAAAAAAGACACGATAATGCCAAAATTTTAGAACATAAACGGTATATTTTGAAATTATTTACTAAAAATTATCACAAAAAGTGCCCTCCATATACCATCCTATTTCTTTTTTCCTTAAATTTGCAGCACTAAAAATGAGATATATGCAAAAGTATTACGACTTTCTGGTCATCGGGTCAGGCATCGCAGGTATGAGCTATGCTCTTAAGGTAGCACATGCCGGCAAAGTTGCGCTGATCTGCAAGAGTGAACTTCAGGAATCGAACACCGACCTGGCACAGGGCGGCGTTTCGTCGGTAACCAACCTCAAACTTGATAATTTCGAGAAACATATCCACGACACTATGGTGGCCGGCGACTGGCTCTCCGACCCGAAGGCCGTGGAACTTGTCGTCACCAAAGCCCCCGAACAAATTCGTCAACTTGTGGAATGGGGCGTAGATTTTGACAAGAATGATAATGGCGAATACGACCTGCATCGCGAAGGAGGACATTCCGAATTCCGCATCCTCCATCATGCCGACAACACTGGCCACGCCATACAAAGCGCCCTCATCGAGGCTGTCAGGAAGCATCCCAACATCGATGTTCTCGAGCGTCATTTCGCCATCGAAATCCTTACGCAACATCATCTGGGCGTGGAGGTGACACGCCGCACACCCGACATCGAATGCTTCGGTGCCTACGTGTTCGACGAAAAGGCGGGCCAGATTGACACCTATCTATCAAAAGTGACCATGATGGCGACAGGCGGCGTTGGACAGGTTTATCTGAACACCACCAATCCTCCTATCGCCACAGGCGACGGCACAGCTATGGTCTATCGTGCCAAGGGCACCGTCGAAGGCATGGAATTCGTGCAGTTCCATCCCACTGCGCTCTATCATCCCGGCGATCACCAGAACTTCCTCATCACCGAGGCTATGCGCGGCTACGGCGGCATCCTGCGCACCTTGGATGGAAAGGAATTCATGCACAAGTACGATCCGCGTCTTTCGCTCGCACCACGTGACATCACGGCACGCGCTATCTTCAACGAGATGAAGATGCGCGGTGAAGACCACGAGCTGCTCGACGTGACACACAAGGATCCAGAGGAAACCAAGCACCACTTCCCCAACATCTACAAGAAGTGTCTCTCCATCGGCATCGACATCACCAAGGAGTGCATCCCCATTGTGCCTTGCCATCACTATATGTGCGGCGGCATCAAGGTCGATTACAACGGACAGTCATCCATCAACCGCCTATACGCTGCTGGCGAATGCTCTTGCACGGGTCTGCACGGCGGCAACCGCCTTGCCTCCAACTCCCTCATCGAGGCCATCGTCTATGCCGACCTGGCAGCCAAGCACAGCATCCCCCGCATCAACGAACTTACCTATCGCACCGACATCCCCGACTGGATTGATACCGGCAGCGTACGCCAAGAGGAGCTCTACCTTATCACCGACTCGAAGACCGAAGTGCAGCAGATCATGCAGACCTACGTCGGCATCGTCCGCTCAAAGCTCCGCCTGAAGCGTGCATGGACCCGTCTCGACATCCTCTACGAAGAGACTGAGAAACTCTTCCTCCGCTCGAAGGTCAACATGGACATCTGCGAACTCCGCAACATGATCAACACCGGCTACATCATCATGCGCCAGGCTATGGAGCGCAAGGAAAGCCGCGGCTGCCACTACTCCATCGACTACCCACCCGCCGATCGTGGTATTGAGGGATTCTGAAAGAAAAAGTATCCTAAATGCTTTTTAATTCTTTCGAGTTTCTGATTTTTCTGCCAATAGTTTTCCTGTCCTATTGGTTCGTGTTCCGTCGTCGATGGTGGCGGAACCTGTTTGTTGTAGTTGCGAGTTACGTTTTCTATAGCTGGTGGGATTGGCGATTTCTGATTCTGATTGCTCTGACTTCGCTTTTCAGTTTCATCAGCGGATTGTTGTTAGAGCGATATGAAGGGCAGCGGAAACTCCAGAAAGCAGTTAGTACAGCAAATATCGTCCTCAATCTGGCAATTCTTGGCGTCTTCAAATATTATAATTTCTTTGTCGAGAATCTGGATGCGCTTTTCGGGATGATGGGCCTTCACCTCGACTGGGTGTCGATGAATGTCATACTGCCTGTAGGCATCTCTTTCTATACATTCCAGGCACTCAGTTATTCCATTGATGTCTATCAGAAGAATTTGCCCGCTACACATGATATTGTGGAATTCTTCGCCTACATCAGCTTCTTCCCGCAATTGGTAGCAGGCCCTATCGAACGAGCAACGAACCTGCTTCCTCAATTTCAACGCAACCGAGAGTTTGACTACGCCAAAGCGGTGGATGGTTGCAGACAAATGCTGTGTGGCTTTTTCAAGAAGATTGTAATTGCTGATTACTGTGGCGACATAGTTAATGAATATTGGAATCAGTACCAAGAGTTTCCAAGTATTAGTCTTTTTTTGCTGGGAGTTCTTTTCACAATACAAATATATTGTGACTTCTCAGGTTATTCCGACATAGCAATCGGATGTGCCAGGTTATTTGGCTTTAACCTGATGCGCAATTTTAATTATCCCTATTTCTCTCGTAGTATTCCCGAGTTTTGGCGGCGGTGGCATATATCATTAACCACGTGGTTCCGCGACTACATTTATTTCCCATTGGGTGGCAGTCGATGTGAGAAATGGAAGATTCTACGCAATGTCTATATTGTTTGGGGCATTAGTGGCCTATGGCATGGAGCTAGCTGGCATTTTGTCTGTTGGGGATTGTTCCATGCTACCCTACTTGCCATATACAACATCCTAGGCATCAACACAAAGTATAATCATGTTGTTGCCTATGGCAAATACCTGCCCAGCATTAAGGAATTTCTTCAAATGGCCCTAACGTTTTGCCTTGCTGTTTTTGGTTGGATCATCTTCCGTGCCGAATCCATGACACAGGCAATAGACTATTTTAAGCACATGTTTACAAATCCATTTATTTCTGAGAATATAATGTTTGGCAAAACTGTTTTACTGTACTCTTTATTCTTAATGGTAGAATGGGTTCAAAGAGACAAGCAACATGCTTTGCAATTTACGAATACGATGCCATTTAATTATAGGATTGTCAGGTGGGCTATTTACCTCGCAATAATTGGTGTTTCGTATATAGCATACATGGAACGCTTTTACGATGATAGTCCATTTATATATTTCCAATTCTAATGAAACAGTTCCTGATAAAAATATCTTTAATAGCGGTTGTTTCATTTGTAATGATTGTTCTTATTGACATCGCTATACTTAGAAAAGTTGATAATTTGAGCTATTATTCTCATGAACGCAACTTTTCGCTTGCCTATTATCGTCTTCAGGCTCTTAAGGATTCCACCAAGATTGTCATTATTGGCGGATCAAATGGAGCCTTTGGTATAAATTCAAGGATGATTCATGAGGCCTTTAATCTTCCAGTCGTCAATACATGTACTCATGCTTCTATAGGAATCAGGATGCAGTTTGAAACGTACAAAGATATGCTTCGGGATGGCGATATTGTTATTTTATGCACAGAGTATGGTGGTGATAAAGAGCGTTTATATGGAAGTTACAATCTATTGAGGATATTAAGTACTCATTTGCCGGAAGCATATCGAAAAATTTCTTTACGGCAATGGCTTTATATCTACAAATACATTGGAATCCATAATCTTGGCACATTGAGGCATAAAAATTTCAGGGAATTCGATGACCCTTATTCTGCCAATGCTATAAACGAATATGGAGACATAGAATGGGAAAGAGAGCACAAAGATTCCATCGATTATTATTCTTTATCAGGAACTATGGATGAAGATATTATCGATTATTACAAATATATTCGTGACTATACCAAATCAAAAGGTATCAAACTTGCGTTCCTTCCCCCGACATTTATGAATAGTAATTACAATATTTGTGTTAAGCAGGTAGACTCACTTGCATACTGTTTAGAAAAAAATGGGATCCCATGGCATTCTGCTCCATCAAATTATTCCTTTGCGGATTCGTTGTACTTTGACACTCCAGCTCACATGACTCCAGAAGGAGCGATTATCCGAACAAAGGCAATAATCGAAGACTTGCATAGGATATTGGGCGATAAAGAATAAACATAAGGGCGTGTAAAAAAGAGAATTGACCTTTTTACACGCCCTCATATTAGGCAAAAAGCAGCTTACTATTGGTTATAATCCGACCAATCATCGCTTCGACGTGGAGCTTCGGTCGAAACCTCTTCCTGGTCACCACCAATGGGGATTTCTGATGTGACGATAACATTGGATGGATGAACAGCATGCAAACGGACAATAGGAACAATATAGGTCTTTTTCATATTTATCGTATTATTTACAACTAACATATAATTGTTAATTGTTTATTATTATTTGTTATTTGAAATCACTTTCTTTCCATTCTCGATATACATTTGCTGATGCTCGCCATTTTTGAGCAAACGGCCCTGCATGTCATAAATCAGCTTGACACTACCATCCTCCTGCTCTACGAAGTCGATGCCATCGGTACCTTCCTCGATACGGATGGCTGCGCCCATCGGAGCACCGTTGTTTTGGAACCATGCACGGAAGGGCTTCACGTTTATTTTGCTTGTTGCCCTAAGGAACTTGCCGTTACTGAGTGCGTATGCCTGCATGCCGCTTGTATTGACCGACTCTTCGACGAACGAGCCATTGACAACCCAGTTCTCAACACTTGGAGTAATCTTGACAGTTGGTTTGGTCGAAGCAAAAGCCACATCAAACGATCCATCATTTGTGGTCTTGACAGAGAAACCATTACCTGAAGCCTTGAAGACCAATGGTGTGTTGGCTGCAGCAGAAGCCACCTTTTCGAATGACAATGCCTCACTGCTTGCACCAGACATTTCGTAGAGCTGGATGTTGTCATCAGTTTCGATGGCAAAAGGCAGACACAGTGTGCCCCATACATTTGATACAGCACGACCATAGGCCACGGCATCAGAGGTCACAATCACATTGTCGGTCTGCAATGCTGTAGCATCTTCAGCCATCGCACTTACTTCAGCGAGATCGATGGTGGCACCTGTAGGCAGAGCTGCTTTCAACAATGCAAACTCATCGGCACCTCCATAGTTGCCATGGAAAGCAACTACGCCATCGGCAACTGCAGCTTTAGGAGCTTCGCCCACGAAAATCTCAGTGGTGTAGGGAGCGACCAAATAAGTGTTTCCGTCTACATCGGTCATCTGAATATCCGTAATGGAGATGGGATAGACGCCAGCAGAAATAGCACTGTCGTCGTACAATAGACCAAGGGTAACAATTTCAGTACCCGACCCTGCATCTACCTTATTCGAAGATCTACGATCGATGGTTACATGAACGGTTTCATTCGACTTCAATTCATCTTTGACAATGAACGTCTTACCGAGAGCATTGACGACCTCGTACAATTCTCCGTTCACCAAAGCTTTAGGCAACTCTAAATCAAGAGAGATATTCGTGATAGCTGTGAGATTATCCATCGTAATAGGCATGTCTAAATCTTCCTTAAAGGCGAAAGGCAACACCTCTACGCTGTAACCATCTTCGTAGGTAGGGACCTTGACTGTTAGTTGGAAGTTGCTATCATCTATATGAATGTCATTGCCTTCTGGATCCGAGACAACAAGATCGGTTAATGCAATAGTGTATGTATCTTCCAAGACTGTAGGCTCGGCCTTGATTTTTATAGTAGCAATTTCTCCAGATGTGTCCTTAAACGAAAGCAACTGAGTACCTTTAAACAACGTACAAGGCCACACAAATTTGCTGCCTTCACTAACAGGCAAATCAAATTTGTCATTTGGAGTAAGACCATCGGGCAAACGATCTTCAGACAGTGAACAATCAACGACAGTTACACCTTCAGGCAACGTCATAGTCAAATGAAATCCTCGAACAGGAATGTTATTCTCCATCTGGACAGAAAGTCTAACTGTACCACCAGGTGCTATGGTGGCATTCTTGATATAAATGCCACCCGTAAACTCTTCTGCCTGTGCTCCAAAGGCGATTAAGCCTGCAAGCACAAGGCTTGAAATCATTTTTATTTTCATTGATTCTTATAAATATTAATAATATCTTCTTTCTTTCAACTTACTAAACTACAGCCCCACAATGATGTTCAGCACAGTAATGACATCTCCGATAAGAACTTCTCCGTCGCCATTGGCATCGGCAGCCTTCGCGTTGATGTTGTCAGAGGCCTCACCAACAATGTAGTTCAAAATGGTGACAACATCACCTATGAGCACCTCACCATCACCATTTGCATCACCGTCCACATAGTCATCGAGGACGAGCGTCGCCTTAATGTTGCTCAGTTTTTTGTCTGTTCCACCAGTATCCGAAATGTCACATGCGGTCAAATAGATGGGGTATTCGCCCACCTCCATATCTTCGCTGAAGGAGACATTGACTATTGCTATTTCACCATCGTTACCCGTGAATGTCGCACCGACATTGTTCAACGAGCATGCCACTTGAATCTTGTTACCCTCAATCTTTTGAGTCGCCATCTGGTCACTAAGAGTGGTTCCTTCTGGCAAACGGTTCGTGCTCAGTTCCCAACTGTTGATAGTCGCGCCTTCTGGCAGCTCCAATATGAATTGGAACCCTCTAAAGTCATTACTGTTCTTAACCTTCACCGGAATATCCATCGTGCGTCCAACGCGGCCATCGGTCTGCTCCACATAGATGGCGTTGTCGTAAGTGGATATGTCGGTGTCGGGTTCGTATTCTACGATGTTCTGGAAATCTTTCCACCCCTCAGCATTTTCGTAGGCTGATTTGCTGCCTTTGGGAACATAAAGCACACAGGCGTTCTTATCTACGCCATTGAAGGTAGTCCAGTCAACTACATCTTCTTCATATGTACAAAGAGATGCTGGGGTCTCGCCATTAACATAGATTGATGACAGATTTGGGCAACTAAAAGTTAATTTTCCAATCCATGTCACGCTATTTGGAATCGTCACAGAAGTCAGCCCTATGCAGTCATAGAAAGCATTTTCTGAAATACCAATAGTACCATTTCTGATTGTAATTGAGGTGCCCTCCGGCATCTCTCCTTTATATTTGTATGCTATATCATTAATATATATCAATCCATCAGGCTGGTTATTGTACCAAGCGGTATTTTCGAACGCACTTGCTCTAATAATAGTTACACTGCTCGGGATTGTCAAAGAAGCCAAACTGGTGCAATTCTGGAATGCACCCCATTCGATTTCGGTCACACTGCTCGGGATAGACACAGAAGCCAAACCCGTGCAACCAGAAAAAGCAGAAGAACGGATGGTAGTAACGCTGCTTGGGATGGCGATAGAGGTCAACTCTGCGCAATATGAAAATGCATACGTACCTATACTTGTGACTCCTTCATCAATCGTAACAGTCTTAACTTGCGTCCAATAATCATTATTTTCACGATCTAATATTTTTACGTCACCTAAGTCATCGAGATTTTCGGTGAAATCCGTCATCGCTCCCGTACCAGATATAACCATCGTCATATCCGAATAGATGGTGTAGGTCACATTATCGCCACAGGGACCTGAAGCAATGGGGGAAGATGTACTAGAAGCATCAGTATCGAATATTACTGTTATTGTTGCACAATCATCAGGATCGAGAGTGCAAAAGGCTTTAATCTCAATTGATCCCTTGAAAGATTTGGAATCAAAGGCTATAGCATGAAGCCAATTGTTGCCCTGCTCGACAGTTCCACCTGCCAATACAGCATCTTTGTAGGTCGTAGTAAGTTCGTTGCCCTCGGTTGGCCATGCCATACAATTGCCGTTGGGGCAGAATTCGATATCCTTATAGTTTTCCTTGCCAACGCATGTGAGTGATAGTTTAGATGCATCTTCACTGACATTCTTGACACAGATGGCAGCCTGCATCTCAATCATGAAATCAAAATCCTCGTATTCGGATATTGTGATGGTGCTGCCATTGGGAATGATTGTATCATCATTAGACATGAAAACAAAAGTTGTTTCAGCCCCTTTTATATGTTTACTATTGGATTGCATATTGAATGCCAAAATATGACATGGCACAACCCAATAGAAAAGTATGCAAACAGCTACAATCGCAAAACCTATTCGCAATAATTTCATAGTAAGCTTAATTGTTTTAAGATAAAGTCAAACTCGACCGATCTTCCCGTTGTCAAGTTGCTTCGCAGTCAGATATCTTTACTTCCGATACACAGCACGTCCGTTCACGATTCCAGCCTGTCCTTCCGAAACCTCATTTTGACGACGGCCCTGAAGGTCATAGATCTGGGCTTTCTCCTTCTCATTGCGAAGTGTTTCAATAACTGAAGGTTCACCAACCGTGAGAGTAAAAGTGGTGGAAGGCACATCATAGTCATTGCCCATCGTGTCGCAGATGTCGATACCACGAAGCTCGACAAAATATGTACCCCTGGGAATATCTGGCGAAGCAACAATAGTCACGGTAGCGATTTCGCCCTGTGCCTTCGTGAACGAGGCAGTAGCGCCACTATTCAACACGCCGGCCAACATAAGCTTGCTATTTTTGAAGCTTTGCATGGACAGCAGATCATTAGCACTGGTTCCTTGGGGCAGACGGTTCTTGCTGATGCTCCAACTTTGATATTCAATACCCGTCGGCAAAATCATCTGGAACTGAAAGCCTCTTACTTCGATTTCATTGTCTAGCTGGATAGAGAGCACAGCAGTCTCACCTGGGAAGATGACTGCATTTTCTACATAGAAGTTGCCACCAAAATCCGCAGCATTTGCGCCGAAGAAGAACATACCAGTGAGCATCAGGCTCGAAATCATTGACCTTTTCATAATAAATTAATTGCTTTATTTCTTAAAAATGTAACTTAATTCTAAACTATCGATTAGCAAACAATCAGTAGTGCCACTTGAGAACAGAGATAACTATAGTCCCACGATAATGTTAAGCACTGCAATGACATCTCCGATAAGGATCTCTCCGTCGCCATTAGCATCCGCGGCCTTCATGTTGAAGTTGTCGGAAGTCACACCTACGATGTAGTTCAATATAGCGATAACATCACCGATGAGTACCTCCCCATCGCCATTAGCATCACCGTCCACGTAGTCTTCAAGGACAAGAGAAGCCTTGATGTCGCTCAGTTTATTATCTGATCCGCCTACATTCGAAATGTCACATGCGGTGAGATAGATGGGATACGTACCTTCCTCCATATCTTCGCTGAAGGTAACATTGACTGTCGCTATCTCACCATCATTGCCTGTAAAAGTAGCATTGCCATTGGTTAACGAACAAGCGACTTTAATTTTGTTGCCCTCAATCTTCTGAGTCGCAATCTCATCGCTAAGTGTAGTTCCTTCTGGCAATCGGTTAGTGCTCAGCGCCCAACTATTTATGGTTGTACCCTCAGGAAGTTCCAAAGTGAACTGGAAGGCTCGAACGCTAGAAGAATTCTTCAACAACACTGGAATATCCATTGAGTGTCCAACACGGCCCTCAGTCTCTTCCACATAAATTGCGTTGTCGAGAGCTGAGATATCGGTATTGGGTTCCTCCATCTCTTCGATATTCTCGAATTCATTCCAAACCTCTGCACTTTCGTAAGCTGACTTTGTACCTGCTGGAACATACAATGTACATGCAGTCTTATCAACATTATTGAACGTTGAAGAATTAATAGCAACAGGTGTCGCATTTTCCACAGTGATTGAACTCAGACTGCTGCACAATTCGAAAGCAGCATCACCGATAGTGATCACACTGCCGGGAATCACCACTGAAGTCAGACTGGAGCAACATTCGAATGCAGCATTGCCGATTTCTGTAACACCATCAGGGATTGTCACCGAGGTAAGGCCTGTGCAATTGAAGAATAGGACAGGACTAACAACTTTAACTCCATCAGGAATGTCGATAGAAGTCAGTTCATAGCATCCATAGAAAGCACCATTGCCAATTTCTATCACACTGTTCGGAATATCCAACGAAGTCAGACTATTGCATTCATAGAAAGCGGCATTGCCGATTTTCGTCACACTGTTTGCGATACTCATCGATGTCAATTGAATGAAGTCATAAAAAGCGAATTCACCGATGGAAGTCACTCCTTCTTCAATTACAACACTTTCTATTTTCTGGTAGTACGTGGCATCAATATGAGGAATTTCGCCTATATAATCCATCATCTCTCCCGTTCCCGAGATCACCATCGACATATCAGAATAGATGGTGTAAGCGACGGATTCGCCACACGAACCCGTTGCCACAATCGAAGGATTCCCTTCATTGGTCTGTGCCCAAATGATGTTTGGAAGAAGCCAAACGAGAAGGCAAATGAAGAGGGTCTTCGATGAGTAATCAAACTTATTATTCATAGATATCATAGTTTTATATCTCCGTATAATGGGACAAAGATATAACAAATTTACGAATTCCACAATTTTTTTGCCAAAAATATGAAAGATAAAAGCCTAATTTGTTCATTTCGATGAAAAAACGTCATCTTTAAAGACATTTTATGCACGTTATCAGCCGTTTGCCGATTACATTTTCCTGCTTTTTGGCGCGGAACTCGTCGAGCTGGCGGAAGCAATGACGATCGATGATTTCTTCGAGTTCTCGGTCATGGTTGTGACGAAGTTCGCAGTTGTGATCCAAGATCATCACTTCGCCGTTCTCCTTGGTGTAAGGTTGCCAGGCAGGAAGGCCGTCAACGTTGGGATTACCTGTATGAGCAAAGGCAGACCAGATGTTGGACATGGTATCTGCCAAAATCAAATCATCGGATGAGGGCTCGGGTACAATATTGGGGGCTTGGTGGAGACGATTGAAGCAAAAACACAGTTCGTTGCCATGCACTGAGCCGTGGCTCACGGGTGAACGCCAGGTGAAAAGATAGGCATAAGTCGGGGCCTGACGATGTCCTCCAATGGCATCGAGGGTGATGAGCGTCTTGGGACGGAAGAGCCAATCTATGCTCAGCAAATCCTGTGGTGAATAATTGGGCCAAGCTTTACCAAATGCCTCGATGTAGGCATTGGTTTCGTTACCGAAAGTCTTTTGCAGTTCTTCGCGTGCCTGCATCAAGGTAAGTTCACGATTGTATTGTAACCTCTGCAGTTCGTTGAATGTTGTACCCATGAGGAGAGGCACATCGTCGGAAATACTTGCAAATCCCGGTTGGAAAGGTTGTTGTAGGAGCACTTCCCCATCGGGTGTAGGCCCGAAGCCCCACATCATCGGTGTTCCGGGTCGACGTGTGCCGATACTTGCGGCCATGGCTCGTTGGCCGGCATCATAGAGTTGCTGATATGGAATGTCGCGAAGCTGGTCAATATCGTTCTCGTCAACGCCTAACTCGGCAAGCACAGCCTTACCCAAAGATTGGGTCATCTCTTGCGTGTTGACATTCAAGATAGTTCCGCTCATAATGATAGCCTTATGAAATAGTCCCTTGGCTGCGGGCATACACATCAATGTACCTACCTTACCCCCTCCTCCCGATTCACCGAAGATGGTGACGTTCTGCGGGTCGCCTCCGAAGCCTGCAATATTGTCGCGAATCCATTGCAGTGCAGCCACGATGTCGAGCATACCTACATTGCCAGAATACTTGTATTTCTCGGAAACTCCAGATAGATCCAAGAATCCCAAAATGTTTAGGCGATGATTCAAACTGACCACCACTACATCCTTCTTTGCCAAGCACATACCAGGATCCCAAGCCGATGATCCGGAATCGAAACCTCCGCCATGAATCCATAGCATCACGGGACGTCGTCCCCTCTTGTCGGTAGTCCACACATTGAGTACACAAGAGTTCTGCTCCGACATCTCACTTTCAGACAATTCCTTACCCCAAGTCTGCTGCATCACTTGCGGACCAAAATGGTCACAAACACGTACAGTGTCCCACGGCTCAACAGGAAGAGGCGGCATAAAGCGTTCAACCCGAGCGTATGGAATGCCGAGGAAAGCCATCGTGCCCTCCTGCATCGTACCACGAACCTTTCCACAATTGGTTTTGACAACTAATGCATCTTCTGTTTCTTGACAAGATGATGCGAAAACACCAAGCAACAACAATAGAAATAAAGAGACTCTTTTCATTTTTTCTTAAGATTCGTTTTCGCTCAACTTGATGGAAGAGGATTGATAAATAAACTATTATTCCCAAGCAATCTCGCCGGAACCGAGGCAAATGCGGCCGTCGGGGGTGTAAATAACGCAGAATTGACCAGGAGCAACGCCATTGGTCTTGGCGTCCATCTGAAGATGATAGCTGCCATCGGCTCGACGTGTCAAACGGCCCGAACGAAGCTCTGCCACATGACGAATCTTGAAGAGAACGGGAGCCTCATCGTTTGCAACTGGGAAGATTTTGGTCTGTTCTGCAAAAGGATCGAGCGTTATCCAATGCATGTCGCGCATTACGAGCTCGTCCTTCATCTGAGCTTCAGGCTGATAACCCTTGCTTACATAGATAATGTTCTCGTTGACGTCCTTCTTAACAACGAACCATGGACCACCACTGAGATAAAGTCCTTTGCGCTGTCCAATGGTGTGGAACCAAAATCCCTGATGACGGCCTAAAACCTTACCCGTCTCAATCTCCACTATCGGCCCCTCCTTCTTTCCAAGGAAACGCTCGATGAACTGATTATAGTCAATCTTACCTAAGAAACAGATGCCCTGCGAATCCTTGCGATGCGCACTGGGGAGTTTGGCCTCCTCTGCAATTCGACGCACTTCTCCTTTCGCCATCATACCGATGGGGAACATGCTATGAGAAACCTGCAAGCCTGTTAGCTGTGCCAAGAAATCGGTCTGATCCTTCACAGGGTCGGGCGTAGTGCCAAGCCAGGAACGACCATCCTCCTCGATGACAGTGGCATAATGTCCCGTCGCAGTCTTGTCATAAAGATGACCTACCTTTTGATCAAAAGCACCGAACTTGATCAGACGATTACACATTACATCGGGATTCGGAGTAAAGCCACGACGCACCTTGTCGATGGTATAGGCCACGACATTATCCCAATAGTCCTTCTGCAAATCGACCACGTCATACGTCAAGCCATAGCGTCGTGCCATGGCTCGAACAATCTCGAGGTCCTCTTCCTGTGGACAACTATATCCGTCATCATCCATACCGATCTTGATATAAAAGAGATCGGGATGATAACCTTGTTCACAAAGCAGGTGGACAGCAACGCTGCTGTCCACTCCACCTGATAATAAGGCTGCTATTTTCATTCTTTAGCATTCGAAAAGTTCAAAAAAGTTCGAAGGGTTCGAAAGGTGCTGACTCTTTATTTGATAGGAATCAGCTTGACAGTGGAATTGAGGCCGCAAGGCATAACATCCCAATTTCCATAGTAGCTGACAGCACCGCCCTTGAGGTTGGCAATGTTGGCATTCTTGAAGATTCGCCACACGATGCCCTGTCGATCCATCTCGGCCACATAATTGGCAGCCAGACCTGTAACGTCAATCTCAATGGTGTTGCTGCCTGCGTGCAGATATTTTCCTACACTCAATTGGAATGGAGCACAGAATGCCACACCAGCATCGCGACCATTGATATAGACATGAGCACTTTCGCGCACATCACCGAGGTCAAGAAGCACGTCACTTGAGCCGCCGATGGAACCAGCGGGCACATTAACTGTGGTCTTGTAACGCACTGTTCCCTTGCCGGTTTCCCATGGCTTGCCAAGGGCTGTCCAAGGCTTGAGTCCACGAATGGTCTGTGAACTTGTGTTTCCCCATGACTCGAACTGCCGAGGTACGAGCGTCCAAGTGTTGCCAGTCAGATCGATAGGAGCCATATACGTACGAGGAGCGGCCTTAATCTTTGGAAGAACCTTCTCCTTGGAGCCATCGAAAGACGTGAGCTGACGATCGGCGACGACGGTCTGAAGGATACAACTCTCACCACTGGCGAGACGGAGATATACCTCAGAGCGACCATCCTGATGACGCACGGGTGTTTCGCGTACTTCGCCTGTCAATGGATTGAAGACATAAGCACGATGTGCTTCGGTAGCAAGCGCAACCCATTCATCGACACCCTTGTCCTGCAGACTGGTGATGAAGTAATGATAACCTGTAACATTGTGTCGGCGGATGAACTTGAGCCCATGCAGTGCCGTCATATCCTCGGGAACAATAGCGGGGTATTGCTTCAAAGCCGAGACATAATCATCAGGATTATCGACTGTGATGATGGTAGCACCAAAGACCTTCCATTTTTCAAGACGCGCTTTAACATTGTCAGGGAGATATTTGACCTCGGGCAGAATCAAGGCCTTGTAGCGCACACCGCTTGGCGCGATGATGCGACCTTGTGGATCAACGCCAGTGATGTCCAGTATCATACGATCGGAGCAATAGTCCATGTCGTAGCCAGCATTGTAGATGGTATTGACCGCGTGAATGAAGCGCGGAGCCTTCTTTGCCATCGAATGGATGTCGAACTGCAAGAGTCTTCCTGGATACTCATGGATAATGTCATTGAAAGGCATGTAGACGAGCAATTCATTGTCTGGTTGACCGTACTGCATCCACGACTGTACACGAGTAATATATTCGAAAAATGCCGGAGCATCAGCCCAAATGGTATTGATGGGCGACATCTCCATCGACGCATAGAACAAATGACCAGGCCAAGGAGCATCCTTGGGCGAATACGTCGTACCATGGAAGTAGCAGTGGTTGACACCTGCCACCATCATCAGGTCGAAGTCAGGTTTGCACTGACTGAGAGAAGTGCGGAAATGCTCGGTGAGCCAAGTGAAGGTTTCGGCCGAAACAAACTCCTTGCCATAAAAGTGTGCGGCAGAAGCCGGATATTTGAGCATCGATAGGTCAGAATCGTTGCGACGAGTGAGCGTGTCGGTTCGCAAACCCTGGATGCCGAAATCAGAAAGGCCAAAACTCTCGATTTCAGGAATATCGACAGAGGCATACAGGTCAAGCAGGTTAGCAGGGCTACCATGTGCCTGATTGCGGACCTTTGCCCCATGGGAATGAGCCCACTTGATCCAAGGATTGGTGAACATCTTCTGCAAGAGGTCGTTCAACGTGAGACGATAGTCGGCAATCACCTCCTCGTGTGTCCTGAATCGGATGCCTTTGGCTTGCGGGTAAGTACGATGATTGATAGAGAAATATTTCGAATCATCATAGCTTGCATCCATAAAGACGGGGAAATATTCCTCGAGGGCATAGCCGCGACGTGCCTTGAATTCGTCGAGCATGGCAGGTGTCCAGTCTGCTTCATAGACCTCGTAACTGTCGTTGAAGAACGTGTGAGGATAAGGCACTCCACTGGCTGCAAAAGCCTTGTCGAAACGCTTGAAGTAATTCTGGACTGCTTTCGGATTGAAGTGGTCCATCACGTAACCCTCACCACCAGGTGCTGCACGCTTTACCTGCTGGCGGGTCTTGGCTATGTAGCATGCTACGAAAAGCGTATCGTAACGGTAGTTGGCAAGATACTCCTGTCGCTTCTTTTCATTCTTGATGTCTTTGGACTGTGCCTCGACCTCAAGAATCTCGTTCAGGTTGAGATAGGCATATACCTTATGCAGCTTAGGGAAGTTCTTCTTTTCCTTGTCGGACAATTGCGGAACAACGTCACCAGCATGCCATGTGGTGAAATAGACACGCGTAGCAGCCTCATCGACAGTCACCTCAGGTCCACCGAATGGCCAGCCAGTGCCGGTGTTCATATCGATTTCGATGCCCAAGCGCTGACCTTCGGCCTCAACATGACCCAACATACGCATCCATCGCGGTGACAGAAAGTCGATGTCATTCTTCTCATTGCCCTGTACGCCATAGATAGGTGTTATCTCGACGGCTCCGATACCAGCCTTGGCGTATGTCTCAAGGTTATATGTCAAGTTGGCGCTATCGACAGCACTGCCCAGCCACCACCAACGGGTGCCAGGCTTGGCTTCCTGCTTTACGACGGGCCACTCCTGAGCGTTGACATTATCAAGCCCTGCCATGGCCAACAGGCCAAGACATAGCACAATTAGGGAGAAATTATGGTATCGCATTTGATGTAATTATGAAAGTTTATTTCTTCAGAGCAGCCAGTTTGGCAGCGCCCAATCCCTGCTCACCTGGAGAGAGCTTCCAAACCTCGGTAGCAGCAAGCAACCAGCAACCGATGCCGAAGTCCTCGAAGTCAAGTTTGCCATCAACGGTGATAGGCTGGCTGTCCTTCGGCTCCTTACCAGTACCCTGGATATAGCCGACGAAACCATTGGGCTGAACGGCTTTCGCCAAAGCTTCCCAACCCTTCACGATTGTTGGCATGAATTCGTCACGATCCAGATAGCCTTTACGTACGCCCCAAGCCATACCATAGATAAAGAGGGCTGTTCCCGAAGTCTCAGGTCCACCGAAGTTGTCGGGGTCGCCCAAGTCGCAGTTCCAATAGCCATCTTCACGCTGGATGCCCTTGAGAGCCTTGCACATGGCAATAAAGTCGGCCTTGTAGTCGTTGTAGTGATAAGGATCGGCAACAATCTGTCCTTTCTTAACAGGAGCAGCTGGCTCGTCGAGTTCGTCCATCGTGCGGACGTATGCAGCAACGACCCATCCATTGCCACGGCTCCAATAGCAGTTCTTGCCATTGGGAGTGGTATAAGGGGGATTGAAGTCGTGGTCACGCCACCAGAGACCCTCGGCTGCATTCCACAGGCCGCCGTCATACTGATTGCGTGTATATTCATACATCTGCCACATCTTGTCCCAATATTTATAGTTGCCGGTGGTGCGGCCCAACTTGGCAAAGGCAGGCATACCCATCTGGATAGCGTCAATCCACCACCATCCGCTGTTGTCGGGGTTGTTGACGATAGCATCGAAGCATGCGATAGCCTTGCGGAGCTTGTAGGATTCAGGCTCAAGGCGATAGAGGTCGACGTATGTCTGCACGCAGGCATAATTGTCGGCATCAAGACTATAGGCGCCATAGCGAGGGCTCCACTTGTTGCCTTCAGCCATCTTCAGGTTGTACTCATAATATTCCTCAAGAGGATAGATGCTATAAAGTGCACAGAGACCCTCGTGATAGACCGCGCGGGTCCAAAGATTGGTGGTTCGAACCTTTCCACCTCCAAGGAAAGCATCAGCTGGATCATATTTCTTCATAAACCAGGAGTTTACCTTCTGGGCAAGTTTAAGGACTTCAGCACGTGACGGGAGCTGATCTTGTGCAAAACCCGAAAGGGTCAGAGCTGTTAGAGCGATGGTCAAAAAAAGTTTCTTCATAGATGTGTGGATAATGTGTTGTTATAGAGATGGAATGCAAAGTTACTTTTCGATCCAGAAGACATGTCCGCCTGCGTCATCGAGCTTTGGAGCCTTCTCGGGGCTCTTCTCGGTGATGTTCATATTTTCGAAAACGAAATTGGAGAGTTCGTACTGATCGGGTTTCAGTTCAATTTCCTTGTAGATATCGCAGTCAATGGTGCAGTTGCGCAAAGTGATATGGTCGCTATAGGACATGGGAATGTCCTTGCGGTCCTTCAGGTCGTAGAACTGCGTCCAGGGACGGACATAAAGCACGCGCGAAACCTGTCCGGTGATGTTCTCGACGGTGATGTATTCGTAGCGTTGGGGAGTATCGGGGCGCATCTTAAGCCACAACAAACGAGTAGCATGATTGACCTGAATGCGACGCAGGATAATATTGTGATTGAACACCGATTCCGAACCGCAGGTCAAGCAACCGTGGCAGAAACCATAGGTACAATCTTCGATGATGACATTGCGGTTTGAGCCATTGCCCTCACTCTTGGCAGGATCGTCGGCCCAAGGTCCTTTGCCGCCCTTCATGGCAACGGCATCGTCGTTCACCTCCATATAACAGCCATGAACGAGCACATCCTCCACTACATCGAGGTCGATGGCATCAGTCGATGGACCCTTGTGTGTATTGGGTTGAGCAAGGCTGAAGATGGAGACACCCATAATCTTCACGCGTGTACTATTATATATATGTGTGGTCCAGAAGGCAGAATTCTGAAGACGAACACCCTCGATGGTTACGTTCTTGGAGTCGGAAACATAGACGAGACGTGGGCGCTGTTCGTCCTTGTTGGTGCACTTGGGATTCCACTTGCGGCGAAGCCAGAACGACTGGTGATACTTCAATCCATTACCGTCGATGGTTCCCTTGCCGGTGATGGTAAATCCGTCGAGGCCCTTTACGTTGATCAAAGCCTCGAAATAAGTACATGTCTCTCCCTCCATACGGGTCTTGGCGAGCTGATAGTCGCCGATGAAGTCGGAGCCCTGAAGCGTGGCACCTTCAAGCAGGTGAAGATGTGTGCCTTGCTTGAAGTAAATGCCACCTGTAATATAAGTGCCAGCAGGAACAACAAGCACACCGCCGCCATCGGCAGCAATCTTGTCAATCAATGCCTGAATCTGCTGAGTGTGGACCGTACCATCGGCAAAGATGCCGTAGTCGGTCAGTTTGTATTGTTTGCCCAACGACTCCACATTGACAGGCGATAGGTCGTGGAACCATTCTCCAACAGGAGTACCATCGGGCCAAAGATCAACTTGTGTCTTGACCTTGGGCTTGGCCAAAAGCGAAAGAGGCAGCAATACCGCTGCTAGGATGAGAAGAAAATTGCGTTTCATGTATAAAATTTTTATTAGGGTTATATAATATTTAATCCACAAATGCATTCCAGCCTTGGGCTCGAAGAGTCACCTCGCTATTGCCATCGCGCGTAATCATAGCGCATCCGAGCTTCTCTTCGGTGATATGTCCGACTAGGCGAACACCAGATATCTGCTGTATCAATTCATGTTGCTCCAAGGGGACGGTGAATAGCAATTCATAGTCTTCACCACCATTCATGGCAGCAGTAGTCACGTTCATATTGAATTCTTCAGCCTGTACGGCAGTCTGATAATCGATAGGCAGGCGTTCCTCATAGATACGACAACCCACATGGCTCTGCTTGCAGATATGCAGCATTTCGCTCGACAGACCGTCGCTGATGTCCATCATGCTGGTGGGAGTAATGCCGGCATCCTGCAATGCCTTGACAATATCCTTGCGCGCTTCGGGCTTGAGCTGACGTTCGAGCAGATACTCACGTCCTTCGAACTTCGGCTGGAACTTGGGAGCCTTCGAGCCATCGGCGCCACTATTGGTTCGACGACTCCAATCATTGAATTCCTGCCAGAACATCGCTTTCTCTCTTTCGAGGAGTTGCAAGCCCATATAGGCCGCACCCAGGTCTCCGCTCACACAGACCAAGTCGTTCGGTTTGGCTCCATTACGATAGACTGGCTTCTTGGCCACACCAATTGCTGTGATGGAAATGGTGAGACCCGTCATCGACGCAGAAGTGTCGCCACCCACCAAATCGACTCCATAGATGTCGCAAGCGAGCTTCATGCCGGCATACAGTTCGTCGAGATCCTCCACACTGAAACGCTTCGAAATACCAATCGACACAGTGATCTGACGAGGTGTACCCATCATGGCGTAAACATCGCTGAAGTTCACTACACATGCCTTGTAGCCCAAATGACGAAGCGGGCAATAAGTCAGGTCGAAATGGATGCCTTCAAGAAGAAGATCGGTGGTGACCACTGTCATACCTTCTTCTGGCAGGTTGTTGATTACTGCACAATCGTCACCTACTCCATAGACGGAACTGGGATTCTTGAGCGGGAAGTTTTCGGTAAGATGACGTATCAGACCGAATTCGCCGTAATGACTGATTTCCATGCTTGCTAATTATTTGCCAATGGTTAAATTTGAGCCTTTCACAACACCAGCACGAGGCTTCCTCACATAATCGAGCACAATCTTGTCGAACTTTTCGGCGTGATTCTTAAGGAAATAGACCTCGGTGGGGAGATAATAGATACGCTGGCGCAATTCGTCGTTCACCGCCGGATGGTGTACAAGGCGAGCTGCATCCTTCTCGGTAGTAATGATGACAGCCTGGCGGCCGCTGCCGTCGGAAACATTTTCCTTGCCATTCACACCGTCCAGGCGTGCCTTGATGGTCTCGATGTCCTTGTCGGAAAAGTGATGATGATCGCCGAAACTGATAATGTCGAGAAGGCGGTAATGAGTATGCACATAATCCGCCATGACCTTAGGATCGGCAATGCCTGCCACAATGAGCACATCGGTCGAATGGTCGATGTCGCATTCCTCCAGCGTATTGAGGTTGACAAGCCTTCCATACTGATAGGCCGAGTACAAGACAGGCTGATCAAGACGGGTAGGAATATTTGCCAAGATCTCGGTCTCTTCTTCCGAACGCAAAGTTTTGGGACACTTGGTCACGATAAGCATCTCAGCACGAGAAACGTTCGACATAGGCTCACGCAGTCGGCCCGCTGGCAGCAACATATCCTTATACATGATACGGTGATAACTGCTCAGGCAAATGGTAAGGCCTGGCTTTACATATCGATGCTGCATCGCATCATCAAGAATGATGACCTGTGGAGGCGTGGAGAGTTTCAACAGTTCGTTGATTCCGTGGACACGATTCGCATCAACTGCAACAATAAGGAACGGAAACTTGCGGTAGAGCTGATATGGCTCGTCACCAATTAAAGCGGCAGTAACCTTCCCGTCGGAATCCTTGCCATCACGAGGCATAGCCACGTGATACCCCTTGCTATGCCGCTTGTAGCCACGACTCAATACTGCAATGGGACCATAGCCGTTGCGATGCAGAAGATTGACCAGATATTCGGTGTGGGGAGTCTTGCCCGTACCACCCACAGCGAGATTCCCGACGCAGATTACGGGGACGATGTCTTCGAACGACGTGGACTTCTTCTGCCCCCAATCGAACATCTTGTTGCGCACCCAAACTCCCAATCCGTAGAGCAGGGAGAGCGGGGCAAGCAATGTCAGATTTTTTACCTTAGGAAGATACATGAGATTAATGAGGTCTATATGCCGGAATTACGATATTCCGGCATATAGACACATAATTTAATATACTACAGCATCGAACGAACGAGCCTGAATGCGGTCGGCATTCTTCAGGTGCTCGATGAACTTCAATGCCTCACGATCGGCGGGAGTACTGCCAATGAGATGGTCAACAATGCGAAGAGTCAGATCCTGCTTGGTGTCATCAAACATCTCGAGCAATGTCTCATACGAAGACTTGGCTTCGGGGAATACAGCACGATAGTACTTGCCATCGGTGATACCTGCAAGTTCAGCAGCCTTGTTCAAAGCAGTGTTGAGGTCGCCCAACTCATCGACAAGGCCGATGTTGACGGCATCCGAACCTGTCCAAACACGACCGCCAGCGATTGCCTTGATGCTGTCCTGCTCCATTCCACGGCCTTCGGCACAACGCTTGGTGAAGATGTCGTAGAAGGAATCGATGCCATGCTGAATCTTGGCAGCCTCAGCCTCGGTGGCACGACGCATGGTGGTAAGTGTGCCGAATTCATGCGTCTTGACCTCCTCGAAGTTGACACCAAGTTTGCCAGTAACCAAACCACCGAAGTTAGGAATCATACCAAATACGCCGATTGAACCTGTCAGGGTGTTGGGCTCAGCTACAATGTAATCGGCCATACAACTGATATAATAGCCACCACTGGCAGCATAGTCACCCATCGAAACCACAAGAGGTTTGCCTGCAGCCTTCAAGTCCATAAGGGCTTTCCAGATCTGTTCGCTGGCGAAGCCACTGCCACCGGGGCTGTTGACACGAAGCACGCAGGCCTTGACCTTCTCGTCTTCGGCAATCTTGCGGATATTCTTGATGAGGTCATCGTAATAAATGTCATCGCCACTGCCTTTGGCTTCGCTGGCAATTTCGCCCGAAGCATATAGCACGGCAATCTTCTCGCCAGTCTCGGGGAACAGTTTATCGTAATTCTTGATCATCTGGCTGGCGGTGACAGCATGCTTCTTGAGTTCGTCCTTGCCCATCTTGGCAAGCAGGATCTTCTCGACATCGCTCTTGTAGAGCATTCTATCGACAAGACCAGTCTGGGCAAGTTCTTCAGGCTCCATATAACTCACTGCCTGGTTGGCCAACGACTCAAGTGTCTCGACGGGAATATTACGCGATGCAGAGATGTCCTTCATCAACTGATCCCAGATATTGCGCAGATATGTCTCGACCTGCAGACGATTGGCATCGCTGATGTGCTCCACCATATAAGGCTCGACGGCACTTTTAAACTGCCCTACGCGGAATATCTGCATCTCGATGTTGAGTTTGTCAAGCAGCCCTTTGGGATATGTCAAGACACTTGACATACCATCAAAAGAGACAGAACCGATGGTGTTGACATACACCGAGTCGGCAGCCGAAGCCACATAATACTGGCCCATGCCATAACTATCGTTGTAAGCAATAATCCACTTGCCGCTGGCACGGAAATCCACAAGCGCATCGTGAATAGCCTCGTAGCTGGCAGGTGCAGCCGACATGCCGTCGGTATTAAGATAAATACCAGCGATGTTAGGATCGGCCTTGGCGCATGCGATAGCGTTGAGATAACCACGCAGGCTAAGTTCCTGATTCTTGGTGACACCGCCCAGGAGATCGAAGGCGAAAGGCATAGATGCAGGAATCTCGGTCACAGGACCGTTGATCTTGAGTAGCATCACATCGCCCTCCTTGGTGCTGACAGCCTTGTCGGATGATGACGACGAAGCAATCATACCCACGAAGACGCAGGTAGTGAAGAGACAACTGATGATGCTTACACAAAGTGTGCCGACAATAACGGCCAACACTGTTTTCCAAAAGCTGTTCATAAAGGTAAATGTTATTATACGGTTGATGAAATATTATCAAATGATAGATTGGTTTGGCGCATAAATGCCTGACACTCCTCGAGAGGGAGTCTGACAAAATCCCGCTCAGCAATATGCGGATGAGGGAGGACAAGACGCTCGGTCTCAAGCTGCAGATCATCGTACATGAGCAGGTCAAGGTCGATGACCCGGTCGGAATACCCCTCGCCGCATCGGCGTTTTCGGGTGCGTCCCATCCGTCGCTCAATCTGCTGTGTCAGATCAAGGAGTGCCATCGGCTCAAGCGCAGTGCGAATCACGGTTACAGCATTCGTAAAGCGATGTTCACTCTGGAACCCCCACGGCTCGCTCTCGATGTAGTTCGAAGTGTAGAGCACCTCGCCCGCCTCTTTCTGCAGCAAGGTAACTGCCTTGTCCAGGTTCTTCGGGCCATCGCCCAGATTGCTGCCCAATCCGATATATACTATATGCTGGTTCATCAATCGGGCAAAATCAGCATAGCATCACCATAAGGGCCAAACATATAACCCTCCTTGATGGCAAGCTTGTAGGCCTCCATCACGAATTCATATCCGCCGAATGCCGACGACAGCATCAGCAAAGTGCTGTAAGGCTCATAGAAATTAGCCACCATGCAATCGGCGATTGAGAAATCATAGGGAGGGAAGATGAACTTGTTGGTCCATCCTTCGAAAGGCTTGAGATGTCCGGTGGTCGATACACTCGACTCAATGGCACGCATCACCGAGGTATCGACAGCGCAGACGTGGCGGCCAGCATTCTTGGTCGCATTCACATGTTCGGCTACTTCTTCGCTGATGATAATCTGCTCCGAATCCATCTTATGCTTGGTCAGATCCTCCACATCGATTTCGCGGAAGTTGCCCTGATTGCTATGCACGGTGATGAATTCATAATTAATATCCTTGATCTCCATGCGCTTGAGCAACTCACGGCTGAAGTGCAAAGCAGCTTGCGGAGCCACCACGCCGCCCTCATTACGAGCGAAGATGGTCTGGTAACGCTCGCGATCGGTGAAGGGATGATCATCATCCTCAGGGACATCAATCACATCACGACGCTGCTTGAGCGAAGGAGGAATAGGTGTCTCACCATATCCGTAGAGCGTCTCGATGAACTCATCGTGCGAACCATCGAAAAGGAATCGCAACGTACGTCCACGCGAAGTAGTGTTGTCTATCACTTCGGCAACCAGACTCTCGTCATCACCGAAATAGAGTTTGTTGCCGATACGAATCTTGCGGGCAGGATCGACCAGCACATCCCAGAAGCGGATATCGGGATTTAGTTCTCGCAACAGGAACACCTCGATGCGTGCACCTGTCTTCTCCTTGTTGCCATAAAGACGCGCAGGGAAAATCTTGGTATCATTGAACAGCACAAGGTCCTTTTCACCAAAATAATCAATGAAGTTCTTGAACACCTTGTGCTCGATGTCGCGACTCTTCTTGTGGAGTACCATCATCCGACATTCATCGCGATGCTCGCTTGGTTTCAAGGCAAAGCGCTCCTCGGGGAGCTTGAATTTGAACTGGCTTAATTTCACGGTTGTATATATTTAAAAAATCTATTTTATCGGCTGTTCCACAATCGGAACAGTATAGCACCACTGCTCTATGTTTTCGACGGGCAGACAGTCTTCCACGCGGATATTGCCCACACGAGTGCGTCGCAAGCCTATCAGATAGGCTCCGCTGCCTAGCGCTTGTCCTATGTCGCGAGCAAGGGCTCGGATATAGGTTCCTTTCGAACAGACGACACGAATCCGCAGATACGACAGATGGTCGGTGTCAATATTGGTAGCCTCGGCAATCTCGTAAGTTTCCTTATCACGCCCATAATCCTTGATGTGGATGTCTTCGCGTGCCATCTTGGCCACTTCGTCGGCATGAGGGGAGATGAGTCCTTGCTCCGGCAAATGCAGGTCGAGGAGTTCGAGCTTGTCAATCACCAGTTCCTTGGCCTTGAGTTCCACGTCCTCGCCCTGACGTATATAGTCGAAGGCTCGTCGTCCCTCCACCTTGCAAGCCGAATAGACAGGAGGAACCTGCCAAATGGATCCACGGAACCGGCTCAAGGCCTCTTCGACCGCAGTCTGGGTAATATGACTCGTGGGATAAATGGCATCGATGGGATGTTCGGCATCGAACGAGGGTGTGGTACAGCCCAATCGCAGTGTAGCCACATATTCCTTGGTTCCTGCCTGCAGTTGGTCAATCAGTTTCGTGCACTTGCCGGTGCAAAGAATCATCACACCACTGGCCAACGGGTCCAAGGTCCCCGCATGTCCCACCTTCAGGCGTTTCAGT
>JAZQBS010000227.1:0-28316 GCA_045545875.1 Bacteroidales bacterium
CATCAGAGCAGATGTTTGCCGCCAGCTTCCTTCAGATTCCGCGTCGCCACGGACACCCTTGCCTTTGGCTGTAGCCTTCCCGTTATCAGGGCGGCTTGGGGACTTACACCCGTTAGAATATGCCCATGCTGGGCGAACCAATAATAAGGGCGGCACTCCGAGTTTCGGAATGCCGCCCTTATTAATATAATAGGTCCTTACTTCAGCTTGAAGTATCGATACTTGATGTCATAAGCGAAGAACAACTCCATACGGATGTCACGTCCCTCGTGCTCCTTCAACTGCTTGATTAACTTCTCAGCCATCTTTCGTTCGGTCTTATTGAAACCATTCGGGTCCTTCAATTTCTTCTCTGCGTTGGCAATCAACTTAGGCAAGGTGTCGGCGGGAACCGATGGGAGCGTGAGACGACTGCTGGAGCTGATGGGCATATAGATGCCTCCACCCAAGTCACGACACTCGGTGCTTTCCTGAATATATTCACCCTTTTTCTCTGTCTTCAGGATACCCCAATCGTCTTCCACCACATGGAGACGACTGACGGTTTGACGGGTTCTCTTCTCCTTTACTTTTTCTCCCTGTTCATTGACCTTCTCACGCTCAGTGGTACGTGTTTCGATATATTCGAGCACGTCAATCATCTTGCCATCCTGTTCGTAGGAACCCACCAACTGGAACTTGTCGCGTGCCGAACCATGGCGTCCCCAATCCTCATAGTCATCATAGACCTCATCGAAGATGTCGGGCATGATGAGGAGTTTATTTTTGTAGAGGGTCTTCTGTTCGTCGGCGGTGAGGTTCTCGTTGCATTCGACAATCTTCTGCTCCGAGTCGGTAATCTTCCCATTCGCATACGTGCGTACCAACGAAACCTTCGCCTTCAGCGATGGGTGATCGAGCGCCAGGTTAAAGATCTTTTTATAGCCGGCCAATGCAAGGGCACTCTTCAGCAGAATCATGTATTTCTTCGGAATAATATTGAAGATCAAGTCCATATCGTTCATACGGGCATCATACTTCACAGCAGCCTGCCAGGAATCGATGCGCGACCTGTTTTCGTTTGCCTTGTCCCAAACGTGACGCAGTACGTAATGGGCAGGTGTCTCGCCGTCGGGAGTGACGATGGCGGGAGGCAACAGCATCAGTTTCTCACTCAGTGCCTCGTTGTGAATCAGCGTCTCACCCTTGACGAGAGTGAGTTCGCGACGCACAGTCTGCTGACCCATGCATGAGTATTCCACCTTCAACTTTCCTGCTGGAAGCTTGTCGAGTATATATTCTCCCTTTTCGTTGGCAGCTATACCGCGATTAGCAGACGCGACATAAACAGTGGCATAAGGACAAGGCGTACTGTCGTTGAGCAAAATGACTCCTTGAAGAGTCTGTGCTACACTTGGCAGCGCGAAAAGCGCTACAAGCAGGAACGGAATTAAAATCTTTTTCATCTTCATTTTATTTATAAAAATCTCATCAAGCAAAGGTTTTCAATCTTACTTGACCTTAAAGTAATGGTACTTGATATCGTAGCCGAAGCTGATTTCGAAGCAGACGTCGCGATCCTGATGCTGCTTCAGTTGCTTAATCATTGCATCAGTTGCATGTTTTTGTGCCTTGCTCCAACCCGAACGATCCTCTTTCTCCAATCTCTCAATCTCTTTAGGGATCTCCTCTTTTGAATAGAGAGGCATGCTGAGATGAACGCTGGAACTGATGGGCATATAGATGCCGCCACCCATATCGCGGCATTCGTTCAAATAGTGCGATAGATCATTCTGTTGTTCATATTTCAGGACACCCCACACGTCCTCCACAACGTGAAGTTTCATATTTGTATTGACAATCTTCTTGGTCTTTATAGTGTCACCGGCCTCATTTACCTTTTTCTCTTCTCTTGTAGAGGTTCTGACATATTCGAGCACGTCGATGGTCTTGCCATCCAGCTCGTACGTACCGACCAATTCGAACTTGTCGCGATTCGAACCCTTGCGCCCCCAACTTGCGTCCGGGTCATAAACCTCATCGAAAAGATTCGAGTCGATGAGCATCTTGTTTTCGCAAAGTGTCTTCTGTTCGCTGCTGGAAAGCGGCTCGTTGCTTATCACCTTTTGTCCCATATTCTTCACCTTACCCTTCTGATAGGTACGAAGCATCGATACCTTGGCTTTAAGGGCAGGATGGTCGAGGACCAGGCTGACTATTCTCCTGTAACCGGCCACTGTGGCTGCGGTCTTCATGAGAAATATGTACTTCTTGGGAATAGCATTGACGATAAGATCGATGTCATTCAATCCGAGGTCATACTTTACTTCGGCCTGCCACGTGTCGATACGTTTACGGTTCTCGTCGGCCTTGTCCCAAACGTGACGCAGCACGTAATGTGCAGGACTTTCGCCATCGACAGTCACAATGGATGGAGGCAGAAGCATCAGTTTCTCGCTCAGCATCTCGTTGTTGACCAAGGTCTCGCCCTTGACGAGAGTGAGTTCGCGACGCACAGTCTGCTGACCCATACACGAGTATTCCACCTTCAACTTTCCTGCTGGAAGCTTGTCGAGTATATATTCTCCCTTTTCGTTGGCAGCAATACCACGATTGATGGACGGGATAAAGACAGTAGCATAGGCGCAAGGGGTACTATCGTTCAACGATACGACACCTTTAAGCGTTTGAGCCACACTCGGAAGCACGGTCTGCACAGCCAGAAATAGAGTGATAAATAAAATCCTCATCTATTTTATCAGAATCATTTCAATACCACTTCCACCGGGCAGTGGTCGCTACCAAAGATCTCGTTATGGATGCTGGCACCTTCAAGACGGTCGGCAAGGCGACTGCTGACCAGGAAATAGTCGATGCGCCAACCGGCGTTCTTCTCGCGTGCCTTGAAACGATAGCTCCACCACGAATAAGCTCCTTCGAGCGTAGGATAGAAATGGCGGAAGGTGTCGATGAAACCGGCATTGAGATGCTGAGTCATCTGCGCACGTTCCTGGTCGGTGAAACCGGCGTTCATGCGGTTGGCCTTGGGATTCTTAATGTCAATCTCCTCGTGTGCCACGTTCATATCGCCGCACACGATGATGGGCTTCTTGGCGTCAAGTTCCTGCATATACCGACGAAAAGCTTCATCCCACGTCATGCGGTAGTCGAGACGACGCAAGCCGTCCTGTGAATTGGGCGTATAGACGGTAATGAGATAGAAGTCGGGATATTCGAGCGTGATGACGCGACCTTCATGATCGGAAGTCTCTGCGCCTGTCTCGTCGGTCCAACTACCTATTCCATAGTGGACCGAAAGGGGTTCATGTTTCGTAAAAATAGCGGTACCCGAGTATCCCTTCTTCTCGGCATAGTTCCAATAGGACCGATAGCCAGGAAATTCGATATCGAGTTGACCCTCCTGCATCTTGGTCTCCTGCAAGCAGAAGAAATCGGCATCGAGCGTCTCAAACACTTCCTTGAAGTTTTTGCCCACTACGGCACGCAGGCCGTTTACATTCCAACTGATGAATTTCATACTGTTTTTCGCATTTTTGGGTGCAAAAATAACGATTATTTATCCTATTTCCAAATATTTGGCCGAAAAACGGCAAAAAAAACCGAATTGGTTTGGGTATAATTCGATATTTTAATATATTTGCGGCTGAAATTTGCAATATCTTTGCCTCGAATCTTTTCTAAAACATGAAGAAAGAACAACAGATAGTTTCCGCATTTGACATCAAAGGGAAAATCGCTGCCGTACAACCTTTTGGGAACGGGCACATCAACGATACATTCCGCGTCATCACCGAGGGCGATGACACTCCCGACTACGTGCTGCAACGCATCAACCATCACATCTTCCGAAATGTGGATATGCTGATGGACAACATCATCGCCGTCACCAATCATATTCGCAAGAAACTGGAACAGCAAGGCGTCAAAGACCTCAACCGCCGCGTGCTTCGATTCCTTCCCACCCACGAAGGTAAATACTACCATTTCGACGGAGAATCTTATTGGCGACTGATGATCTGCATCGCCGATTCGGAGAGTTTCGATGTGGTCGATGCCAAGTATTCGCACTTTGCCGGCCTTGCCTTCGGAGAATTCCAGAATATGCTGGCAGATATCCCCATCGAGTTGGGCGAAACCATTCCCAACTTCCACAACATGGAGTTTCGCCTTGAGGAGTTCCGTGAGGCAGTCCGCAATAATCGGGCAGGAAGGGCAAACAAGGTGAGCGACCTCATCGACGGTATCGAGCAAAGAGCCGAAGCAATGTGCGAAGGCGAACGTCTGCATCGTGCCGGACTCCTGCCCAAACGCATTTGCCATTGCGACACAAAGGTGAACAACATCCTCTTCGACCGCGAGGGAAAGGTGCTTTGCGTCATCGACCTCGACACCGTGATGCCCAACTTCATCTTCTCCGACTACGGAGACTTCCTGCGCACTGCTGCCAACACCGCTGCCGAAGATGAACCCGACCTTAGCCGCGTTGGCTTCAACATGGGGATCTTCGAAGCCTTCACGCGCGGTTATCTCGAAAGCGCCCGTTTCCTCACCGACATCGAGATTTCGCACCTCCCCTACGCCGCTGCACTCTTCCCATATATGCAGGCGGTTCGCTTCCTTGGCGATTATCTCAATGGCGACACTTACTACAAGATTGCGTATCCCGAGCACAACCTCGTCCGCGCAAAGGCACAGATGAAGTTGCTCCAGAGCGTAGAAGAGTGCATGCCCAGGATGAAAGAGTTCATTGCTACTTTAATCCTTTAAATAATTATAGTACCTATAGTATTTATAGTCACTATAGTAAATATAGTCACTATAACAATAACTTTACCCCCAAAAAATATGAAACGTCATTTAATACAGCTACTTCTTGCAGTAGCAGTAATCTGCAGTATCATCCTTTGCGGATGCAACAGCAACGCACATAAAAGCCGCATCATCTCCGTGGAAACACCCGCTCGTCCTGCCGGACAGAAAGACGTGCTCGGGCTTCGCCTTCCACCCATCGACACCATTCGTGTCGGCTTTATTGGCCTTGGCATGCGAGGCGAGGATGCCGTCTATCGCTATACCAACCTCCCTGATGTGGAAATCAAGGCGCTCTGCGACCTGCATCAGGAGCGTGCCGACTCGTGTCAGCGTTTCCTGCGTGCAGCAGGCATGCCCGAAGCAGATACTTATGCTGGTAGCGAGGATGCCTGGAAGGCCGTATGTGAACGTCCTGACATCAATCTTATATACATTTGCACCGACTGGATAGATCACGCTCCCATGATGCTTTATGCCATGGAGCACGGCAAGAACGTGGCTTGCGAAGTGCCCGCAGCCTTGACGATGCAGGAGATTTGGGACGTGATCAACATGGCAGAACGCACCCAACTCCATTGCATGATGCTCGAGAACTGCGTCTATGACTTCTTCGAGATGACGACGCTCAACATGGCGCAGCACGGTGTCTTCGGCGAACTGATGCACGTCGAGGGAGGCTACTTGCATTGCCTTGAACCCTATTGGCCCGAGTACGATGACGACTGGCGAATGAAGTACAACAAGGCACATCGCGGCGACGTCTATCCTACCCACGGCATGGGTCCTGCCTGCCAGTTGCTCAACATCCATCGTGGTGACCGCATGAAGACGCTTGTATCGATGGACACCAAGGCCGTCTCCCTACCAGCCTATCTGAAAGATGTGCGAGGTGACACGGCAAACGTGGCCAATGGTGACCACACGATGACGATGGTCCGCACCGAACTGGGCAAGAGCATGCTCATCCAGCATTGCACCGCCACTCCCCGTCCTTACAGCCGTCTCTATGAACTGACCGGAACGAAAGGCTTCGCTCAGAAATATCCTCGACCCGGTTACTCCATCAACTCACACAGTTTCGTCAGCGATGCCGTGCGCGATTCCTTGACACAAGCCTATCGCAGCCCCATCCTCACTGCCGACCTCGAAGAGAATGCACGTCGTGTGGGCGGTCATGGCGGCATGGACTTCATCATGGACTACCGCCTTGTCTATTGTCTGCATCACGGACTTCCCCTCGACATGGACGTCTATGACCTTGCCGAGTGGTGCTGCATCAGCCCCCTCTCTGCCCTCTCCCTCGAAAATGATTTTGCTCCCGTCGAAGTTCCCGACTTCACGCGTGGCAACTGGAACAAGGTACTGGGATTCCGTTATGCATTTGAATGAATTATCATCCCGAATTTGAGAATTACCGAATTATAAGAAAAATGTGAGCTAAATCGACTAATTGTCCTATAAATAGAAAATGTCGATTTAGCTCACAATTTTTCTTTATTTGTAAAAAGATACTTACTCTTTCACCAGCGCATCAATGTAACTGCGGACAGTGGCGTGAAGAAACTGGAATTGCTTGATGGCTTTCTGTGCATCGGTGAGGTCGATTTCCTCGTAGGCAATGCGGTTGACCTTGGCGAAGTTGATGGGAATCCAGGAATTGCCGAGGGTGACAGAAGAAGGTTCAATCTTTATGCTTTCGCACTCGACGAGCAGGTCCTTGGGATTCTGCTTGATGTTGTAATAAAGAATATCGAAGCAACGATAAGCCTTGCCAATCTGAATGTGGTCGCAAGGAATGCCTTTCATCGACAGAATATATTGGCGAATGCGAGCAACCGACTGGTAGAAAAGTTCGATGCCACGCATATACTGCTCATGCGTAATCTCCTGTAAGAAGAAGTCGGGAGCAGTCTCCACATCGATATGGTCATACTCCACCTTTACTGCATAGTCGCCATCGTAGTCGAGCGTCTCACAGCGATAGACGTGCTTCGCGTTGTAACTGGGCATGTAGGTGCCCAGCACATGATAGAGACGATTCTCGCGAAGGTAGCGCCGCCCTACGTAGTAACGTCCGATGAAAGGGTCTTGTTCCATTATTGGAGTTAAGAGTGGTTTGGAGGGGTTAAGAAGGGTTAAGAGAGGTTCTCCCCCTAAGCAGGGGGATTGAGGGGGTCTAATATGCCAGCAGATACCAGAGGTCACGCAGACATTGCTCGGGATCCCATTCGTAGTTGAAGGTCCACTGGGCAGTCATCTCATAATTGCGAGGTGAGCCCACGGCCTGTTGGAGATTGTCGTCGAGCCAATGGCCTTGTCCGCCTTCGCGAATGCAATGATAGTAATAGACACGATTGCCCCACGGACAGGGATCGAGCACCTTGTCGGAATAGGCATATTGGATGTTGGCATCGAGAATCTGCTCCGAAAGGTGGCAGTTGAGCAGATAAATCTGATGGTCATGATGATAACGGCCTAAAAGTGTGGGCGACTTGGCATCGAACCAGGAATCCTTGACCACAAACTTCTTCAATCTGTTTCCGCGACCGTCATGCCAAAGTATGGCGCGGCCGTCGCCGTAGAATTTGCAACGCGTGGCAAAGCACCAACCACGCGGACACATGAAATCCACACCCGGACAACGCAGGTCGAGGTCAGCGTGATAATACATGCCTTCGCCCTCAGGTGCCCAAAGAGAAAGTGCATCGTTGCCGTCGGCCCAAACATTACAGTTGACGATGATGGTATGGTTGGCACGGCCGTAGATGGCCATCTGGTGGACGGTGGTCTCTTCGACTGTCGTTCCGTAGTTATTATAGACCGTCATACCGCTGATGACGCAATTGTCGGCTTCCTCGGTGAGCACGATGACACCCATGTGCACCTTCTTGCCCTTGTATTCGGGCACAGTGATGGTATTTCCCGTCTCGGCGAGGATAAGGCGTGTGCTGTCACAATCCTCTCCCACCAGCACGATGTTCGGCTTGTCGATGATAACCTTCTGACGATAAATACCGTTCATGACAAGAATCTTGAAAGGTTCCGAGCCTTCATCGGGAGCCTGTTCAATGGCTTTCTGAATACTTTCACCTGGACGAACCACAATGTCAAAGTTCTTGGGATTGACAACGGGTTTGCGATCCATATCAATGAGCCCGGTTTCGTTGGCACCTTTGGTGTCGAGGCTGATCTTCACCTTATGTCGCTTGTCGTACTTGTCTGCCCAAGTATCATAGAGCGGATATAATTCTGCAGGACGTGTGACATACCAACCATAGCCATTGCGGCGTTCGGGACCAATCTGATTGAGGTGCTTGCGCGGCAGACCGTCACGATCGCAAACGTAGGGTTCAACATTTACGAGGTCGTAGAAACGTCCCCAAAGCGGTGATGCCGTAGGATCTTTCTCCAGATGCGTGTCGGCATCGGTATCGTTTCGTCCTTGACGAGCTCGCACGTAGCGCAGGCCAGTGAGTTTGTAGGTATCGAGCCACTTCATGCCACCATGCACAGCAGCCTTGACGCGCTTGTCGGGATTAGGCAGCTCCATGAGCAGGCGCAGTATGCCTGCGCTCTCCGACGGGCCGTAGGATGGCAGTTCGTAGGCACGGGCAGCGGCCGGTTCGAATGTCTCGTGGTCGTGCTGCTGACACCAGATGGTAGGCTTGCCCTTCACACGAATCTGTGTATTGAGGATACAGTCGATTCCTTTGTCGAACGATGTGCGAAGCCTTTCACGGAGTTCGTCGTCGATAAGGTCACCCCCATAGATGTCGCGCCCCTCGAAAAGGTCACGGAAGAGGGTGAGTGTATTCACCATAGCGTCATCATTATAAGTGATATGCACCTGATAGCCACGATTGTTGGGCCAGAACTGTGGCCAACCTCCATTCTCGTATTGCCCGCTGAGCAGGTATTCAACGCCACGACGGAAACCTTCCTTATAACGCTGTTCGCCCGTCTGCTTATAGAGACGCGCCAGATATTTCATCTGCATCGTTGTAGCTCCGTTGTCGATGGTCGAATCGTCGTCACGTTGCTTGTCGCGTGCTATTCTTGCACGTTCCTCGGGAGTAAGATCGCGTGCCATGTCGATATTCTTGGGCCAACCACCTGTGACGCGCTGATAGAGCAGCATCTGGTCGCCAATGCGTCGAGCCTCGTCGCTTTGGAAGAATGCATCATCGGTGGCACGCATCGGATTGCGCGGTTGAGCAATAAGGTTCACGGTCAATAGACTGCAAACGAGCAGCAGCAGGAATCGGATGGAAAGATGTCGTTTCATGTGTTGGTGTGGATTGATTAATACGCTGCAAAAATAACGAATAATTCGACAAACTCCAAGTTTTTGCCCATAATTCTTCCATTTTTGCACAAAAGAAGACACGAGGATACCATCCTAATGATTTTTTGATTATCTTTGCAACGCAATTTTCAACAAATAGATATGGAAAAAGACCCGATGCAATGGGAAGTGCTTGAGAGCGAATACCTCTTCAAGCGTCCCTGGCTGACCGCAAGACGTGAACACGTGAAACTACCCACAGGAGCCGAAATACAGGATTTCTACATCCTGGAGTATCCAGATTTCTGCAACGTCATCGCCATCACGAAGGAAGGACAATTCGTGCTAGAACGGCAATATCGTCATGCCCAACAAATCACTGGCTACGAAATTCCCGCCGGATGTGTCGAGCCAGGGGAAGATGCGATGGAAGGTGCCAAGCGCGAACTCTATGAAGAGACAGGCTATGCGGGCGGCGAATGGCAACATTTCATGACCATCAGTCCCAATCCTGGAGCATGCACCAACTACAGTCATACGTTCCTCGCCATCGGTGTGGAGAAAGTATCTACACAGCATCTGGAAGAATCGGAGGACATCCGTATCGAACTATTCAGCGAGGAAGAAGTCTTCGATATGCTCCAACGCGGAGAGTTTCATCAAGCGATGATGGTCGCTCCGCTGTGGAAATATTTTGCAGAGAAGTTTGCCACAAATAACCCTTTATAGCCCATTTGTTATCGTCAGCAGCCAAGCTTGGCTGCTTGCAAAACAAACATTCAGAACCAGACAATGATCAAAGCCCTGATATTCGACTTCGGAAAAGTGCTCGTCAATTACGACTTCGCACACATCATCGACCCGCTCTTCGACAACGAGGAGGACAGACAGGAGTTCTACACCTTCTTCGCCTCGTTGGAGTTCATCAACGAATTGGATCGCGAAGTCACCCCTTTTATCGACATCATCCGCCGCAAACAACAGGAGTATCCTAAATACACCGAGCAACTTCAAGTATTCTTCGACAAGTATGTGGATTTTGTGACGGACGAGGTGCCCGGTATGAAATTGCTTCTGAAAGAACTGAAGGCCAGCGGTTATGAACTCTATGGTCTTACCAATTGGAGCAGCAAGGTGCACCAGGTGATGAAGAACTACGACATCTTCGACCTGCTCGATGGACAAGTTATCTCGTCGGAAGTGCATCTTCTCAAGCCTGAGCCTGAAATTTACGAGCATTTGCTCGAAAAGTTTGGCCTCCAAGCCGAGGAATGCGTCTTCACTGACGACAAGGCCGTCAATGTAGAAGGAGCAGAGAAGGTTGGTATGCACGGTATCGTCTTCCACGATGCAGCACAATATGTACACGAACTGAAGGCAATTATCGAACAATCTGCATGAAACAATACATCGGCATCCGGTACGCCACGACTGAACGGTTTGGCAAACCCATCCCTACCCCCGACCTCCAGTCGGTGGACGATATCGAGTGCCGTGTGACCATCTGTCCCCAAAATCCGTCGAAACTCGACACTTTGCTTGGGCTTATGTCGAGCGATGAAGAGCAGAGCGAGGATTGTCTGCGGCTCTCCATCTTCACCCCTTCAACCGAAGGCTTGCATCCCGTCCTGGTTTGGGTGCATGGAGGGGCTTACCTGACGGGAAGCGGGATGTACCAGCGCTATGATGCGAGCGAGATGGCAGAGCGAGGAAACATCGTCGTAGTCAACATCTCCTATCGTATGGGAGCGTTCGGCTTCTTTTATGACGAAGAAAAGGATATCGTGAATCTCGGACTGCTGGATCAGGTCTGTGCCTTGCTATGGATAAAGCGGAACATCCGTCTCTTCGGTGGTGATCCCGATCAGGTGACCGTCTTCGGACAATCAGCAGGAGCACATAGTGTACTGTGCCATATAGCCCAACAGAAACAAGTGCTCTTTCAAAAGGCCATCATTGCCAGTGCACCATTCATCCCTGCTACTGCCAAGGCACAAGCCAAGAGGACACGCAAGTTCCTTACTTTCCTTAACGGCGACCCCAAGACTGCCTCACTCCCTAAGATGCTCGAAGCACAATACAACGCTTCGCACGGTACTCTCAGCGGAATGCCTTTTGCACCGGTCTGCACCGACATCAAGGCTCCAGAACATATCATTCCTGGATTGAAATCCGTCCTTCTATGGACACAACAGGACGATGCCCTGCCTTTCGTACCTTTCCGCTTTCTCAACGGCATCGTGACAAGGATTGTCTTTCGCTGGCCTGCTGAGAAATATGCGAAACATCTCGAAAAGAAGGGCGTGAAAACGGAAACGTGGCTGCTGAATTGGAGACATGGACAATCGTCCTTCGGGGCGATTCATTGCCTCGAACTACCCTTGATTTTTGGAACGTGGGAGCAATGGAAGGATGCGCCCTTCCTGGAAGGTGTGAGCAGGCAGGAATATGAAGAAAAAGGCGCTGCCTTCAAGCAGCGCCTCATAGAGTTCGTATCAGCCAAGCTTGGCTGATGACACGACAGAAGGGGACGGGATTAACCGTTGTCGATGTTGGTCATCACGTAGTTTAGGAGTTTCTCAGGCGAAGCCATGAGTTCCTGACGGGTGTGCTTGTCATCGAAGCTTTTGAGATACTTGATGGTGTAGTCGATGATCGAGTCACTGAATACGCCTTCCGAACTATAGATGGCACGATCCTTGTTGAGTTCATCGGCAGCCTCTTCACATGAACCGGGCAACTGCTCGAGTGCCTCCTGCACTTGGCGGTTGCTCTTGTCGTGAATGTTTACACCGAGATCGACGTAGGTGCGTTCGGCAACCTGCAGGGCATCGGGCATCTCGAAGCCGTGACGAGCGGCACAGCAAAGGGCAGCCATCAGCAGATAGGTGTCGGCCATGCCGTCGGAAGCACGCCATTCGAAGGTCTGCTTGATGGTAAGGTCCTTGTTAAGCGGTTTCTCGCAGGGGTTGACCTTGCTGGACATGTCCATTTCGGTCTGCCATCCGAGAGGAACGCGCACCAGAGCCGAACGATTACTGAATGACCAGCATAACGAAGTCGGAGCCTCCTGATGGGGCACAAGACGCATGAATGAAAGTGGATGGGGATTACCAAAGGCGGGTAGTGAGGTGCCTGCATCCATATAACCAGCAATAGCACGGCGTGCATTGTCGCTGAGTTTTCCGTTTTCGAGCATCATGCTCTTGCCATCCTTGGTGAAACGGCAATGCACGTGCATACCCGAACCAGCCTTGCCCACAGTGATCTTGGATGCAAAGGTCAACTCTACACCATATTGATAAGCCAGCTGACGCATGATCCATTTGGCAATGACAAGCTGGTCGGCAGCATCTTCGATGTTGGTGGGCAGGAATTCGATCTCATTCTGCTCATAAATCTTTCCATCCTCGGTGAAGTTGCCCACCTCAGAATGTCCGTACTTGATCTCGCCTCCGCACTCAGCAATCAGTTTCATGGCCTCGGTGCGCAGTTCAGCGAACTTGTTGAACGGAGCACTCTCGTGATAACCACGCTGGTCCTCGACCTGATAAAGCGGAACCTGTTCGCCGATGACGTAGTATTCCAGTTCGCCCATCGTCTCCATCTGCATACCCGTCTTGCGGATGAAAGCCTCATTGGCCTTGTGCAGAATATACTGAGGAGATGACTCGAAGAACTCGCCATCACGATCGAGGAAAGCACACAGAACGTCGAGAGAAGGTTCTTCGGCAAAGGGATTGACGAAAGCCGTCTTATAACGAGGCATTACGTAAAGGTCCGAGCGTCCGGCCTCCACAAAGGGGAACAGGCTGGAACCGTCGACACGTTCGCCTGCTTCAAGGATTCCACGCAGATGCTCCTCGCTCTGGATAACGAAATTCAGCGTTTTCAAGCGACCGCCCCAACCGCAATAATGGAAGTTAATGAAGCGAATGTCGTTCTCTTTGCAATAGTTGATGAGGTCCTCACGGGTGAAATCCTTGGGCTCCTTCTTCAAGAAACGCACCAATGGATTGGGACTCATCGAAATCTTGGAATTGCTCATAATTAAATTGGAAATGTTGTTTGGAATAAGTGATTGCGGGAGCAAAGGTAAGGATAAACATTCATTTTGCCAAACATCGGCACGTTTTTCGCGCTTTTTCCAATGTCTTCGGTAACAAAATGCAAACAGAGATTACATTTATCAAAAAATATCCTAAAATAATCCGCAAAGACTTTGGAAAGAACGCAAGAAATCATTATCTTTGCCCACGAAAAAGGAATTTATTACTTAATCCCTACATTTATGAAAGCACTATTTATCGGAGGAACTGGCACGATCAGTTCTGCAATCACAAGGCTGGTGGCACAGACACCAGGCTGGGAACTTTATCTCCTGAACCGTGGCACACACCAAAATGAGGTGCCTAAAAACGTAAAAACAATCATCGCAGACATCAACGACGAGGCAGCTGCCGAAATGGCACTCGCAGGCATGTCGTTCGATGTAGTTTGTGACTTCATCGGCTTCGAACCCGAACAGGTGGAGCGTGACTATCGTCTCTTCAAGGGTCGCACCAAGCAATTCATGTACATCAGTTCGGCCTCTGCCTACCACAAGCCACTCTCCTCGCCCATCATCAACGAAGGCACAACGCTGGCCAATCCCTATTGGCAATATTCGCGCAACAAGATTGCATGTGAGGAACTCCTGATGCGCCACTATCGCGAAGAGCAATTCCCCATCACCATCATCCGTCCAAGTCATACCTACTGCGAACGTGGCGTGCCGGTGGCTGTTCACGGAAACAAGGGCAGTTGGTCAGTCTTGAAGCGAATGCTCGAAGGAAAACCCGTGATTATCCCTGGTGATGGCACGACACTTTGGACCCTGACGCATAACTCCGATTTTGCCAAGGCATTCGTTGGCCTGATGGGCAACAAGCACGCCATCGGCGAAGCCTTCCAAATCACTGGTGACGAAAGCCTCACATGGAATCAAATCCACGAGATCATCGCCAACATCCTTGGTGTAGAACTCAAGGCTTACCACGTTTCGTCAGACTTCCTGGCAGCTGTGGGCACGCAGTACGACCTCTATGGTGGTTTGCTCGGCGACAAGGCATGCACCGTGATCTTCGATAACAGGAAACTGAAGCAAGCCGTACCCGGATTCGTTGCTACCACACGTTTCGACCAAGGTGCACGCATGGTCATCGAGCACATCCTGGCTCATCCGGAGCTTCAGCAGGAAGATCCCGAGTTTGACGCTTGGTGTGACAAAATCATCGAGGCTTTAGAAGAAGCAAAAGGAAAAATTAACTCTTAGAGATATTAAGGGATTATAAGGGAGTTTTAGGGATTTTAAGGGACAATTGTTTCTTTAGACCCGATTTCGACAGGCGAAGGTATCGTCCCTTAATATCCTTTAATATCCCTTAATATCCCCAAAAATCCATTTATGATAATAGGTATAGATCTGGGCATAAGCGCCACCAAAATCATTGCACTGAACGGTAAAGAGACCTGTTGCGAAGAAATCTGGGAAGACCGTTTCTCTGAGGACAAGTTGCAGGACTATCTGAAACTTCATCACATCGCCACAACCGACATCGAGCACTTCTCCTTGACTGGAGTGGGCAATGATCAGTTTGGAGACACGCTCCTCGACATTCCCGCAATTCACGTGGATGAGTTTGACGCCAATGCCAAGGCGGCTCGTTGGCTTTGCAAGGACGAGACATTCATCGTCGTATCATTGGGTACAGGCACCAGTTTTGTACTGCTTGATGGCCCAACATCAAAGCACCTTGGAGGTAGTGCACTCGGTGGTGGTTCGCTCTATGGTCTATTCCGACTGATGCTTCCTGGTGTCGATTATTCGCAGTTCCGATCGTTGGCTGCGAAAGGCTCCTTGTCGAATATCGACCTCGAGATTGGAGACGTCAGCAAGGAAGCCTTGCCCAATCTACCCCTCGACGTGACGGCTACTAACTTTGGCAAAGCAAGTCCCAACTCCAAGCCCGAAGACATCGCCGCCGGACTCGTGAACCTCGTCCTGCAGAACATCGGCGTGATGGCCCATCTTGCTGGCAAGGGATTCGGCATCCGAACCTTCGTCTGCATCGGTCGAATGACTACCCTGCCCCATGTACGTGAGATATTCGACCGCCTTGAGCGTCTCTACAAGATCCGTCTGCTCATACCCCGAGATGCAACATTCATGACAGCCATCGGTGCTGCCTTAACTTAAATACAATTTGCCTATGACTTCTGTTTGGATCAGCGCCGCCGGGCTTTGCGGCGCAACTATTATCGGATCACTCCTGGGATTCCTCATCAAGGAACTCCCCCACGTCTGGAAAGATGCCACGCTGGGCTACTGCGCCGGTGTGATGCTCGCAGCTGCCACACTCGGACTTATCGTCCCGGCCTTCGACATGGTGGAAGGCTGGAACTGCTGGATTGTAGTGGCCGGCGTGATGGGAGGAGCACTCTTCCTCAACGTGCTCGACTACATCACCCCTCATCTGCACCACATCACGGGTCTAGACCCCGAGACACATGCCAACAACAGTACCATCAACCACATCCTGCTCTTTGTCATGGCCATCGCCATCCACAAACTGCCTGAAGGCATGGCAGCTGGTGTGAGCATGAACGATATGGGTTCGGGTGAAACTTCCTGGTCTGTCACCTTCGGCATTGCTCTGCAGAACGTTCCCGAAGGCATGGTGGTCATCGCACCTCTCCTTTTGGCTGGCGTCACCAAAATACGCACCTTCCTGATTTCGCTTGCTATCGGCCTGCTCGAAATCGTGGGAGTCTGGATTGGTTACGCTTTGGGTGCCGCCTCCGAGGCATTCCTTCCTGCGATGCTCGGATTTGCCGGTGGAGCCATGCTCTACGTGACATCGGACGAGATGATTCCCGAAACCCATGCTCATGGTTATCAGAAACAAGCGACCTACGCACTGGTTCTCGGATTTGTAACGCTGATTCTGCTCGAAAAAATAATCTAATCAAATAACAATTAACAATTAATAATTAACAATTTATTATTTGCAACTGAATCAATCATGAAAAAAGTATTTATGACCCTTATGCTGCTGTGCTGCACCTTAGCAGTCATGGCACAGTATGCTCGCATCGACGACATCCCTTACAGCACAGACCCTGATGCCTATGCTCAAGAGCGTTGCAAACTCGATGTTTATTATCCTACCGACGTGAAGGATGCTCCCGTTGTGGTATGGTTCCACGGTGGTGGCCTCGAAGCAGGCAACAAACACATCGATGCAGAACTCGAGAACTGCGGCTATGTAATTATCTCGGTTAACTATCGCCTGTTACCGAAGGCTACCATCGACCAATGTATAGACGATGCTGCCGCTGCAGTTGCCTGGGCTTTCAAACATGCTACCGAATACAATGGCAGCACGAGCAAGATCTTCGTCTCTGGACATTCAGCTGGCGGTTATTTGACTGATATGGTTGGCCTGGACAAGCATTGGTTGGCAAAATATGGCATAGATGCCGACTCGATTGCTGCATTGGTACCATTCAGTGCCCAAGTGCTCACCCACTACAACGTACGTAAGTTGCACGGACTTACACCCTTCCAGCCCGTTATCGACGAGTATGCTCCACTCTCATTCTGCCGTCCCGATGCACCTCCTATTGTAATTATTTCGGGCGATCGCGAACTCGAACTCTTCGGACGCTACGAAGAGCAGGCCTACTTCTGGCGCTTGCTCAAGATGGTAGGACACAAGGACGTGGAGATCTACGAGATGCAGGGCTACAACCACGGCGAAATGGCCCATCCTGCCTATCATATCCTGAAGAAAACCATCCAACGAGTGTGCGGGAAATAAGGTGGAAAAGCCACGCACGTACATAGCCATTGATTTGAAGTCGTTCTACGCATCAGTCGAATGCGTAGAGCGACATCTTGACCCACTCACCACAAATCTGGTAGTGGCCGATACGAGCCGCACCGAGAAGACCATCTGCCTTGCTGTCTCCCCATCGCTCAAGGCTTATGGTATTTCGGGGCGTGCTCGTTTATTTGAGGTCATCCAACGACTCAGGGAGGTCAACAACCAGCGACGTCTCCAATCGCCTGGCTTCCGGCTCACAGGCAAATCGACCTCCGACATCGAACTGCGCCGGCATCCCGATTGGGAGGTCGATTACATTGCCGCCACGCCGCGCATGGCCTACTACATCGAGTACAGCACGCGCATTTACAAAACCTATCTCAAATACATCGCTCCTGAAGATATCTACGTCTATTCCATCGACGAGGTTTTTATCGATGCTACACAATACCTGCAATCATACAAGATGACTGGGCACGAATTGGCGCGCAAGATGATTGCCGACGTGCTCAAGAATACGGGCATCACCGCCACGGCAGGCATCGGTACCAATATGTATCTTTGCAAGATCGCTATGGACATCGTAGCCAAGCACATCCCTGCCGACAAGGATGGCGTTCGTATTGCCGAACTCGACGAGATGTCGTATCGCCGCCAACTCTGGAATCACCGTCCGCTCACCAGTTTCTGGCGCGTAGGCAAAGGCATTGCCCAAAAACTGGAATCCTATGGCATCGATACGATGGGAAAGATAGCACGCTGTTCGTTGCGCAACGAAGAACTCCTATACAATCTCTTTGGTGTGAATGCAGAACTGCTCATCGACCATGCATGGGGTTGGGAACCTTGCACGATGGAAGCCGTGAAGGCCTACAGGCCAGAAACCAATTCGATGAGCCACGGACAAGTATTGCAGAGCGCCTACGACTACAAGAAAGCGCGCGTCGTAGTGCAGGAGATGGCTGACGCCATTGCCCTCGAACTAGTTGACAAACGCCTCGTCACCAACCAACTCGTCCTGACCATCAGTTACGACAGCGAAAGTCTTACCGACCCGAAGATTCGCGCCAAATACCAAGGGCCCGTCACGACAGATTACTACGGACGACAGGCCCCGAAACATGCCCATGGCACGGCGAACCTCGAACGAATGACTTCCTCTTCGCGGCTAATTACCGAAGCTGTGATGTCGCTCTACGACCGCATCATCAATCCAGATCTGCTGATCCGAAGGATTAACCTCACGACCAATAATGTCGTAGAAGAGTCGAAGGCAAGCGAGCACAATACGCCCATCCAACTCGACCTCTTCACCGACTACGAGGAACTTGAAAGAAAGAAGAACGAAGAAAAAACCGCGCTCGAAAAGGAACGCAAAATGCAGGAAGCCGTGCTCAGCATCAAGAAACGATTCGGCAAGAACGCCATCCTCAAGGGGCTCAACTACGAGGAAGGAGCTACGGCAAAAGACCGTAACCAACAGATTGGAGGACACAAGGCTTGAACAATTATGGAAGAATACGACGACATCATCAACCTGCCGCACCACGTTTCGAAAGTTCATCCGCAGATGAGCATGATGAACCGTGCCGCACAGTTTGCACCCTTTGCTGCCCTGACTGGGCACAATGCTGCCATCGAGGAGGCCGCAAGAAACTTTGAAGAAGAAAATCCCTGATCGCATGCAAGCAAGAAATCTGACCGAAGGAAGTATCCTACGCAACATCATCACCTTCTCTCTGCCCTATCTGCTCTCCTATTTCATGCAGATTCTTTATGGTATGGTTGACCTCTTCATCGTCGGCCAGTACTGTGGCGTTGCCAGCATCACGGCGGTCAGCATCGGCTCGCAGGTGATGCACATGCTCACCGTCATCATCATCGGTCTTGCGATGGGCACGACAGTGGTTGTAGGGCAAGCCATCGGTGCTCGCAACGACCGAAAGGCGGCTGCCGTGGTCGGCAACACCATCTCGCTCTTCATGATGTTCTCGCTCTTCCTTACCGTGGTACTGGTTGCTGGCGCCAAGGGTATCGTCAGCCTCATCGAAACGCCCACAGAAGCCGTCGAAGGTACCGAGAACTATCTCTATATCTGCTTCATTGGCATCCCGTTCATCGTAGCCTACAACATCATCGCAAGCATCTTCCGAGGCTTGGGTGACACGAAGAGTCCGATGTACTTCATTGCCATCGCCTGTGTCGCCAACATCGTGCTCGACATTGTCTTCATCGGAGTCCTGCACTTAGATGCAGCGGGAGCAGCCTTGGCCACGACGCTTGCACAAACGCTGAGCGTCATCATCTCACTCGTCATGATACGCCGACATCGCATCATCGCCATCCATCGCAGCGAACTTCGTCCGCATCGCGCCGAGATGGGAGCTATTTTGAAGGTTGGCATCCCCGTGGCTTTACAGGATGGATTCATCCAAGTTGCCTTCATCGTCATCACCGTCATAGCCAATATGCGCGGACTGAACGATGCAGCAGCCGTGGGAATTGTCGAGAAAGTGATCGGCGCACTGTTCCTTGTGCCTTCTGCCATGCTCTCGGCTGTGAGTGCCATCGGTGCACAGAATGTGGGAGCCGGCAAAATGCATCGCGCCAAGAGCACGCTTTGGCAGGCTATGCGCATCACGGTGGCTTATGGTGTCGTCCTCGCCATCATCATACAATTCACAGCCAACTGGGTCGTCGGCATCTTCACCGACGATCCAAATGTGATCATTTCAGGTGGACAATATCTACGTTCCTACATCTGGGACACAGGATTGGCTGGTATTCACTTCTGCTTCAGCGGATTCTTCTGCGCATGCGGTGCTTCCACTATTTCGTTCATCCACAACTTCTGTTCCATCGTACTGGCACGCATCCCGTTCAGCTATCTCTTCTCAATCAATTATCCCGACACGCTCTACCCGATGGGTATTGCCACGCCCATCGGTTCCCTCGTTTCGGTCATCATCTGCGTGGGTTTCTATCGATACTATTACGCGAAGCGATGAATCCTATTTGTTGATATTTATTCGAACACCGATATTTATCGTAAAGTCCCAAGGTTTGTCAGTATAAGCGGAGTGCACGCCACTTCCATTGTCGAAGTGATACGATGCTCCAGGCTCAGCATAGAGGCTGACACCATTTTTCGTCTGATATTCGATGCCCGCAGATGCGTTGGTGCTGAATACCGGGCGATTTTCTTTGACTGATTCGGTGTGCGATTTATGATTTACTCCCCTATCAACAACCAGCTTGCCTTTCACAAGTTTCTCAATCTCACCCCCTGCTACGGCATAGATATTGACGTGGTCGTTCTGCCAGATACTATAACTTGCAGCAAGGGGAACGCCCAGATAATGCAGTTTCTGCTCTGCTGATTGAATGGTCGAACCATAAACCACATAGATGTCGGAGTTCAGATAACTATAAGTGATGCCCGACAGAAGGCTCCAACGTTCGTCTAATACATATCGCACCGAAAGGCCGAATCTCAGCGGCTTGTGATGTTTCTCCTCGGGGAGTTCGACTACTTCATTTGCCTTTTCCCCATAATAAGTATTCGTAGGAGAGTTAAGTGCAACAGGATCATCCATTAATGCGTATTCTCCGCTTCCCGAAGACAAACTATTCATCGAAAGATTGCCGCCACCTCCATAATAGGCTCCGACACCCCATCCACTTTGCCTCGAATGGGAATTGCGCTTCGGTTGAGTGTTCATGGCCAGGTATTCGAGTTCATGCGTCGTGGCATTCTGCACCTTGTCTGCGGTCTTAGTTTGCTCGACAGCATCCTTCGGTTCGTCTTGCGCTGTCTTTGCCACCTCATCTGTGTGCTCATCCTTTATCTGTACTTCTGCTACCTTGGTCTTATCATCGACGGCCACGCTTGTGCGTTCTACGGATTGTGATTCTTCTGTATATAAAGGAATAATCCCAGAGGACGCATTCCGGCGTCCTGGCCTTTTCTTGACAAACGCAGTAGGTGTAGCCTCAGCTATTTTCTCTTCTTGAACCGGAGTTATCTTCTCGTCAGAAGATTCAGAAACGATATCTGATACAACTTCATTTTCAACAATCGTTGGTTGAGGCGGCATAATCTCCCTATTCCATTCATAAACAGCCACCCCAGTGGCCAAAGCCAAGGCAGCGACAGCGGCAACACGGTGCCACCATTTCATCGGCACAACGGACGCCTTCTTCGATTCGGAAGCAGGCACAACGCCACGACGCGACATCTCCTGCTTGATGTCGTCGAGCAAACCTTCGGGCGCTTTCTTGCGGAAATCTCCCGACAGGTCCTTCAGGTCGTTCATCCATTTGTCGTTCATACCAACTTCGATTTATATTCATTAATAATGTGTGCCAGCATATTCTTCGCCCGATGCAGCTGCGAGGCTGAGCTATCGGGCTTAATGTGAAGCAACTCTGCGATCTCCTTGTGGCTCTTCCCCTCGATGACGTAGAGGTTCAAGACCGTGCGATAGCCTTCGGGCAGTTTCCTCAGCAGTCTGACGAGCACTTCGGGCGTCAAATCATCGGTATCGGGATCTTCGTCGGGAAGGTCGGGCAGTTCGGTGTCGAGAAGGAGCGGGTCGTTCTTCTGTCGTCGCAACAACTGCAAACTCTCGTTCACTGCGATGCGCGTCATCCAGGCTTGCAGCGAACCACTGTCACGATATTCAAACGTAGATATCTGCGTGAAAATCTTGATGAAACTTTCTTGCAGCACATCCTTCAAGTCCTCTTCATTGGTGATATACCGATAGCAGACACCCGTCAGATAGTCGGCGTAACGGGCATACAAGGCATCCATCGCCGAAGAATCCCCTCGTCGAAACAGGTCGAGTATATGTTGCTCGTTATCTCTTCCTGGTATATTCATTTTTTTGCGCACCTCGACTGTCTGCCTGGTGCAAAGTCAACAGTACAATGGAATAGAAAAGCAAGTTTTCCCATTCTACCCTCTAAATGCGGAGAAAAGGAAAACCTTGCATATGTACAATAAAAAAATAAAAATTATCTCAGCTTCGGATAAGAAAGCTGCAAGGAATTGAAAATGTTCTGCCAAATCATGTAGGCACCCATCACGATACCCGAAGTGGGATGAAGGAATGTCATAGCCACCCAGATGGCGAGAATGGTATTTTTCTGTCCGAGGCTTTGACCCGCACTGAGTCGGTCATCGCAAGTGTCGCCGAACTTCTTGCCTGCCCAAAAGTTCAAGAAGCAGAGCAATGCAGCAAAGAAGCAATAGAAAAGCGTAGTGTAGCCATCGAGCAAACCCATGAAAATGATGCGAAGCACCTGAGCCGTATTGATCATCACGCAAAACGACCACAGATAAAACGACTTGTCCTTGGCGAAACGTGCCACCCAGCGATGGGCAGAAGGTGTGAATTCACGCATGAGGAACGACAAGAGCAATGGAACGATAATGACGGGGAAAACCTTGGCGAAGATCTTTCGGAATAGAGTCCAGAATGTGAGATCCGCACTATCCTGTGCCACAATTGGGAAAAGAGCGGGAATAAGCAACGCGGCAAAGAGCGAAGAAAGCACAGCATAAGTGGTGGCACTTGCAGCCTTACCGCCAAGTTTGGCTGACATCACAGCCACGGCTGTAGCCGTCGGACATAACAGACAAACCAGCGCACCTTCCCACAAGCCGTTGGTCCATGCGGGCAAACCAGCCCAAAGGAGTACTGCAATCATCGCCAAGCCGCCTCCAAACTGATAGATAAAACTGTAAATGAGCCACTTTTTCGGAAAGAGGTCGCGCGGATTGATTTTACTGAACTCCAGGAATAACATCATAAAAAGGAGATAGGGCAACAAAGACGTCACCCAATGAACCACGGCTCGGCGAGACACTGGTTCAACGAATAAGGCATCGGCAACAAAATAGCCAACTACGCCAAGGCTCATAGCCACGACGAGCAGCCATTTCTTGATGAATGGAATTATTTTAGGCATAATTTTTTGATATAGTAACAAGCGAAGAGAACACCGACAACTACGGCAATGATGGAGGCTTCAGCACCAAAGATTCCTCCTGTCAAGAGTTCGTGGCCTTCGACATGTGGCGTAATGAACGACACACCGAAATCATTTCCCGATACGGCAAAACCGAAAACGTTGCCCTGAGTGTAGTTCCATGCCCAATGGATACCGATGGGCAACCACAGTGTGCCACTGTATTTGTAGGCAGCACCGAGCAGCAATCCGCTCTCAAGCGCAATAGCAATCGCGCTCCACCAGGTGGCTCCAGGGTTTACGATATGTACAAATCCGAAGACCAAGGTGGAGACGATAAGGGCGAGCCACGTGTTCCATCGAACATCAATCATTCGAAAAAGAATGCCACGAAACATGACCTCCTCTCCCACCGCAATGGTCAGGAAGAAACAGAATTGTGCAAGTTGCGTCATTCCATCAAAATCGAACGACGTGATACTATACACACCAATCAGCATCATGATGCCCACCACGATGATGAAGTATACCACACCCGTCAGCAAACCCTTGCACGTCTCGGGCAATAGACGACGGATGGGCAAGTCGGTAGCCCGCTGGCCTTCGGTCAAGCCTATCCATCCGTAGTATGCACACAGGACAAGGGCAGAAAGCACGATGGAACCGATTATGATAGGGGCAGGGCTCTTGAAAAATGTACCCGGCAACTGGGCGATTCCATCGAGGATTATAAAGATAAAGAGTCCTCCGATCAGACGGAGGACCCACATCCAAAGGGGTGCTTCTTTAGAGTTTATCATGAATAATCTTATAATTTATCACGAATTATCGAATTAAGGAATTAATAATTGTTGATTCATTAATAAAATTCTATAATTCGCTAATTCGTGATAAAAAACGTGATAAAAATATTACAGGAGTTTCTTGATCTGCTCCTCGACATCCTTCATGTCGTGGGTAGGCTCGAAACGAGCAACGACATTGCCATTGCGGTCGATAAGGAACTTGGTGAAGTTCCACTTGATGTCGGAGCTCTCACGCCAATTGGTATCGGGGAATCGTTTGTCGAACATAGCCTCCATACCAGCTGCACGCTCACCTTCACCGAAGCCCTCGAAGCCCTTCTGTTCCTTCAGATAGGTGAACAATGGAGAAGCATTCTCGCCATTGACCTCAATCTTGGCGAACTGTGGGAACTTGATGTCGTAGTTGGCTGTGCAGAACTCGTGTATCTCGGCCTCTGTGCCGGGAGCCTGCTGACCGAACTGATTGCAGGGGAAGTCGAGAACGGTGAAACCCTTGGCCGAATAATCAGCATAGAGGTTTTCAAGTTCGGTGTACTGGGGAGTGAAACCACAGCGCGTGGCTGTGTTGACAATGAGCAACACCTGGCCCTTGTAACTCTCGAGCGAGATGTCTTGACCCATCATATCCTTGACAGTCTGGGCATAAAAAGCTTCATTCACAGCAGGAGCCTCTTCGGCTGCCTGAGCCTCCTTGTTAGCATTCTTGTTGCCGCAGCTGGCCATCAGACCTACGGTTGCAAGAAGAAGAATCAATGTTTTTTTCATCATGAAAACGGTTTATTGTTATTAATAGGGTTAATAAAACGCGGCAAAGATAATTCTTTTGCCGCATTTTTCCAAACAAAAAGATGAATTATTCAACAATCGGCCGATATTTCATCACATATCGCCCAATGGAGTTTCAGTTTTCAACCACGATAAGTCGCAAACTGTCGGCTTCTGTCTTCTCCTTGAACCATAAATTCAACTTATCCCTCGATTCATTCGACAAAGGTTCCTTGACATCGACGATGGCTGTTACACACCGCAGAGGTTCCTGGTCCTCGGTGAAAACCTTCAGTGTTCTTGATAGGCTCAGGCCAGAAACCTGAGGAAAGAAGATGACGACTTCGCGCTTCATCTCATTGCTGATGTCCTCATATCGCTCATATTCGGTGAGGCGTTCCGACAAATATGCATTCCGCTTCAGTTCGTTGTCCAAAGCATGGGCATTTTCCGATTGGGTTATACGCATCATCTCCAGACGATTTCCCAACGACATGATGCTGTCGAAGTCAGCACCTTGTACCACCTCCAGGTTATAATCCTTCAGTTTTGAATAGTGATTCAGCGAATGCCTTGCCTGGTCGATGGCCTCTTCGTTGACGTTTCGTCCCACAAGAACTAATCGTAAGGTACTATCATTCACCACATCGTTGGCCACTACGCGTGTGCCTTCCCAATTGGCCTCATCATGAATGAATTGCCGTACCTGACGATGAATAATGCTAGTTTGTACAATGTTCATAGTCAAAAAGAAAGCTGGAGTCATTGTCAGCACAACAATTGCTATCAGCGAACGATTGACCATATTACGACGTTTCTTGTCGAAAAACTCCCTCGGCTTGAACCGCATCAGCCTTACTCCCACGAAGGTTGACAACGCAATGAAGACCGTATTGATGAAGTAGAGATAGAGCGCACCCGCAAAGAAATGGAGACTGCCCGATGCAATGCCGAATCCTGCCGTACAAAGTGGAGGCATCAGGGCCGTGGCAATAGCAACGCCTGGGATGACGTTTCCCTTGTCCTTGATGCTAAGGGCGATGATACCAGCAGCACCGCCGAAGAAGGCTATCAACACATCATAGAGCGTAGGTGACGTGCGTGCCAGCAACTCCGAACCATTTTCATGGAAAGGTGAGATAAAGAAGTAGAGTGTCGCTGTAGCAATGGCTATTGCAGTCATGTTGAAGTAATTCTTGACAGCGCGTTTCAGTAGTTCCAGGTCATTGATACCCACAGCAAGTCCCATTGCTATGATGGGGCCCATCAGGGGCGAAACCAGCATCGCTCCGATGATGACTGCCGTGGAGTTTACATTGAGACCCAAAGACGCCATGAAAATGGCACAAATCAGAATCCATATGGTGGCTCCACGGAACGATGCTCCGTTGGAAATGGTTTCGATGGTAGCCTCACGGCTGGCGAGGTCACCTCTGATTGAGAAATATTTCTTGATATCCATAATAATAAAGTATAGATAGGTCTGATACATTCAATTCTGGGGCAAAAATAAGCATTTCGGAGCAAAAATAAAAATAATCTTGGTTAATAAATCGAAAAGACACGCAAAAAAGACCCTCAATTAACAATTAACGAATAACGATTATCATTTTGCATGGACTTTTTGGGTAAAATATGGAGGACAAATAGTCCATCATTTTGGCCTTTTTGTCCCTACATCGGGTCAAAAAGGTGCCTTAACGCCATTGGCACGCAGATTGCCTATCTATAAGTGAACGCGATAGCGAAAGCATCACAGCGATGCTTAACCAAACGTCCAGAACATGTCTAACAAATAAATCAACCGAAAGGAGGTAAAATTATGCTACCAATGATTTCAAGATTCAATGATCAGAATTGGTTCCCAACGCTGTTCAACGATTTCTTTGACAACGATTTCTGGATGACCAACCGTAAGAACAACCTTACTGCTCCTGCAGTCAACGTGCTCGACGAAGAGAAGGATTACAAGGTCGAGGTTGCCGCTCCTGGTATGACCAAGGACGACTTCCAGATCAAGATCGACAACGACAACAACCTTGTCATCACCCTCGAAAAGAAGACCGAGACCAAGGACAACGGCAAGAAAGAGGATAAGAAAGCCGGCAAGTATCTGCGCCGCGAGTTCTCCTACAGCCACTATCAGCAGGCATTCACACTGCCTGACGATATCGACAAGCAGAAGATCACAGCCAAGATGGAGCACGGTGTACTTACCATCGAAATCCCGAAGACCGAGCCTCAGAAACCTGTCGATACTTCTCGTCAGATTGAGATCCAATAATGGATGACATCTATCCAAGCGAAATCGCCTGTCAGTCTCGAAAGAGGCCGACAGGCTTTTTGTATTTCAGGAGTATTCTATATCCCCCAGAAGAATTTCATTGAACATTTCTCGAATCTGATAAAGATCAAAAGCAGTTACGAAATGTAGATTAATATCTTTGTTTGTCATTATCTCATAATTGGAGCTTCTACCAATTTGAGTGATGTACAGGTTTATCGTAATTTCAAACTCCTAAAACTGGGGGGCGGAGCTTAATTACTCAATTCCATAATTCTCAAGTTAGTGAAAGATCAGCAGTCGTTGGCTCTATAAGTTACAAATATGAGCTTAATGATCCATGGGGTAACGGACGCCCCATTCACGGCGAAGGGAGTCCATCTGCTGCATGATGGAGAGGGTTTCGGCGTGGGGCATCATGGGGGATTCGAGAAGACCGGCCTCGATGCATCGCTTGCTTTCGAAGACCTGGTATTCGTAGCCAGTGACCATTTCGATGGGACGGTCGTAGGTGGCGACGAGTTCGTAATTGCGCCATACCTCTACCCTACCGGGACAGTTGATATTGTCGACGCTGATGTAGCCTTCGGTACCGCTGATGATGCCACGGCGATCGTTGAGACAGAGGGCTCCCGACTGGAGGTTGGCCATCTTGCCGTCGGCATAGGTGAGCGAGACGCATTCCTGCATATCCATGCCTGTGGGCCCGAGAACGCAGTTGCTGACCTGACGTACGATTTCGGTGCCGAAATACATGCGGGCAAAGTTGAGCGCATAGACACCGACATCGAGGAGGGCGCCACCTGCGAGTTCGGGCAGGAAGATGCGCTGCTTGTGTTTCATATTGTAGCAGAGGCTGGCCTGAAGGATTTGGGGCTGGCCGATAACACCGCTGTCCATGATCTCCTTGATCTTGCGCGAGAGGGGCATGTAGCGGGTCCAAATGGCTTCGGTGATGAAGATGCCTTTCTGATGGGCGAAGTCGAGGAGTTGGATGGCTTCGGCAGCGTTGGCGGTGAAGGCTTTTTCGACGAGACAAGGCTTGCCGTGCTCGAGAGCGAGGCGGGTGTGGGCGTAGTGGTGGGAATGAGGCGTGGCGATGTAGACGAGATCAACGTCGGGGTCCTGGACAAGGGCCTCATAACTGTCGTAGATGCGGGTACAGCCGTAGCGCTGGGCAAAGGCCTGGGCCTTCTCGAGGGAACGTGATGCGATGGCATAGACCTCATAACCCGGGATGGGGGTGATGGTCTTGCCCATTTGGTCGGCGATCCAACCGGCGCCGATGATGCCAAGTTTGAAAGTGGTCATGGTGTGGGGTATTGATAAAAGATGAGAGCGGCCATACACGGCCGCAGACGGAAACGAGGAAAGGCGGCCATAGATGGCCACGACGAAACACGAGGAAGGGCAGCCAAACCTAGCTGCGTCGAAACGAAAAATCCACCCCGCCTTTTGGGGAGGGGTGGATTATAAAGGTAGAGGGATTACTTGATGCGCTTGTAACCGTACTTAGCAAC